>JAOACQ010000005.1 GCA_026417755.1 Brevinematales bacterium | reverse complement strand
AGCTAAGGTAGACAAAGAATATATACCTTATATAAAGTAAAAATTTAAAGTTCTTAAAATTTCTATCTTCATCTATACCAATCAGATAAACTTTTAGTTCTTAGAAAATATTATAAATTTTAAAGCTGACTTTTTATATATTTTAGGCTTCTGAAAAAATTTCTTAGAATTATTGACTGAACGGTCAGTTTATTGTATAATATCATTATGAGGAGGTGAACTATGAGACTCTGTTTTCTCTTTCTTTTATTGAACGTTTCTCTTTATTCCGTTACTGTTGATGATATAATTGATAGGCTTGAGAAAAACGAGGTTTTTGAAAGTCAAAAGGCTACCGCAAAGATGATTATTCAGAAAAGTGGAAAAAAATTGACAAAAACGATGAAAATCTGGGGGGTGAAAGAGAAAAACAAATTCTTTGTTGAATTTACTAATCCTGAAGACAAAGGTGTAAAATATTTAAGGATAGACAAAGAGCTATGGATTTATTTTCCAGATGCCGATGACATTATGAAGATTTCAGGTCATATGTTGAGACAGGGAATGATGGGAAGTGATGTTTCTTATGAAGATCTTTTAAGCGATGAGGATTACAAAAGTAGATATGATATAAAACTCATTGGTGAAACAAATGGAAATTATATACTGGAATTCACTGCAAAGCCTGAAAAGAAAGACATTACCTACCATAGACAATTAATTTTAGTTGATAAGGAAAGATTTGTAGCGACAGAGATTGAACTTTTTGCTAAAAGTGGTAGGTTACTAAAAAAGATGAATCAGTCCGGATTTAAAAACTTTGGCGATAGATGGTATCCAACAATTGTGGTAGTAAAAGATATGAAAACAGCAGATTCTCTCACAACGGTTGAGTTTTCTGAACTGGAATTTGATATTGAGATTAACAAAAATATTTTCTCACTGCAGAATTTGAAAAAGTAGGGGTTTTGCCAAGTGTCCAAAACTCTCTGGCTTTTTCTATGAAATCTTTCATTAAAAAAGAGCCTGTTTTATGGAGGCAAATATGAAAATAAAATTTATTTTTTTCTTCTTAATTTTTCCATCTTTAATATTTGCAGAAATTGAGTTGAACGGGTTGTTCAGAAATGATGCATTGTGGATAAATAGAACAAATAATTTTTACTTCAGTGACATTGTCGAAAATAGACTCATCTTATCAAAAAAGACTGAAGAATGGAGATTTTATTTTGATGCAAGGCTTTATCTTCTTTATGGAGAGGCGTCAAAATTTCCGGTGCAAATTAAACTACCACAGGAAGTTGTGGCTATTGGATTTCCACCTGAAATTTCTACAAATCTTACTTTAAACTATATGCTGGATTTAAAACGGGCTTTTGTACGTTATGACTCAACTATCGGCATGTGGACACTAGGTAAAACATACATAAACTTCGGCAACCCCGGAGTTTTTAACCCGCTCGAATTTGACAAAAATCTCTCCATCTCGGATCTTAAGGCTGACAAGAGCGGTATCTTTGCCCTTGAATATCAATCAACCTTCTGGGAGCTTTCTGGTTTTAAGAGCTATCTTTCTATGGTAGGAGATGAAAACATTCCTGTATATGGTGGCAGTGCCTACGGGCATCTCGGAAATTTCACTTTTGGAGTTGCAGGACAGAGACAGGCAAAGGATACAAACAAGGCTGGGCTATATTTTAAAGGTGACCTTGAGGTGGGAATTTATGGTGGCTATGCGTATCATTTTGATGATAGTTTTACAAATAACTGGAATGAAGCAAATCTTGGTTTAGATTATAGCTTTCTGGATGGGAAATTTTTTACAGCACTTGTGTTTTATTACGCTGAGAAGGGTGCAACATCCACAAATGACTACGATAAAAATACCAAACTCGACAAATTCTTTCTTGCAAGGTATTATATTTATGTAAATATAACTTACACCCATAATGAATTTGCGAGTGTTGCCCTTGATGGATTTTATAACCTTATTGATAATAGTTTGATTTTTATTCCATCAATTAAATACTCTCTTTCAGATGGACTTGA
>JAOACQ010000011.1 GCA_026417755.1 Brevinematales bacterium | reverse complement strand
ATATAGAGAAGTTAACCCTATAATGCCAATTACACTTAATTCAATAGAAAATTACCTTATTGATGAAGGTATGTCAACTTACTCTGTTACTTTATTTTCATTATTTGGTGCAGATAAAGGTTGTTATTCTACCAACTTTTTCAAGAAAATTAAGATGATTTCAGGAGAACAATTCGTAATGTTTTTCAATAAACAGACAAATTAATTGATTTTAATTCGATTCCTTATTAAAATTTAATAAGGTGAAAAATGACTGTATTTATAGCTATTATTGCATTTGGATTTGCTTTTTACCTTTTCTTTGTTACAAATAACAAGATTAAATCTCTGAAAGAAAATGTCTTATTTGAAGAGACAAAAAAAGAATTTGAAGCATTGATTACAGAGTTCAATAGAGCAGCCGCACGTAATATAGAATTATTAGAGGATAAAATTTCAGAGTTGCAGGAATTAATAAAAAGAGCAGATATTAAAATACTTAAACTTGAAGAAATTTCAAAATCCAGCACTAAACCAATTATTATTGAAAAAATTGTAGAAAAGAATATTCCAGAGGAAACCAATATTAAACCAACAAAAATCGAAGAAACAAAAAACAAAGAAAGCACTATCAAAGAAGATAGAAATAATGAAACTTCAACCGAAAAAGAGGTCAAAATAGAGGAAAAGCAAGAAAAAAATGATAGAAGAGAAAAATTAAAAATGTTAATTTTAGAAGGGAAAACAAAAGATGAACTCATAGCTTCAGGATTTATGGAAAATGAAATAAATCTGGTCTCTTTCCTTATAAAAGTTGAAAAAGAGGGGAAAAAATAATGATCCCATTACAAACAAAATTAAAGATATATATCGCCATTTCCATTACAATTCATTTTATAGGAGTCGTCTCTCTGGTCATACTCTATATAGTATATAATAATTGGCAACAGAATTTAATTAGCCCAAAGGTTCTAGGGGAAATACTTAATAGAATAGTATTTTTCTTTTCGATAACTCTTATATTGTCTTTCATCTATGGAAGCTATGTTTATTTTTTTGCTTTCAAAAAAGGTATTAACAAATACAAAGAAATAAAAAAACGTCTGGAACAGGTTGGTCAATTTGAGGATTTTAATCTTAAATCAATCTCTATCCCAGATGAAGATGAATTTGGCAATATTGGAATATATTTAAATTTTATCTTAAATAAGATAGAAAAATATAATGAGCTCAAGACAGAAAGGCTTTTTGTAGAACACGAAAAAACAAAACTACTTGCTGATTTCTTAAACATTCCAATACTCTTTGTCAGCATAGAAAACGGAGAAAAAATTGTAAAACATTATAATGAAACTTTTGAGAAAATTTTTGCCAGAAAAAATGAAAATGAATTTTACGATATAATAAATAGGCAATTAACAAGACTCTCGATAGCAAATTACGATGGTGTAAATCTTATGGATATATTTAATAAAATGAGCGATGAAGAAATTGTAGATTCTTTTATAGATAAAGAATTTGAAGATGCCTTAGACTATGCTATTGCAAAAAAAACAAAAACAACAATCAAAAACAAAGAAATCAAGACAATTAATGGAAAAGAATTATATCTTTCAGAAGAAATAAATATTTATCCTGTCATAGATAGACAGGATAACCCTATAGAATTAATCATATTCTTTGACAAATTTAAAAAAATAAAAAATCTTAAAAAGTAAATCGGAGGACTTGGTGGAGAAAAAAAATATATTTAATACCGTTGAAGAAGCAGTAAATGAAATAAAAAAAGGGAATATTATAATAGTAGTCGATGATGAAGATAGAGAAAATGAAGGAGACCTTGTAATGGCTGCTTCTTTTGCAACGCCGGAAAAAGTAAACTTTATAATAAAAGAAGCTCGTGGCTTACTATGTGCTCCACTTACAGAAGAGAAAGCCTGCAAATTAAATCTCCCGATAATGATTGAGAACCCTGATGAAAAATGGGGGACAGCTTTCACTGTCTCTGTTGATGCAGTGGGAACAACAACAGGTATTTCGGCATTTGAAAGAAGTTTTACGCTTAAAAAACTAGCCGATCCTTCAGCTAGTGCTAAAGATTTTGTAAAACCGGGACATATTTTCCCTTTGCAGGCACGAAGAGGAGGAGTACTAAAACGCGCTGGCCATACAGAAGCAACAATCGATTTACTTAATCTAGCTGGTCTTGAACCTGTAGGAGTAATATGCGAAATACTTAACGAAGATGGTTCAATGGCAAGGTTACCTGAACTATTAAAATTTGCTGAAAAACATAACCTTAAAATAATTTCTGTTGCCCAAATAATAGAATATAGAAGAAGTAAAGAAAGACATGTTTTCAGAGAATCCGAAGCAAACTTACCTACAGCTTATGGAAATTTTAAGATAATAGTTTACAAAACAGATCTTGAAGATAAAGAGCATGTTGCCCTTGTAAAGGGTGAAATTTCTCCCGATGAACCTGTTCTCGTAAGGGTTCATTCTGAGTGTTTCACAGGTGATATTCTTGGTTCTTTGAGATGTGATTGTGGAGAACAACTTCACAAAGCATTAGAAATGATAGATAAAGCCGGACAAGGAGTTCTCCTCTATATGAGACAGGAAGGTAGAGGAATAGGTTTAGCAAATAAGATAAAGGCTTATGCGCTACAGGATCAAGGACTTGATACGGTAGAAGCAAATATTCACCTCGGTTTTAAACCTGATTTGAGAGACTATGGAATTGGCGCTCAAATATTAAAAGATCTTGGTGTTTCCAAGATAAGACTACTCACAAACAATCCTACTAAAATTATTGGTCTCGAAGGTTATGGAATAGAAATAGTAGAAAGGGTTCCAATAGTGATAGAACCCAATCCCGTCAATAAAAACTATCTTGAAACCAAAAAGAAAAAAATGGGACACATTTATTAAGCAGGCCATATTTTTCTACCACCACCTGGTGGAACAATTGAATCAATTATCCTTAATTCTTCTTTGGTAAGAGGTGATAATGTCCCGGCACTAAAATTCATTTCTACCTGCCTTACATTCTTCGCCCCTGGTATTACAACACTTACAGCCGGATGAGCTAGTACAAATTGTATAGCTATCTCGGAAAGAGTCTTATTTTTTGCAAGAGGCCTAAGTTTTTCAACTGTCTCAAGATCTCTATAAAAAATCTCCCTTTCGTCTGGATTTTTTTGCCAGTTCTGTCTAAAATCTCCCTCACTAAATTGAGTATCCTTTGTAAACTTGCCAGTAAGTATTCCCATTGCCAGTGCCCCTCTCACTATGACTCCTATATTATTCTCTATACAATAGGGAAATATTTCTTTTTCAGCAGTCCTATTGAGAATGCTATAATCTATTTGTAGAGTAGCACAACCTCCATCTTTATTAAATTCTTTTAAATATTCAAAATCGCTTGTGCTTACTCCATAAGCCCTGACTTTTCCATCTCTCTTTAATTTCTGAAATCCTTCGATGAAAATTTCCATATTTGGTTCTCTGAAATTAATATGATTTTGAATAATGTCAATATAATCTGTGTTTAGTCTCTTGAGATTTTCCTCTACCCCCCTGATGAGTTTATCCACAGTATTATAAGCACTTATTTTTCTATCTCCATCAAAATTTTTCCATCCTATCTTAGTAGCAACAATAAATTTATCTCTTCTACCTTTCATTGCTCTACCAAGTAATTCTTCACTATGGCCATCACCATATACATCCGCCGTGTCAAAAAAATTTATACCAAGTTCAAGGGCTTTTTCTATAGCTTCTAAGGATTCTTTGTCATCCGTCTTTCCCCACATATCACCACCAATACCCCAAAGACCCATACCAATACACCTAACAATAATACCAGATTTACCAAGTTTTCTTTCTTCAATTTTAAGATTATTCATACAAACCTCCCTAGTCAAATGATAGTCCCAGCTAAGAAAAAAGTCAAGAGGAAGTTTTAATATTTAACAACTACTTAAACCTAAAATTTGATTATTTCACTATTTTATTTTAAAATTTCTGATAGAAATACGCTCTTTGGGGTAATTCAAATGGGGTTTAAGAAATTTTTAAATGAGACTAGAAAACATTTTCCTTTAACTACTATACAAAAAATATTTTTTTACGGCATTCTAGCCATCGGATTTATATCAGGTATAATAATTGCTCAAATAGTAATTACATTTTCGACTCTTAAAGATATTAAAGCACTTGAAAATTATTCTTTGTATTCAGTCCCAACAAAAGTTTATGATGTAAAAGGTAGACTTATCACTGAATTCTTTTTTGAAAAAAGAGATATTATTTATTTTAAAGATTTACCTAAACCTCTCATTAACGCTATTATTTCAATTGAAGATAACAACTTTTATAAACATAGAGGCTTCAACTTTTGGGCTACAATCAAAGGAGCACTTATAGAACCACTTATGGGTAAAAGAGCAAGAGGTGGTTCTACACTTACCCAACAGCTTGCTAAAAGTTTATTCACAACAGGTGAAAGAAGTGTATTCAGAAAAATAGTAGAACTATGGTACGCTTTTCAGATAGAAAAAAAATATTCAAAGCAAGAAATCCTCGAAATGTATTTTAATAGAGTGTATTTTGGTCATGGTTGTTATGGAATCGAGGCTGCAGCACAATTTTTCTTTGGTAAAAGAGCGAAAGACTTGACCATTGCCGAGGCTTCTTTACTTGCAGGGCTTGTTCAACAACCTTCAGCTTACTCTCCTATCTTTAATCCATACAAGGCACAAGCAAGACACAAATTAGTTCTCTCTTCAATGGTGAGACTTGGTTACCTAACAAAAGACCAGGCTGACGAAATTTATGAAGATTTCTGGGAAAATTATTCTACAATATTTAAAATTAAGGATATTAATATTCAACGAAGTGTCCGAAATGAAGCTGTCTATTTCACAGAATTTATAAGACAGGAGCTTATAAAACTATATGGAGAAGAAAATGTATATGGTGGAGGTTATGAAATTTTTACAACCCTCGATCTTGATAAACAAAAGATTGCAAACGAGGAAATTGTAGCTGCAATAACAAGAGAACAGGAAAATTACGATAAAGAAACAAAATATTATAGTTCCTTTTATAGGGGAGAATTTGAGGATATAGTAGATCTCATAAGTATTACCTTTGGACTGGATGCCTTAAAGGTTGGAGCTGCAAAAGTAGAAAGAAGAATGGATGAGCTAATCTCTTCATACAATGACTTTATGTTATTATCTTCTTATTTGTTAGGAATAGGTGAAATAACAAAAAAGATAAATGAAAGAAATAATCTAAAAATTCTTCGCGAAGGTAGAAAGGATAAAATCGAAGCCGCATTAGTAGCAATAAATCCCAACAATGGTTATATTGAGGCTATGGTTGGAGGAACCTCCTTTAGCTATCTTAATCAGTTCAACAGGGCAATGATGGCAAAAAGGCCTCTTGGTTCACTTTTCAAACCGGTATTTTATGCTTTAGCTATAGAAAAAAAGCTTATAACAGCAGCAAGCGTATTTGAAGATAAATTTCTTGCTTTTCAAGAGCCATCTGGAAACCTCTGGGTACCAAGAAATTATGAGGGAACTTTCCGTGGAAAGTTGAGAATAAGAACTGCTTTACAATACTCTGTGAATGTTATTGCTGTTCAGGTATGGGAACTTCTCCTCAAAACTTTCGGATACGATGGAGTTTCTGAGTATTTGGGACAATACTTTGGTATCCCAAAAGATGAGGTAAAGAAAAGACTTCCTCCGGCTCTATCGGGTGCTCTTGGAATAGGAATTTTCACACCCTTTGAAATGACAAGATTTCTTGCAGCCGTAGCAAATGATGGTGTGAGCGTAAGACCTATAGCCATTCTTAAAATTAAAGATAGATATGGTAAAACCCTTGAAGATTTTGAACTCAAAAGGGAAATTGATAAATCAAGTAAGACACAAATTATGTCAAAGGGTACTGCTTTTATAATGCAATCATTAATGAGAGATGTACTCTACTATGGAACAGGAGCCGGTGCCGCAAAAAGTACAGGCTTTAATCTTGAGGCAGGTGGAAAAACTGGAACAACTGCAAACTGGAAAGACACATGGTTTGGTGGTTTTACAAAAAATCTTGCAACTGTTGTGTGGGTTGGATTTGATAATCCAAACAAATCTCTTGGTAGACATCGTTCGGCTGCTTTGGTTGCTGCTCCTATATGGATGAAGTTTACACTTCGTTCACTTAAAGGTGTGCCGGATATACCTTTCAGTGTCCCGGCCGGTGAGGTTGGTTATGCAGAAGTCTGTGCTTCTACAGGTTTACTCGCAAATCAATTTTGCCCCAGAACAATTGGAGAATATTTCCTTGTTGGTACGGTCCCGGCAAAAGAATGTGATTTACATAATGAAAATTATCAGGAAGATAATGTTGAAGATATAGAAAAAATAACAAATAAAATTGATATGAAAGATATAGAGCTTGATTTTCTTCCGGAAGAAGACAAAAGCGGTGTAATTCAAAAAGAAAATAAAATAAAACTAGAAACTGGACTATAATGAAATTTCTTATAATAGATGGATTTGTAGATGAACCAACCTGTCTTGGCGTTCCACCATATATCTCTACTTATGTAAGATATGTTGCAGGAGCTGCAAAACTTGCAGGACTTAGAGATGTGCACTATAAAACTATAACCGAATTGAGAGAAAAGGATTTCATACTTGAAAATTGCGAATATTCAACTATTATAGCTGGAAATCCTGTTCCAGGTAAATACCTTGGTGGGAATCCTATTGAATTAAAAGAGATTGAAGAAATTGCAAAGAAAAATAGAAAAACCAAATTTTTTCTTGGCGGACCAATACAATTTGAAAATTGTTACTTTGATCACTCGAATCTGAAAATCATAGAAAAAGACATAGAGGCTTTCATTTTTCATTTTTTCAGGCATTCTGATTCTTCCTTCAGATACAGAAGTATAGAGGAACTAAATGAATTCGCAGTTAATGGTGCTTTCATAGTTAATGAACATCCTCGCTATCCAGATATAATTGCAGAAATAGAAACAGGAAGAGGTTGTCCGCGAGTAACTCATTGCTCCTTTTGCGTAGAAGGACTTTTTGAGGTTGATTTCAGAGAACCAAAGGACATAATTGAAGAGATCTATACCTTAAACCAATATGGGGTTAAACATTTCCGTATAGGTAAGCAGGCTGATTTATACTCATATGGAGGAGACCTATCAAAGATTAAAAATGGTTTCCCTAAACCTAACTCTCTCTGGATAGAATATTTATACAAAGGGATAAGAGATAAAATACCCAACATAAAAACATTACATCTTGACAATGTAAATCCGGGAACAATCGCAAACTTCCCTGAAGAATCAAAAAAAATCACCGAGATAATCGTTGAACATAATACACCTGGAGATGTTGCTGCTTTTGGAATGGAAAGTGCTGACCCTCTTGTTATCGAAAAAAATTCGCTCAAAGCAAGCCCGTATGAAGTCTACTTTGCCATAGAAATGTTAAATCAGATTGGTGGAATAAGAGAAAATGGGATACCCAAATTACTCCCAGGAATAAACCTTATAAAAGGTTTAATTGGAGAAAATAAAGATACTTTCAGGAAAAACTATGAATTTTTACTTAAGGTTAAAGAGGATGGTTTATTATTAAGAAGAATAAATATCAGACAGATTAAACCATCAAATAAAACACAAATAAAAAAAGCTTACTCAGGAAAAGATGAAAAGATTCTCGACGCTATTTTCAGGAATTATAGAGAAAAAATAAGAAATGAAATTGACAATTATATGCTTAAACAAATATTTCCAGAAGGCACAATATTAAGAAACCTTATCGTAGAATCACACAGAGGCGATTGGTCTTTAGCAAGACAGATAGGAACTTACCCTATCACAGTCAATATTCCAAAAAAGATAGAAATCCATAAAAAAATTGATTCTTTCGTAATAGCTTATAGAGAAAGATCTATTGTTGGATTTTTATTCCCATTTTCTATAAAAAATGCGAGCTTGAAAGAAATAGAAGAAATACCGGGGATAGGCAAAAAGGCTTCTGATTATTTTCTTAATAAAGAAACATTTAAAAAAGAAATAAGCAAGTTAAAAATTTTTGAAAAAATTAGAGCAAATTTAATTGATTAAAATATCAGCTTTTTTTATAATTTTTATCTGGAGGAAAGATGGTCATTGCTTTACCTAAAGGAAGACTTGGAGAAGATGCAGAAAAGTTATTGCTCAAAGCCGGCATAATCAAAGAACCTATACCCAAAGACTCAAGAAAACTAATTTTTCCTGTCGCTGAC
>JAOACQ010000010.1 GCA_026417755.1 Brevinematales bacterium | reverse complement strand
AGATGTGTATAAGAGACAGATATTATGGTAGAGTGATATTTCCATCCAATTTTTTGTGCTAAGATTGTTAAATCAGCTCCTACACTTTTTTGTCCACCCTTGTTTTTATCTAAAGGAATATTCAGGCAAAACCTACCTTGTTTTTTTGCCCACTTAAAACAATTTTTCATCCATTTTTCGGAAAAAGATAAATATTCCTCATATGTAAGATCATCATTATGAGAATTATATTTAATATCAATATTGTATGGTGGAGAGGTAATAATCAAGTCAAAACTTTCCTTTTCAAAAACTGTTTCATCTAACGCATCTTCATTTAAAAGAATAGCTTTTTTGTATTTTATAATAATTTTACTATCTTGCTTTAAACTATCAATTATAGCTTCAAACTTTGTATTTTCTTTTTGACTAAAAGATAAATTTTCTTTTAATATTGTATTGTCTATATGCATTTTTCTTCTTCATATTTATAAATTTTCTTTAATTATATACAAATAGTAAAAAATAATCAAGAATTCATATGGGATTATAATAAATTTTATATTAAAAAATTCTTTATTTTCTTGATTTTCAAATAAATCTTACAATCTCCTTCAAATCTTTTCTATCCTTTGCCCCTTTTGGTTCATAGTTTTTATCTGGGTAACCAAGAGGAGTAATGGCATAAACAACCTCATTTTCTTTAAGGTTTAGTACTCTTCTCAATTTACTTTCATCAAAAGCTCCAATCCAACACGTAGCGAGTCCTAAATCAAAAGCAGCAAGGATGATATATGTCATAGCAATGGCTAAATCAGTTTCTATAGAATCGTATCCGTCTTTTCTTTTCCAGCTTTGATTTTTATCCCCCTTTACAATAATAATGAGAGGGGCATTATAAAACCAATCTCTTTGATATGTTTGTTTTACTTTTTCAAGCATTTCTTTTGACTTGACGATTATAAACTCCCACGGTTGTCTGTTGGCTGCTGAGGGAGCAAGTCTCGCTGCTTCAAGTATTTTAGTGAGCTTATCTTCTTCTACCTCTTGATTACTATAACTTCTTACGCTTTCTCTGTTTTCTATAATCTCAAGAAATTCCATCAGTCTTCCTCTTTTGAACTGGCTTCATTTTCATTGAAAAGAGAAAGTATTTCTTCTATTTCTCTTTTGGTTTTCTTTCTTGACTTTATGAGACTATTAATCTTTTCTGCTGATCTTAGAACAGTGCTGTGAGCTTTCCCACCAAAAAGCATTCCTATCTCTGTAAGTGAGAGATTGGTGTATATCTTTGAAAGATACATTGCAACCTGTCTGGCATAAGCAATATTTTCAAGTCTCTTTTCAGATTTAAGTTCATTGACAGTTATATTAAAATATTTTGAAACTGCTTTTTGAATATCACTTACAGTTATGTTTTTTGGAACTTCTACTTTTATCTTATCTCTCAGAATCTCTTTTGCTATTTCAAGCGAAACATCCTTTTTCTTAAGACTTGAGTATGCTATAACTTTTGTTAAAGAACCCTCGAGAAGTCTTACATCACTTTCTACATTCTGGGCAATGTATTCTATAACTTCTTCTGGTATGTAAATATTTTCTTCAGCAGCTCTAGCCAAAAGTATTGCTTTTCTTGTTTCATAGTCAGGGGATTCAATTTTAACAGAGAGGCCTGAATCAAATCGAGTTCTTAGCCTTTCTTCAATGGCAGATAGACTTTTTGCTGGCCTATCACATGCAAAAATCAATTGCTTTCTTACATGAAACAGTTCATTGAAAGTATGAAATAGCTCTTCAAGTGTGCTTTCCTTTTTCTGGAGAAATTGAATATCATCAATTATAAGAACATCAAAACTTCTGTATTTTTTTCTGAATTTTGAAGCCTCTCCATTTCTTATTGATTCAATGAATTCATTCGTGAAATTTTCACTTGTTGTATAATATACTGATAACTCTGGTTTTTCTTTCATAATTTTGTATGCTGTTGCCTGAAGAAGATGTGTTTTACCTAAAGCGGAATTCCCATAAATAAAAAGTGGGTTGTAGGATTTGGACGGATTTTTTGCTACTTGCATTGCAGCAGCATGTGCAAAATCGTTGTTGGCTCCTACTATAAATCTCTCAAATGTGTACTTGGGATTTAATAATGGAATTTTTGGTTGTTTTTTTATTACCTGAGGAACTGATGCAGATTTAATACTTTTATAACTTTCTTCTGAAAAAGACATTTCTACAACAAAGTTATACTCCTTTTTAAATAAACTACGTGCAATCTTTTTAGCGTAATCCAGATAATTATTTACAAACCATCCGCTTGTCAGTGGATCAGGAGCAATCAAAATGATATTTTCATCATTTTGGATCTCTTTGAATTTAATCTTATCAAGAATAGCGGCGTTAAGTGATGAATCAAAATGTTTTCTTAATTCTCCATAAATTTCATTCCATACTTCCATAAAAACCCCTCTCTAAAAAATATTGATTTTCAACCAAATTTTTAAAATATATTCACCCTGGCTATCCAAAAGATTTTGACTTTTGGAGATTGCTTCACTTTCTACTGAGACTTTATAATAAATAATAAGCAAAGTAACCCCTTTAAAAGTCATCTTTTGGAATAATGCCGTAAAAATAAAATTGTCCAAAATCTTTAAGTTATGAGATTGCTTTTGGTTTTGAATATGAATCTGACAGTGTGAAAAGTTTGACTATTTCACTATCAGAATATAGCTAATAGAGTTTAAACCAACAGCCAAACTTTTTACACTGGGCTAAAAAAGCAATCTCATTTTTTAACCTAATTTTTTGCAATAAGTTAATAATTAACCTAAAATAAAACTCTCATCAAAAATTTTTAATAAAAGTTAAAAACAAATTTTCTACAAATCAAAAGTGAAATATTATAACTAACATTTAAACAAAAATTCAAGTAAAAAAAAATTCCTTGAAAACACTTGATTTATAAGAGCTTTTTTCCGCACACAAAAAGTTAAAAAAGTCTCTTAATAAACCCTTAATATTTCTTGAAATAAAAATATTTTTAATTTATTATATTACAATAAATTAAATTTGAATAAAAATTTTCAAATACTTGACATTTGACTAACTGTAAATATTTTTTTAAAATAAAAAGTTAAAAAATTTTCTAATTTAATATCAGAGTTTTGCACATTAATGCACAACCTGTGCATAAAAAATCGGAATAGTGGAGAAAAAAATTTATGAAAAACAAAAAATTTTTTTTAGAGGCTATAAAACTTGCAGAAAAGGTGAAAGGACTTACATCGCCGAATCCTTCGGTAGGATGTGTTATAGAGAAGGATGGAAAAATTGTGGGAAAGGGTGCAACACAGAAGGCTGGATTTGATCATGCCGAGATTGTAGCCTTGAAAGAAGCTGGCAGTAAAGCAGCAGATTCGACAGTTTATGTAACTCTTGAACCTTGTGTGGATTATGAAGGTAAAAGGACACCATCCTGTGCTAAAGCACTAATAGATGCAAAGGTCAAGAAAGTGATCATTGGAATGAAGGATCCAAATCCAAAAGTTAAAGGAAAAGGCATTGAGATGTTAAAAAAAGCAGGGATTCAGGTTGAATTTACAGATTATCATCATAAGGAATTACTTAATCTCAATGAGGATTTCTTTAAATATATAACTAGTGGTAAACCTTTCATATATGCCAAAGCGGCTATAACCATTGATGGAAATATCGCTACTTCTACCGGAGATTCAAAGTGGATAAGTTGTGAAGAAAGTCGTAATTATGTTCACAGGTTGAGAAATAAAGTTGATGCTGTTCTTGTGGGAGCTGGAACAGTTTTAAAAGATAATCCAAAGCTCAATGTAAGAATAGTAGAAAAGCATAAAGATCCGCTACGTATTGTTATTGATCCAGCTGGTTTAATTACAGAGGATTATAATGTAATGAATGATGAGCTATCTACTCTGTTTATTATTGGACCTAAAGTTGGTGATGCTTTTAAGGAAAGGTGTGATAAATTTAATAAAGAATATCTTCAATTTGATACAGAGGATCTTTCTTTTAAAGAAATTTTTGAGCTTCTTGGGAAAAGAAATATTACTTCTATTCTTGTAGAAGGTGGGGGTAGGGTTTTTTATAGAATTTTCAATGAAAATCAGGTGGATAAAATACTTTTGTTTATTGCTCCAAAAATGCTTTTGGGGCTTGGTATACCATTTTTGAATGGTAAAGGTAAAGAAAATATGTGTGAAGCGGTTAAAATACTTGATTTTTCTGCCGAAAATATAGGAGAAGACATATTGATTCAAGGATATTTATCGAATTATGGAAATGATTGTAAACAACACTTTGTTCTATAAGGGTAAAGATGCTTTTCTTAATAATTTATTAAAAGATAGTGAATATTATTTCTATAATTCATATAAGCAAGAAAAAAACCACAAAGGGCTTGCCTATTTTTTATATTTACTTCTGTTAAACAATAATTATGAGAAAATTTCTAAAATTTATGAAACTAATAGAGAAGATGTTAAAGGGTTTGGGTTTTATCCGGTATACTGGGTAAAATATATGGAAGGAGATTTTAATGAAGTTTATGATATTCTTGATAGAATGCTAGAGGAGGAGCATTATTTTATAAAAATATTTGCCATTAAGGAGTTATTAAAATTTGGAAAAATAAAAAATGCTGATGATGCTATAAAAGATAGACTCAAATATTTTGGGTTATCTTATGATTTTCCAATTGAAGAGCAAAGAGCATCGATTATTCTTGATTATATTTCAAAGAGGTATCATCTTGCTTTGATACAGTCAAAGACTATTCTCAAAGATAATCCAGAAAATAATGATCTATATATTGATTATCTTGAGATATGTTTCAATGCTGGAACAGAGGATACAATAAAGGAGGCATTAAACAATCCTTTGGTACTTGAAATGGCTAAAAAAGATTCAAGAATAATGCTTATGCTTTCGGGGAAATTATATCAAATTGGAGAATATGAAAAATCTAAAAATTATCTTAATGTTCTTTTGAGTTTATTTAATACAAATCCTATTCTATATTACAATCTTGGTAATATTCATTTAAATCAGCAAAAATATATAAAAGCGATAGAATGTTATGAAAAGGCTATAGAATTTGCTCCGCTATTTGACAAGGCTTTTTATAATCTTGGTATATGTTATTTTCAGATAGGAGAAATTAATAAGGCGATAAAAAACTTTGAAAAGGCTATTTCTATTTCAAAAAATCCAAAGGCAATATACAATATATCAATTTGTCTTATTGAAAGAAAGGATTATGAAGATGCTTATCATTACTTAAACAAAATTCCAAACTGGTATACTGCTAAACACTCTCCTTTCTATCTCAAAGAAAAGATAAAAGAGATTCTTTTTGATTCACTTATTTCTTGATTGAAGCCATTTTTCTTCGATAGAATTCTTTTCCATATCGCATTAAGCCAACAAGTGGTATATAAGAAGGACAGCTGTAGGAGCAACATCCACATTCAATACAATCCATAAGCCCTATCTTTACAGCATCGTCTATAAGGAAATTGTCCACATAGCTTGCAATCTCAGTTGGTTCAAGGCCTATTGGGCATACACTTACACATCTTCCACATCTTATGCAAGGGTCATTGACAACATTGTATGTTTTTGATTTTGGTAAAAATACAATTCCACTTGTTCCTTTTACAATTGGTAAAGAAGTATCACTAATCTCTACACCCATCATCGGCCCACCAGCTATTATGTAATCATAGTTTTCAGGTTTGCCCAGATCATCGATAAGACTCTGAACAGGAGTGCCTATTCTTACCTTGTAATTTCCAGCATTTGAAAGATTTTCACCTGTATAGGTAATACCCCTCTCTATCAGCGGTTTACCATAAACAATAGCTTCATATATGGCGTAGACTGTAGATACATTTTCAACAACAACACCAACATCCATAGGAAGTCCACCTGAAGGGACTTCTTTTTCTATAACAGCTTGAATGAGTTGTTTTTCTCCTCCTTGAGGATATCTAGTTTTAAGTAAAACTGGCTTAATATTTGGTTCTCCAGAAAGAAGATTTAAAAAGCTATTGTATGCATCAATCTTATTTTCTTCTATTGCTATTATAGCCTTTTGTGTTGAAAGAGTATGAAGTATTATTCTTATTCCTTCAAGTATTTCTTCAGTTTTTTCGAGCATCATTCTGTGGTCAATGGTCAGATAAGGTTCACATTCGGCACCGTTAATTATAACCATTTCTATCTTTTTACCTTCCGGTGGTGAAAGTTTTACATGGGTTGGAAAACCAGCTCCACCAAGACCAACTATTCCGGCATTCTTTATAGTTTCAATGAATTCTTTTTTACTCCAATTTGAATAATTTCTTTTTGATTCATACCAGTTTTTGATTGTCCCACCGGATTCTATCTCAACAATATCGACATTTTTTTGTGTAAAAGTGTTGCCTTTAGTTATAGCTTTAACTTTTCCAGATACACTTGAATGTATATTAGCAGAGATAAAGCCAACTGCCTCACCTATTAAGTCTCCTTCATTTACTAAGTCTCCTTCTTTTACAAGAAGTTTGGCGGGAGCTCCGGCATGCTGGGACATAGGTATACGAACAAACCTTGGATAATGGGATTTTTCTATAGATTTATGTTCTGTGAGTTTTGACTCATCTAATAGTAAACCACCTTTTTTAAAAGTCTTAGCTATGACCTTTTCCATAAAACCTTCTCCAAAACCGCTTTTTTATAGATTAAAATAAATTTTGAAAAAAGTCAAAATTGATTTAACTTATTCACAAAGTTCTTTTGAGCATCATCTAAAGCCTTATTTACATCTTTTTTGTCATAAAGGACTTCAATAAGAGCTTGATAAAGAAACTTCTTTGCATAGAAACTTCTCATGTCTACATAAGATTCTTTTATATCCATTGACATCTCTTTCCAGAGAGGTCTTGGATTTTGTCCCCCAAGATAACTAATACCTTCATCGAAAATTTTATCTTCCCAGGCAGAAATGATTGCTGGTAATGCGTCAGCTTTTTTGTAAGTAATAATCTGGGATTCTTTTCTTGTTGCAAGCCATTTTATAAGTTTCCATGCAGCAAGTTTTTTTTCAGAGGGGGCATTTTTATGGATTCCAATGAATGATCCCCCCTTGTTAAAATTCATTGGTTTATTTGATTTTTTGCTTAGTGCCGGTAGTTTTGCAATTCTGAATTTGCCTTTTGCATCCGGAGCGATCCAATTTTGAAGATGCCAGCCAAGCCAAGCCCCCGAAATCGTATAGGCAAATAAGCCATCATTGAGTCCTTTGTACCACTCCATAGTCCATTCATTAACCTTTGCATCATATCCGGCTTTTCTGAATTCTTTTGCCCATTGAATTGCAAGGGCTGTTGTTGGATTATTAAGATCCGGATTGCCATCTTTATCAAAATATCTATAATCACTAGAATGTAAAATCATTTCAAAAATGAGTTCAGCATTGGGTAGCAACCAATGGTCTATTTTTCCATCCCCATTTTTATCGAATGTTAAATTTTTTCCGGCAATATATAGATCTTCTAAATATTGTATTGTATCAATTTTTACATTTCTTTCTTCAAAAATGTCGATTCTATACCAGACACAGGCGGGAGAAATGTCAATAGGTATAGAAATAATTGAATTTTCATTTTTTGAAGCCATTTTCCATTTATATGGGAAGAATAAACTTTTAAACTCTTTAGCGTTATAAGGTTCGTCATAAAGGTTCTCAAAAATTGGGCTTAACGAATCAATATAAGCGGCTTCTGTAAGAATTACATCTGGCAAAGGTTTTTCTTTAATGATATTATTGATGATCATATTATGATGTTCACCAAAACCGAGAACTGAGAATTCAACTTTAAGATCGGGATTTTCTTTTTCAAATTCGACAACAAGTTCTTTGTAGGCTAAATCAAAATTAGGAAAAACAGAAATCCGAATTTTATTATCGTTCTTTTCTTCTTTTTGGGATAATGTGTTATTTTTTTCATCTGCCTTTTTGAAGTATGAAGGTTTGGTTTGTTCAACACAGGAGTATAAAAGAATAACTTGTAAGATAAGAATTATAAATACTTTCATAATTTACCCCTTAATTTTCAAAAATTTCTTCATTATAATAACATATAGAAAAAATAAGTTCAATTATTTTTAAAATAAAATTATTTGGGGAGTTGATTTTTTTATTGACATAATTTTTTTTTCATTATATAATATTTACGCACTATAGTGCGTAATGGAGGAATAAATGATAAAATTTACTTTTCCTAAGGATTTCATTTTTGGTGCGGCTACAGCTTCTTATCAGGTTGAGGGAGCTGTGAATGAGGATGGGAGAGGTCTTTCTGTATGGGATACTTTTAGCAGGCTTCCTGGTCGTGTATGGAATAATGATAATGGTGATGTTGCATGTGATCAGTATCATCTCTATAAGGAAGATGTTAAACTAATGAAAGATCTTGGACTTGATGCTTATAGGTTCTCTATAGCATGGCCGAGGGTTTTTCCAACTGGAGAAGGTAAACCAAATCCAAAAGGGCTTGATTATTATCACAGGCTTATAGACGAGCTACTCAAGTATGATATAAAGCCTTTTGTAACTCTTTTTCACTGGGATTTGCCCCAGGCGCTTGAGGATAAATTTGGAGGATGGAGAAGTAAAGATTTACCAAAAATTTTTGCTGATTATGTCTCATATGTAGTGAGTAATCTTAAAGATAAAGTTGAATACTGGGCTACTATGAATGAAATTTCCTGTTTTACAATACTTGCACATCAATATGATAAACATGCTCCGGGTAAAATAGAAAGTCAAAAGGTTACAAATCAGACTGTCCACAATGCTTTGCTTGGGCATGGATATGGTGTTAAGGCTATAAGAGAAAATGGTGGCAGTAAAGCAAAGGCTGGTATAGTTGAGAATCTTCACACTACCTGGCCAGTTTATGAGTCAAAAGAACATATTGAGGCAGCCAAGAAAGCATTTTATAAATACAACCAGCAAATTTTATTTCCATTTATGACTGGAAAATATTCTGAAATGTGGTTAAAATATGTAGGAGAAAATGCCCCTGATTATACAGAAGAAGAAATGAAACTAATCGGAAGTTCTCTAGATTATGTTGGATTAAATATTTACTCCGGACATTTGATCAGACATTCCGATAATCAGGATGGATTTGAAGAGCTTAAGTATTCGGAGGGTTATCCTAAAACTTATATGGATTGGCCTATTACTCCAAAAGCTTTTTATGCAAGTTTAAAGTTTTTTAAGGAGTATTTTGGGGGTCTCCCTATTTATATTACAGAGAATGGTATGGCAGCTAAGGATGTTGAAACAAAGAATGGAGAGATACTTGATATAGAAAGGGTGGAGTTTTTAAGGCAACATTTGGAAATGGCATCAAGAGTTATAAGTGAAGGAGTAAATTTGAAAGGTTACTTTGTCTGGAGCTTGCTTGATAATTTTGAGTGGAGTCATGGCTATGAAAAAAGATTTGGAATTGTGAGAGTGAACTATTCAAATATGAAAAGGACTATTAAACTTTCTGGGGAATACTATAGGGATGTTATAAAGAGTAGAGAGGTGCTATAGGAGGCTTTTATGTCAAAGGTTTTTTTCACCGATTTGTCTACTAAACCTGGGAGGAACCTGCTTGATAAACTTGAGAATCTTGTTAAAAAAGCAGGTATCTTGTCAATAGATTTTAAGAAAAAGTATACAGCAATAAAAATACATTTTGGTGAGCCTGGGAACCTTGCATATATAAGGCCAAATTATGCTGGTAGGATTGTTAAGATTTTAAGGAATGAAGGAGCTATAGTATTTCTTACAGATGCTAATACGCTTTACAAAGGGAGAAGATCAAACGCCGTGGATCATATAGAGAGTGCTTTTGAGAATGGATTTAGTCCTTTTAGTGTGGGTTGTCCTGTGATTATAGCTGATGGGCTTAAAGGAACTGAATACAGAGAGATCGAAATAAATCAAAAGAATTGTAAAACTGCAAAGATTGGTTCTGCAATAGCAGATGCAGATATTATCGTTTCTATGAATCATTTTAAGGGGCATGAACTTACAGGATTCGGAGGTGCTATAAAAAATATCGGTATGGGGTCTGGCTCGATTGGTGGAAAACTGGAAATGCACTCAAACAGCCAGCCTCATATAGTAATCAAAAATTGTGTTGGGTGTAAGATATGTGAGTTAAACTGTGCACATGGGGCTATCAAGGTAGTTAATAAAAAGGCTGTTATAGATTATAGTCTTTGCGTAGGTTGTGGCCAATGTGTAGCTGTGTGTATGTATGATGCAGCACAGCCAAAATGGGATTCAAAGGGGGCTCAAGAAAAAATTGCTGAATATGCCCTTGCTGTTCTTAAGGATAAGCCTTCATTTCATATTAATTTTGTTATGAATGTTTCACCTAACTGTGATTGTTGGAGCCATAATGATACTGCTATAGTGCCTGATATTGGAATACTCGCCTCATTTGATCCAGTAGCTTTAGATAGAGCCTGTGTTGATCTTGTGAATAATGCCCCACCAGTTATGCAGAGTTGTATAGGCAAAGAGTTTGAACCTTCAAAAGATAAGTTTAAACTTGCGCAGCCTCATACTGATTGGAAAATTGGGCTTGATTATGCGGAGGAAATAGGTCTTGGCAGTCAGAAGTATGAACTTGTGAAAGTGGATTAGTTTTTTCTTTGTGATATAAGGAGATGTTAATGGTATTAAGACTTTCTATAATGATGTTTTTACAATTTTGTGTTTTTGGAGCAACATTACCTATTTTTTCATTATTC
>JAOACQ010000002.1 GCA_026417755.1 Brevinematales bacterium | reverse complement strand
TCTCCATTAATTTCAAGTTTTATTGCTGATAAGTATATAAGAGCAAAGTATATACTTGCATTCTCAAACTTTTTTATGGGTATAATTCTCATATTGTTGAGATTTCAGACATCGTTTGCTAATATTCTATTTTTCTATCTTCTATACTCTATCCTTAATGGTCCTGTTATAGGGCTTACAAATGCGATTGCTTTTCATACTTTGTCTGATAAGCGTGATAAGTTTGGAAATATAAGAGTATGGGGGACAGCGGGCTATATGTTTATTGGTGCATTTTTTAGTCTTGTATACCTTTCTATACCTGGTAATGAAGGAAAAATAGGGGATTCGTTGATAGCGGCCGGCATATGTGCGATAATTTTATCTATTTTTGCTCTTTTTCTGCCTGTTTATCAAATGGAGAAACCAACTTCAATAAAGGAGGTTTTTCCTATAGATGCTTTTAAGATTCTTTTAAAAAAAGAACTTCTCATTATTTTGCTAATTCAATATCTGGTTTTTATAGCCGATAGATTTTACTTTCTTTCTACGGCTCCTTTTCTATCTTCAATTGGAGTTCCAGAAAAAGTTATAATGCCGATTATGAGTCTGGGACAATTTACTGAGATTTTTGCTTTAATGCTACTTGGAATACTTTTGCCAAAAATTGGCTATAAGAAGCTACTTGTGCTGGGACTTCTTGCAGAAATTTTAAGATTTGGTAGCTATCTGGCCGGGGGTTTTCATCCGCTTGCCATATTTGGTGTTGTTATCCATGGGTTTACTTATGCTTTTGTTTATGTTACTATCTCAATTTATCTTGATGCAAATTCTACTATAAAAACGAGGACAGCACTTCATCAACTCTTCTTTATGCTTATTTTTGGGGTTGGTGGATTTTTTGGAAATACTTTTGCAGGTAAGGTTATAGATTTTTCTTCTGCTAATAATTTAGTGAATTACAATATTCTCTGGCTTTTCCCCTTAGCTATCATTTTATTGGTCCTTTTATTAACTTTATTTTTAATGCGGGAAAATAAGGAAGAAGAGGTTTATGTTAGTTGATTCACACTGCCATCTTTTTCATTGTTATAATTTTGTGGAAGAACATATCTTAAAGAAGATAGAAGAAGATTTTAGCTATCTTGTTAATATTGCTATTGATGATAAAGAAATAAGAAGGCTCATAAAAGAACAATTCAAATCAAAAGTTATAAAAAATGCTATTGGGTTGTACCCAGAACAAGCAAGGAGTTTTAATAAGGAAAAGGCCAATGAATTTTTAAGATATTTTGATGAGCTTGATGTTATAGCGATTGGTGAAACAGGGATTGATTTTCATTGGGATTATGGAGATGTGAAAATTCAGGAAGCATTATTCAGATTTCAAATAGAGCTTTCTATAGAAAAAAATCTTCCTTTATTAATTCACTCAAGAGAGGCTTTTAACGATACTTTCAGAATTTTAAAGGAATACAAGTTTTATAAGCCATTTGTCCTTCATTGTTTTGGTTATGGAGTAAATGAGGCAGAGAGATTTCTTGAACTTGATTCAATATTTTCATTTGCTGGAAATGTAACTTATCCTAAAGCAGAGGAGTTAAGAAGGGTTTTAAAACTTATCCCACTGGATAGAATACTCCTTGAGACAGATGCCCCATACCTTGCTCCCCAGAAAGTGAGAGGAGAAAAAAACTCACCATTTAATATAAAATATACCTATGAGTTTGTTTCTGAATTTCTTCAGATTGAAAAAACAAAATTTGAAAAAATTATTGAGAAAAATTTTGAAAGAATATTTATTTTATCTTAACATAATTTTAACACTTGTTTTTTAAAATAAGAACCAAGGAGTTATTTATGGAAAAAAAGAGAGTTTTGTTTGTTTGCGTTCATAATTCGGCAAGAAGTCAGATGGCAGAAGCCTTTTTGAATAAACTTGGGGAAGAATTTTTTGAGGCTGAAAGTGCCGGGCTAGAACCGGGTAATTTAAATCCAATAGTTGTGAAGGCTATGCAGGAAATAGGTATAGACATATCAAATAATCCCACAAAAAGTGTTTTTGAGCTTTTTAAGCAGGGTAGAACATATGATTATGTAATAACGGTTTGTGATCCTGAAGCAGGAGAAAAATGCCCTATTTTCCCAGGAAAGGTTACAAGACTTCACTGGTTTTTTGAAGATCCATCGAGGTTTACAGGGACCGATGAAGAAAAACTTGAGAAGACAAGGGCTATAAGAGATAAAATACTCGATACAATCAAAAAGTTTTTAGTTCAAGAAAGTCCTAAATAAATAATAAAACTATTACTAGAATGACAAGTAATACAAAAGTTACAGCAACGAAGGTCTGAAAAGGGCCTTTCTCAAAAAATTCGTCTTTGTCATAATCGTTGATAGGATAATATTTGGAATAGTCTATTTCTTCATATTTTTTTGTATTCTTTTTTGTTTCTTTTTGTGGTTGTTTTTCTGGTTTCGGGGGTGGAGCAATGGCTTTTTTCTTGGCTTGAACCCTTACCTTGTTTCCCAAAACAAAACTACCAAAGATTCCCGGGCCAAATTCGACCCTTACTCCAAAATTGCCAGTGGTTTCATCCATCTCCTTTGAGACTATTGTTGCATACACAGCCCCACTTTGGAAAGAGGCGGGATCGATAAATGAAAATATAAACTGGACAATTTCTCTGTCATCTTTGATACGAAGTAATATTTCATCACCAAATTCAAGCCCACCAATTTCAAGACCACCTATTGGAGCGAGTACAGGTTCAACTTTAAGATTTAAGATGACAAAAACATCTTTGGATGTTTTTTTGGCAGGTTTTTGACCAAGAGGATTAAGGGATAAAAATTTTTCAAATCTGAAAATATCTATAAGATCTGTATGAGTTTTAATAGCTACTCCAGTGTCCATAAGAAGTTTTGATAGTTCACTTGTTATGAATCTTTTCATATTCACTTCATCAATGTTGTTATAATCTATAAAGAAATTATGGATATATTTTTTATTTTCCGGTGTTGTAAGTATCCTTTCGATTTCATGAGAGATTTCAAGATTTGCAGAATTTGCATTTGCATAGTTTTGCAGTTCACTATAGTAATCCTTCCAGTTTATTTCTACTGATAGTCTTGAGATAGAAGCATCATTTGAAACTACGAAGAGAATATATATTATATCTTTAAGCTCAAAATTATAAGCTAAAATAAAGGCTCCGTTAAATACTTTTTTATTAGTTATGAATTTACCTTTAACTATTGCTATACTTTTTTCAGAAGATTCAAGAATTTTTATAGCAGCATCAATATTATTTTTTGTAAAGTTAAGAAGTTTTTGTGCAAAATCTTGAGGAATTTGATAATTGTTAGCCAATAATTCTGCTTCAAGAGCCATAGATTAATCTCCATCTCTTTGAAGTATTGTTTTTATAGCTTTAGCAACAACTTCCGGTGTAGTGTTTATTTTTTTATTTTTTACCTGAAAACTTACTTCACCATCGTAACTATAAGAAGGGGGCTTTTGTTTAGTTTCTGGTTCTTTAACTTCTGGCAGAGATGTTTGTTCTGATTGGTTGCTAACAAATGAGGAAAAATCATATTTTTTTTCTTCTGCAGGTGATGGAGTTGATGCATTAGAAAAAACATCTTCTTCTGGTTGTTTTAAAATTTCTGAGTAATCTAATTTTTCATCTTCAGCAATTTCTTCTTTTATATCTATGTTTTTTTCCGGTTCTTTTGGAGTTTTTATATTATTACTGAAAAGTTTTAAATATTCCTCTTCTCCAATGGTTGATATTAAAAACACATCGAAACCAAAGCCAAACGCACCAATTACAAGAGATGAAACTATTGATTTTATAAGTATATTTAAAATACCACTTTTTGAAATGAGCCCTAAAAGAAAAGAGATTAAAAAACCCCCGGCAAGACACATAATGAAAAATCGCTTATTTGAAAAAAAGTTGTTCATTTTTCTTCCATTTTATATTATTGGATATTATAATATAAAACGAAATTTTAAAATGTCAACATATTTGATAGATTAATTCATAGATATTTATAATAAAATATTATGTTAATCAAAAAAGTAAAAAATTCTTTGTAGAAACTATTATAATAAATCTTAAAACCATTGTCTTTTTTTAATAATTAATAGTTATAAATTATTTAAGTAAAGGTATGAAATGAGACTTAAAATATTCTTTTTTATCTTTTTATTTTTTATTTTGTCTATAATTGTGATATTTTATGGGTATTTTATTTATATTCCTGAAAAGATATTATTTATAAGATTAAACATATTTTTTCAGGCTTTGATGATTGCTTCTATATTATCTCTTAGTGGGGTAGTGCTACAGATTTTATTGTCTAATCCACTTGCTGAGCCATATTTGATAGGGGTAAGTGGTGCTGCAAGCCTTGGTTCCGTGGTTACAATTTTTTTATCCTTGAAACCTATTTTTGTCTACAGGAGTATTTTTTCAATTTCCGCGAGCCTTATTATCATTACTATTATTTTTTTCTGGAGTAGAAAAAAAAATTTTTTTTCAATTACCAAAGCGATCTTAATTGGAGTTTCTTTTAATGCTCTTTTTTCTTCTTTAATAATTTTGCTCCAGAGTTTTTTGTTACCTAATGATTTTTATGCTTCAATAAGATGGTTGATGGGTAATTTTGACTATCTTACTTTTGGTGAAATGTTACTGTTGCTAAGTGGGGCTGTTGCAATTTTAATATATGTTATAATCTTCAGAAAAGAACTTTTTATCTATCAGACAGGCGAGGAAATGGCTTTGTCGGTAGGAGTAGACACCAATAAACTTAAAATTACAGGCTTTTTAGTTGTAGCATATTCAACCGGTATAAGCGTAAGTATAAGCGGTATGATAGGTTTTATAGGGCTTATTGTTCCTCATATAGCGAGAATAATTTTTAAAGATTATAAGGAAAATTCTATAATTTCAGTCTTGTTGATAGGTAATATAATTATTACAATCTCTCTTTTTTTATCGAGAAATATGCCGGGAGGAACTATTGTTCCAATCGGGGTTATAACCTCTCTTATTGGAGCACCATTTTTTATACATATCTTGTTAAAAAATAATATTAAAACTTAAAAAGTTTTGATAAAAATTCTATCTCTGATGGTTCTTCTATTAACTTTTTAATGTATCTACTAGGATCTTTCTTTAAGTCAACCTGCATTGGTGTCCTTAGTGGTTTACCCTGAAAATTTTTTAATATAAGCATTTCAGGCCTTAATGTGTATTCATTTTCTTTTTTTGTTATATATCCTGTTTCTCCAGTGTTAAGTAAGACATATGCACCAACTGGGTAAAAAGATGCTATTTTATTCATCCTTGCCATTTCATTGACAAATCTATTAGCTACATATGGGTTAAAATAAATATCTGATTTTCTCAGGATATAAATAAGTGTATCATTAAGTGATAGAGCCTTTTTATATGGTCTGGATGTAGTTAAAGCATCATATACATCTGCAACAGCTACAATGGCAGCAAAGTTTCCAATTGCTTCTTCTTTGAGTTTAAGAGGGTAGCCTGTCCCATTCCACCTTTCATGGTGAAATAAAACAGCTTTCTTGACAAAAGAACTTAATGTAGGGTCGTTTTTAATTATTTCATAGGCATAAACAGGGTGCTTTTTCATAATCTGAAATTCTTCAAGGGTTAGAGGACCATCTTTATTTACAATTTTTGAAGGAATTTTTATCTTTCCAATGTCATGCAGAAAGCCAGCCATCCCCATATCCTGTGTATAAAGATGATTATAACCAAGTTTACGTGTGAGATACATTGAAAGTATTCCTACATTTATGGAATGATAATAGGTATATTGATCATAGTTTTTGAGAACCATAAGGTTTAAAAATCTGTCAGGGAAACTTTCCATCTCATGAAAAAATCTTTCAATAGACAGTTTTGCAATATTCATTGAACTTAATTTGCCAAATTTTATTTCATGGCTTATTTCTTCAATAGCTTCAACTGCAAAACTTAACGTTTCAGTTGAGAACATATTTTCTATGGGTTGGGAACTTTCCTTAAACTTTGGTGGGGAATAATATACAAATTTCGTTTTGTTTGATTTCAGGTTAAATATAAAAGAAAAGGTTAAAGGCTTCCTTGCAGGCCAGAGTAACCTGCCGTCTTCACTATATAGAATTCCGGAGAGGATCATTCCCTCTTTGAGGAATTTCACATCAATAGGTTTAAATTCCTGTTTTTCATCCATATTTTATAATTTTCCTGATAAAATTAACAGTTTGTTAACTCCCTGTATATTCCAGAAACCTGAATTTCATTGTTATTCTGATACTTGCCACAATATTTTTTCTCACAACCCTTTACCTCATGGTAATATATTTGGCATATTTCTATCTCAGGATAGATTATTACCGGCTTAACAACCGAAATCTCAAGTGTCCAGTAACCACTGAATCCAACATCACCAAAACCTGCCGTAGCATGGATAAATATTCCGAGTCTACCTATGCTTGATCTTCCTTCAAGTAATGGGACATAACATTCTGTTCTCGTATACTCAAGCGTTCTACCGAGGTAGAGATTACCCGGCAGAAGAGTATATCCTTCTTCGGGAATAATTATTTCTTTCACTTTTGAAGGTTTTTTCATATCCAAAACTTCATCTTCCACCAGATACATTTGGTTATACAGTCTTAAGTTATATGAGTTTGAATTAAGTCTTTTCTCATCAAATGGCTCAATGATAATCTCTTTTCTCTTTATTGCTTCAAAAATTTCTCTATCACCTAAAATCATTTTAACCTACCTTAAGTTTAAAAGATTTTGTTTTAATTTGTCAAGTTCTGTTTGCCAGTTTTCTAGTTTTTTCTCTTCTTTTTCTATTACATCTTTTGGGGCCTTTTCAAGAAATGAAGGATTTTTTAATTTCTGACTGACCCCCTCAATTTGTTTTGTTAGTCTTTCAATTTCTTTTGTTATTCTTTCTTTTTCTTTTTCAAGATCTATAAGTCCTTCGAGAATCATATAGACCTCAAAACCATTTCCCAGTCCGACAACTTCCATTGGAGATTTTTTATACCCTTCATCTATTATAGTAAGATTCTTAACTTTTGCAAGTTTTTTTATATAAATTTCATTTTTTATTAAATCTTCATTTTTACCATTTGTAAGTTTTATGTTTACATTTAATTCTATAGAAGGAGGAACCTTGTTTTCACCCCTTAGGTTTCTTATCGAATAAATCACATCTTTTAAAAATTCTACACTCTGTTCTTCTTTATCAAAAATGAATTTTTCTTCATAGACTGGGAAATTACTTATCATTATGCTTTCTGTTTCCTTAATTGGAAGTATTCTATAGATCCTTTCAGTAATAAAAGGCATATATGGATGTAACATTTTGAGGATATTTACTAGTAGAAAATATAATACAGTAGCTTTATTTTCTTTGTGTTCTTTGTCCTGAGAGTATAGAGCAATTTTACTTGATTCAATATACCAATCGCAAAATTCACTCCATATAAAGTCATATAAAGTAGTTGCGGCATCATTGAAATAGAAAGATTCTATTTCATTTCTCAGTTTTTTCAATGATTTACTATATTTTGATAGAATCCATTTGTCAAAAATATCAAGTTTCACATCCATTATATCTTTAAGTTTTATATCCTTTATGTTTTGAAGAATAAATTTTGAGGCGTTCCAGATTTTATTGGCAAAATTTCTACCGATTTCACATTTCTGGTTATCGTAGAAAATATCATTTCCAAGTGGAGCAAGCCTTAAAATAGTATATCGTAATGCATCTGCTCCATATTCTTTAATAACATCAAGTGGATCCGGTGAGTTACCAAGAGATTTTGACATTTTTCTGCCTATTTCGTCACGCACGGTACCAGTAAAGTAAACCTTTTTAAATGGAATTTCTCCAAGAAATTCCATTCCTGCAATAATCATTCTTGCTACCCAGAAGAATATGATTTCTGGAGCTGTGACAAGTGTATCAGTTGGATAGTAATATTTCAGATTTTCATCAATCTCTGGCCATTTATGGACAGCAAAAGGCCATAACCAAGAAGATGCCCACGTATCAAGGACATCAGGATCCTGTCTTAATTTTTTACTGCCACATTTTTCACATTTTGATGGGGCTTCCGTATATGCATAGTAAAACCCACAGTCATCGCAGTAATAAACCGGAATTCTATGTCCCCACCATAACTGTCTTGATATACACCAGTCTTTAATGTTTTCAAGCCAATGAAAATAAGTTTTTGTCCATCTTTCGGGGAAGAATTCTATTTTACCTGATTTTACAACTTCTATAGCAGGTTTGACAAGCTCTTCCATCTTTAGAAACCATTGTTCTGATAAATAAGGCTCTATAGGGACATGACCTCTTTCACTATAACCAACCTTGTGAGTATGATTTTCTACCTTTTTGAGGTATTTCAGTTCTTTCATTCTTTCAACTGCGGCTTCTCTTGCTTCATATCTATCAAGACCTCTGAAATCTTCTGGCACATTGTTGTTTAATGTGGCATCAGGGTTAAGAATATTTATAAACTCAAGATTATGCCTTAAACCAATTTCATAGTCGTTTGGATCATGTGCAGGGGTTATTTTAACTATTCCTGTTCCAAACTCCATATCTACATATTCGTCAGCTATAATAGGGATTTCCCTTTCTACTATTGGAAGAATTACAGTTTTACCAATATATTTCTTATACCTTTCATCTTTTGGATTAACTGCTACTGCTGTATCTCCTAACATTGTTTCAGGTCTCGTAGTTGCAATTTCTAAAAACTCTTTTGTGCCTTTCACTGGATAGAGGAAATAGTATAACTTACCTTCCACTTCTTTGTAATAAACCTCTTCGTCAGAAATGGCAGATCTTGAAACCGGGCACCAGTTTACAAGTCTATAGCCTCTGTAGATATAACCTTTCTTAAAGAGTTCTACAAATGCATAAATTACCGCTTTATAGTATCCATCATCCATTGTAAATCTTTCTCTTGACCAATCACAGCTACAACCGAGTTTTTTAAGCTGGCTTATTATTATTCCACCATATTTTTCTTTCCATTCCCAGGCATATTCAAGAAATTTTTCTCTGCCGATTTTAAACTTATCTATCCCCATATCGAGGAGGTATTTTGTAACCTTGGCTTCCGTAGCTATAGAGGCATGATCTGTGCCTGGAATCCAGCATGCTTCGTAACCATTCATTCTGTAATATCTTATTAAAACATCCTGAATTGAGTTGTTAAGCACATGTCCCATATGTAATACGCCTGTAACATTAGGAGGTGGCATAACAATGGTATATGGCTTTTTACTTTTGTTTACACTGCTTTTGAAATAACCTTTTTCAAGCCAGTAATTGTAAATTTCATCTTCAAAATCAAGATGATTATAGTTTTGTAGCTCCGTATTCATTTTTATACCCTGTTTGTTTTTAGAGAATAAACATTTTAATTTGAAAATAGTCTACTGTCAAGTTAAAGCAATTTTATGAAAATGTGAGAAAAGTAAGCATTTTTTCATATGTGGTAAAGGTTAAAATATTGTGTAGAAAATAGGGTTAAAAATTTATCTTTTCAGATAGAGTTTTCTATCAGTTTGCTTTTTATTATAATTTTTATCGATATAAATAAAAGTTCCAGTAATAGACATATTATTAGAAGTTTCTTGTGAATGATCTACTTCTCCATCTTGAACTTCGATAATTTCACCATTTCGTCTTATTCTAAAGCTAACATTCTTTTTACTAAAAGAATAATTCACATAATCGGAAAAGACGGTATCACTCCAATTATCTTCAGAAATTTTCAAAATCACTTTATCTTCCAAAAAAGTAAGGAAAGCTCTAGAAGATTTATTTTGAGTAACACTGTATAAAGAATAATTACCAAGTCCTGCAGATAGATAATTAATTTCCCATTCTTTATTAAGATAATCATCAGTTGTAAGGGAACAAGCAAAGATGAGAAGTAAGAGAAAAGAATAGAAAAATTTGAACATAAAAGCCCTCCTAATACTAATAATATTAATTATGTTATAATATAATAAATTTTTTCAAGTTTTTATAAATCTTGTAAGAAAGAAGTTATCTGTAAAAGGGATTGAGATTATTCTTTTTTCATAAAATTATCAAAACTATTAGTTCTATTATATTTATAAATTTTCATTCTTTCTCTTTATTCTTCTTACCCTATTAATTTTATTGTAAATACAATATTTGTGATAAATATTAAAAATTATATAAACAATGAAATAAAAAATAATAGCCTTATAAAACATAAGTTCCCTCCTATCTTTAAATTATTCTCTGCTCCATCATAGATATCACCCTATAGCATAATTGAATAATAACTTATCACATATAAACTTATTCACTTCTTCATTGTTTATTAAATGCAAATCGCCAAAAATAACCATTATAAACCACCTTACTCCAATTTATAAATTTCACAACAATAATCAGAAAATAACCTCATATACTCAAACAAAAATTCACCTTTAACCTTCTTTATATAAAAGAAATCCG
>JAOACQ010000039.1 GCA_026417755.1 Brevinematales bacterium | reverse complement strand
TCCTTGTTGCCTTAGCTAAGCATTCGTTGTCTAAAGCGGAAAAATTCATACTCAAGAAGTAAACCAGCAGAGACTTATACCAACAAAAAAATAAAACTCTCGAATTCTTAATTTCTTATAAAAGCAAAGTTTTTAATAATATCTAACATATTAATTTTCTTTAAGTTCTTTATCCATTGAAAAGGGAAAACTTAAAATTATTTTTATACCATCACCTTTTAATATTTCTTGTTGTCCACCAAGTTCTTCAACAATAATCTTCATAATTTTTGAACCAAATCCACTACTTTCAAGTTCAATCTTCAAATTTGGTTCTTCTCCCTTTTCCCTACCTCCATCAGTATAAACAAGTATAACTTCATCATTTGATCTCGTAAGATTAATAGAAATCCAACCTTGCCGCCTTTCTCCAAAAGCATATTTTATAGAATTGTTCAATACTTCTATAAGCCACAAACCAACCAGACTTCCCTTCTGAGAAGATAGAATTATTTCTTCTAACTTTATTTCCTTATTAACGTGAGAGAAAATTTGAGAAAAAGTATCAAAAAAACCATTCAATACTTTACTTAAATACTCTGCTAAATTTATATTATCAATTCCTCCCTTCTGGTATAAAATATCATAAACCTTAGCCATTGAGGAAACTTGCTCTTTAAGATGTTGTAATGTATCATTAATCTCACCCTTATAATTTAAGGCTGTTAAACCAATAAGACTTGCAATAGAAGCAAAGGTATTCTTCGCCCTATGTTGAAGCTCTCGAAATAAAAATTGATTCTTTTCCAGATTTTCCTTAAGAATCTGTTGCTGTTTCTTAATAGGAGAAATATCAAGAAATATTGTAACAAAACCGTCATCCCATGGTATTGCCGATATCCAGAAATATCGATTCATAGGTGGATAAAAAGTTTCAAACTGTTCTGGCTTCTGATTCTCATAGACCCTCAAATAAACATCAAAATATGGTGGTGGATTTACCCCATAAAGAATAGTTGCAGGAACACCCACACTACTTTCAGCTGACAGATCTGTATATAATGAGAATGCTTTATTAACATCGATAATTTTATAATCAATTATTTCTCCTTCCTCATTTCTTATCCATTCGTGAATCACAACGCCTTCATTCATATTATCAAAAAGTTTTTTGAATCGACTAAAAAATTTTTCCTTTTTTTCTCTATTTAAAACTTCTTCTGTAACATTCTCATGAGCCATAATTATCCATATTTCACCGTTGTATTTAAAGCTATTGATATGAACATGAAAATATCGTCTTTCTTTTGGTGAATGGCAGGGATATTCTACAAATGTATGAATTTCTTCTCCTGAAACAGCCTTTTTGAGAGCTTCCAGTACATAAGAAGCCCCTTCTTCGTTTGACCCTATTGCCTTGCTCGTAATTTCAAGATAGTTGGCTCCTACCTCATCACTATTAAGCCCATTTTCTTTAGCAAATTCAATCCAGGCTTTATTTACCATCCTTACAAAACCTTTATTATCAAGAACTGCTATATTGAAAGGTAAAGCATCAATCATTGCCTGTAAAAATTCAATAGAAGTATTTAAATTCATTTTGCCCCGTTTTTTTACTATTTTATTGAAAATTTATTAAAAAGTCAATTAAAATTTTATTTTTTTCGGAATTATCTTTACCTTGTCATCCCAATTATTCTTCTGCTTTTTTTCTTAAGAGTCTCCTCAGTATAAGAAAAACCCGCCTTTAAAAGAAGGAGATTTCTCAAAAGTGTAATAAGAAAGTCAGATTTGGAATAAAAAAGTATGGAAAATTAATATTGTTCTTTAAGCTATTTATCTTCAATAAAAATGGACTTTTAAATACATTTATTTTAAAATAATTGAAACTTTTTATCACTGGAGTAAAATATTATGAAAGTTTGTCTTGTTACAGGCGGTGCTGGATTTATAGGAAGTCATCTATGTGAAGCATTGCTTAATAAAGGACACTATGTTATATGTGTCGATAACTTTTTTACTGGTAGAAAAAAAAATATACTTCATCTGATGGATAATAAAAACTTTGAGGTTATAAGACATGATATAATAGATGAGCTTCTTATCGAATGTGATTGGATATTTAACTTTGCATGCCCTGCTTCTCCTGTTCATTATCAATATAATGCAATCAAAACAATCAAAACCAGTGTACTTGGGGCTTTAAATATGCTCGGGCTTGCTAAAAGAGTAAAGGCAAGAATAATGCAGGCTTCAACAAGTGAGGTTTATGGAGACCCAACCGTTCATCCACAAAAAGAAAGTTACTGGGGAAATGTAAATCCTATAGGTATAAGAAGTTGTTATGATGAAGGGAAAAGAGTCGCCGAAACTTTATTTATGGATTATCACAGGCAAAATAAAGTAGATATAAAAATCATAAGAATTTTTAATACATATGGTCCAAGAATGCTTGAGAATGATGGTAGAGTCGTTTCAAATTTTATTGTTCAGGCTTTGAAAGGTGAAGATATTACAGTTTATGGTGAGGGTAAACAAACAAGAAGTTTTTGTTATGTAGATGATCTCATTAACGGAATAATCAAAATGATGGAAGTAGATAATTTCACAGGTCCTGTGAATCTTGGAAATCCTGATGAATTTGAAATCATAGAACTGGCAAAAATTGTAATAGAAATGACCAATTCAAAATCAAAAATTGTATATAAAGAACTTCCAGCAGATGACCCAAAACAAAGAAGACCGGATATAACTCTTGCCAAAGAAAAACTTGGATGGGAACCAAAAGTTAAACTAAGAGAGGGATTAAAGAAAACAATAGAATATTTTGAAAACGAACTTAAAAACCACTCCTCTTAAACATTTTTTCGATTTCGTCTTTTGTAAAAGTAACCATTATTGGCCGTCCATGTGGGCATGTCATATTGTTTTCAACATTTTTTAGTTCTTTAACCAATGAAAATGCTTCTTCTTTTGAAACATTCTTCCCAGCCTTTATAGAGCTCTTACAAGCCATTTGTTTTATTGAGTCGTCTATATATTTTTTGCTTGAATTTAAACTTTCAGCAAAACCGATTATGATATTCTCGATATCCATATAATCAACAAAGACAGGGGCACTTCTCACAATGAAACTATTTTCCCCAAAATGCTCAATCTCAAACCCAAAGGCTTCTATAGTCTCAAGATTGGCAATAAAATCATCAACATAAACTTTGGGCAATTCTATTTTAAGTGGAACAAGCAACTCCTGAGAAGATAATATTTTTTCCTCATAATTTTTTTTAAATTTTTCATACATTATTCTTTCATGTGCCGCATGTTGATCTAAAAAAATTATTTTATCATTTTCTTCAAATATAAGATATGTATTAAAAATGCTTCCCACAAACTTAAGTTCATAAAATTCATTTGTAGCCGTTTCTTCTATTATTGTCTCTTTTTTTTCAAAAGGAAGAAAATTATCTTGAGTTTCTCTCTCTCTTGAAATAAAATATTCTCCAATAGCTTTACTAATCCTTTCCTCATATGGTGTGAATTCAAGTTTTTCTTGGTCGATATTATAAACACTACCAATGTTTAATGAATTCTCCATAACTTCCTTAATCATTTTTGTAATCTTCTGGTCATCTTTAAAACGCACTTCTTTTTTCATAGGATGTACATTCACATCTACATCCTCTGGATTTATTGTTAAATAAATAAATACTGCCGGATAATAACCTTTTGGTATTATACCTTCATAAACACTATTTATAATAAAATAAAAATTTTTCCAATCTACAGGCCTATTATTTACAAAAAAATACTCATATTGCCTGTTATTTCTTATAAATGCTGGTTTTGAAATATATCCAATAATTGAAAAATCTTCCCAACTTTTTTCTATCTGTATTAAGTCTTTTATGCTATCAGGATAAAAATCATTTATCCTTTCAAGATAAGAAGCTCTCTCTGGCGAGATAAATCTCTTCTTTCCATCAGAGTGAAATTCAAATGTAACCTTATAATAAGAAAGAGCTTTTTTAATAATCTCTTTTTCTATATTTTTTGTTTCTGTTATACTGGTTGAAAGGAATTTTTTTCTCGCAGGAATATTATAAAATAAATCTGAAACAATTACACTTGTGCCATAATTTCTTGAAGTCTCTGTTATATTTAATACTTTACCGCCCTCTATATTTATACTGTATGCCGAAATTGCATTCTTTTCTTTTGAAATTATTTGAAGTTTTGAGACCTCCGCAATACTTGAAAGAGCTTCTCCTCTGAACCCTAAAGTTTTGAGATGATCAATATCGCCAAAATTAGTTATCTTGCTTGTAGTATGATTTTTGGTACAAATAAGTAAATCATCTTTGTCCATTCCGTCACCATTATCAGCTACCTCTATATACTCCTTACCACCCTCCGTCACAAAAATCGAAATTCTACTGGCACCTGCATCAAGAGAGTTATCAATAAGCTCCCGCACAACTGATGAAGGCCTATCAATAACCTCTCCAGCAGCAATCTTAACAATAGTTGAATAATCAAGCTCTTTTATTTTGCCCACAGAAGACTTTTCTCCTTTTTGAATAAGGAATAAGCCATTAAGATAACTCCAGCTATTATCATAGGTAAAGAAAGAAGCATGCCCATTGTAAACCAACCACCATAGAGATAACCAAGCTGTTTATCTGGTTCTCTGAAAAATTCAACAACAAATCTTGAAACTCCATAACCAATAAGAAACAAAGCAGAATAAAATCCTCTCTCCTTTCTCCCAATCTTCATAAAGATAAGCATCAAACTAAAAAGAACAAATCCTTCTAAGAGCATTTCATAAAGTTGAGAAGGATGTCTGGGAAGATTGACAAGTTTTTGACCCGGTAAAACTTCAAGGCCAATTTTATCAACAAATTCTTTAACCCATGGTTCACTCAAATGAAAATAATTTTCCTGGGGCATCTTGGGAAAAATCATTCCCCAAGGTACTGTAGTAGGTCGCCCCCACAATTCCTGATTTACAAAATTACCCCATCTACCCAAACCAAGAGCTACAGGCACTGGAATCGCAAAAATATCCATTAAGTCAAAAAAGTTAATCTTTTTACGATAACAATAAATAACTTCAGCTATAAGAACACCAAGGAACCCTCCATGAAAGGCCATACCTCCTTCCCATACAGCAAATATTTTTAACGGATTGGAAAGATAATAAGAAAAATTATAAAAAAGGACATAACCAAGCCTTCCTCCAAATATGACACCAAGAAAGGCATAGAAAATCACATCTGAAAGAACAACTTCATTAATCTGTATCCTTCGTTTTTTAATAAGATACAATACAAAATAGTAAACAAATAAAAAACCAAGAATATACATAAGGCTATACCATCTTATTCCTATTGGACCAAAAAGATGCAAAATCTCCGGATTTATATCTGGATGAACTAAATAAGCAAACATTTCATTCTCCTTAATCAATCAACTTAATATTTTTATCATAAACAAATAAATATGAATCATACTTTCTTATGTAGTTTGTTACTACAAAAGTTAGCCCGTTGACCTTAGGATCAAATATTGCATATACGATTTCATTAGTTTTATTTAATCCTATAATTAAATAATCCCAATATTCATCATTATTGAATTCAATCTTTTCAGTTTTCCATAAGTAAACAAATGGTAAATTAACTCTTTGAGAATTTGTTAACTCAATATTATTTGTAGTTATAAGATTTGAAACGATGTTCGTTTCAATGACAGTCTTTTTCGTAATATCAAAAGTAATGACTAATGGTGTTGTAGCATAAAAAAGTTCCTTAGCCTGCATTTCTTTTATTCTTGAAATATTTTTAACTGGCATCGCTGTTAAAAGTATATAAGAGTTAGTTTCATTTTTAAAATAAAAATCTTCATAAAAACAATAAAATTTATTTTGCAAAGAAATAACATTTGTTATATATGTCCTGTACCTATTTATTATTGGTCTTGAGATTATTGATGGCATTTCATAAAAATATTCTATGTTTTTGCTTTGGTTATAAAAAGCAGGGAGATCAAAAGTTATTTTATAACTTTCTTTATTTTCTTCCTTTTCTGATTTATATAGGTTTTTAAATATTACAGTGGCTTCTTCATCATATCTTTTCTCAAATTGCTTTTTGTCAAAATTAATAGCTTTATTTAAGTGGGTGACTGCTTCATTTGTATTTGAAAGCCACAAAGCTATTTTTGCAGTCAAATAATTAAGTCCAATATTATCAAGAGTCAATAAAGAAGATTTCGATAACTTAATAAGTTTATAAGCTACTTCCAAATCATTTCTGTAAAGATTGAGAAGTGATAAATAATAATATAACTCATCGTTTCTTATTTTTTCTTTTTCCAATGATAACAAAACATTGTTTAAGATAGAAAATGAATTATCAAATTCACCTTTTTTGTATAGAGATATTCCTATTCTCTGGTTAATAAAATTAATTTCTTCTTCCTCTTTCAAATTTGTAATAATGTCTTTATATAAAGAGACAGCTTTATCAAGTTTATTTTTTCTATATAATGAAAATGTGTCAAACTCATTTGACAAGGCTTCAAGATAACTTTTATCAATACTTGGAGTTATCTTATTTGAAACAAATGACATAAGCCCAAGATAAAATTTGTTATTATATTCTCTATATGACACCACTGAAGAAGGAAGTGTTGTTTTTTCTTCTTTTATCTTCTCTTCTCTCATTACACTTTCCTTCTTGCCACAACCAAAAACTATAATCAATATAAATATTATATATAATTTTCTCAACTCATTCCCCTTTTTTATTTGCTAAATAATTTTAATTTATATAAACCAAAATGTCCAGTTTCAGAATTACTTAACAAAAAACTCAAAAATAAAATTATTAAAAAAGGTAAAATAAACTTGTAGATATTCTCCACCTGTCAATCTCATCAAACAATTCAGAATTTTTAAAGTTATACAAAAAATTCAATTCCATTTTCCAGTTTGAAGTGAAATAATGATCAGTATAAAAAATAATCCTATAATCATTTTCATTTATTTGATAATAGACTAATTTTGAAAGAGAAATCTCTGTTAAAAGTGAAGTCTTAATATTTGGATTCCATTCGTAGTCTAAAGAGGCTAATATTTTATATTGATTGGCAGTATTATAAAGATAAATTATGTTTGTATCGTAAAAAATGATGAGATTCGTATTAAACGAGTCATGATAGCTGTATCCACCGCCAAATTTCACTTCATAATTATATGAGGGTTTTATCTTCAATAAAGTGGTTATAGAAATACTATTGTGTTTAAGATTACCCTCATTAATTTTTATTTCCGAATATGAATTAAAAGAATCATTAATAATTAATCCTAATTCCAAAAATGAAAATAAATCAAAATCAAAAGATATAGAAAAATTATGAAGTATAAAACTTTGGTTTGTAACTCCATTTAAACCAATTGAGTTCTCAAAATTATATAAAAGCCCTGTTGTAGCAAACTCAAAAATATCCTGTTTTAATTCAATTTTACCTGAAAAAGATTGATTTATGTCCGATGTATAATTGTAATTACCAGAAAATTTTACTAAAATTTCATCCCATGGCATTAATAATATAGCACTTCCAAAGCCTATGGTATAGTTATAATATACATTGTATATTTCTATATCAGAATGTGCATTAACAATAAACTTAAGTTTGTCCTTACCCCATTTTCCAAGCCCTTCTATTGTTAACAAATATAGCTCAGTTGGATAAAAAGGCTTTGAAAATAACAAATTTGAATCATAACCAATCCCCCCACCACCTTTTAAGAAGATATTATCGATAGAAAAAATTCTATCGATATTTATAAAAATCGAGATTATTATAAAAAAAATAATAAACAATTTTTGGTTTTTTACCATAAAATTCCTCCTTAATTTTCTTCTTTTGCTCTTTTTTCTATATTTTCAATGACCTTCCTTAGTGGTATCTCTCTAATTAGTTGCTTAGAAATATCAATAACTATTTGCTGCCGATTTAATTTTAAATCTTTACTCCTCAGTATAACTTTTTGTATTGCATTCAAAGCAGCTTGATCTACTTCTTTATTTTTTACTAACAAATAAGTTAATGAATATATGTCATTAGATGGTATCTCCGAAGAATTTAGAAATAGAATAAACTTAAACAAATTTTCAATCTCATTTTTTTTAAGTTGTGTTTTATTTATCTCTTTGACAAGTTCCATAAACTGAGAAGTTGTATATAGTTCTGCAAGATAAAACGCTATTTTTCTTATATTATTATCTGTCCAGTAAGGGAAACCACTGTCTTTTACAGAAGAAAGAATTTTTACTTTCTTTATCATTTCAGTTGAAATCTCATAATAGGTACTTTTTTTTAATCGTTGTTCTTTAATAAGAATTATTAAATCTTGAGATGGTACTCCTTTTTCTTTTGCGTCTTCAAAAATAGAAAATATAACCTTTTGTTCTGAAAGGGTAAAGCCTCCATCCTTAAGGATGGAGGCAATTTCCTCGTTTTCTGCCAATGCAATTCTAAAAATAGCCATCATTATGAGAATATTAATTAATCTTTTCATAAATTTTCCTCTCATTTTCTATTCTTTGTACTCTTTTGTCTCATCATCTGTGAATTTTCTTGATTTTGAGAAAGATTTCTATTCTGAATCCTATTCTGATATGTATTCATATGTTGCTCTCTTTCTCTTGACTGAACAATCTCTGAACCATTTCTCGTCCTAACTCTGTATTCAGCCATTTGCATAAGCGTATTTCTCTTTTGTCTTGTAGTTCCTTCTAGCTTATTCTTATTTTCTCGATAAAATTTACCTACTTCATTAATTTGATTCTTATCAAAATTCTTATTTCTTTCTACATAAGCCTTCATAAATCTTAGCGTATTCTCGTACTCTTTCTCTTCTTGTGCTTCTTTACGCAATTCAGAAAATAATTTTTCACAATCCTGTTCAGAAAGTCTCTCTCTTAGTCTTAACCTTAATTCTTCTTCCAGCCTTACTCTTTCTCTCTCTTGCAGTTGAATTTTATTAGTTGTAATAGAAGTTTCTCCCCATATAAAACTACCAATCATGAGTAAGCTCAATATCAACAACCAAACTTTAAATTTCATACTAACCTCCTTAAGTTAATGAAATTCTATACTTACCCAGATGCATCCGGTACTTTTAAATTGAAATTATTGCCTTTTCATTACCATTTTTATCCTTTATTTTGTATATTGTTTCTCCAGTAGTAAAAATAACGTTATCAATTATAAATTGGTACTCAAATAAACCTTTCTTTTTAATTATTATTTCAGTTTTCCATAATTTTTTTTCTTCATCAAATTCCATTGGAATTTTCCTTTCCCAATTGTTAAAGCTGCCAATAAGTTCTACTTTTGATTCTCCATTATAAGGGTAAGTTATTAAAACCTTGTGTTCTTTTCCCCTTTTTAAAAATACTGACCCAATAAATAAGACTATAACAAATGAAACAGCAACAGCTAATTTTTTATAGAAATTCAATAGAAAAACCTTCCTATACATTTCTATCGCTTCTATCTTTGAAATTATTTTTTCACTTATTGAAAATCTAAGTTTAATCTCGCCAAGAGATTTTTCATTTTTTATAATGTCAATTATTTTTCTATTCATAACTAAAACCTCCTTTTTCTAATAAATCTAATAGTTTTTCTTTTGCCCTGAAAAACTTTGTTCTTACATTTTCAGGGGATATTCCAAGAATCTCTCCAATCTCTTTATCATTAAGACTCTGAAAATACCTCAAAAAAATTATATCCTTCTCATCTTCCTTGAGTTTATAAATGGCCTCCATTAAGGTCATTTTATCCTCTACTGATAAATATTCATTTTCCCAAAACGAAAAATCTGTATTTTCTTTATCATAATTCTCCTGTTTATTATTTTTTTTTTGACGATAATAGTTTTTTATCATATTCATTTCAATTTTATACAGCCAGCTAAAAAATTTTTTATTTAAGTCAAATTTTTTCAAATTGTAATATATCTTAATAAATAATTCCTGCACTAATTCAATAGCATCTTCTCTATTTCTCAAACGAACATAAGCAAAGGCAAAAGCTCTATCTTTATAAAGATCAACGAGCTTCTCAAAGGCCTTTTTATCTCCATTTATTATTTGCTTTATAAGATCTTTTTCTTCCATCAAATTCCTCATATATAAATACACAGTTAATAACCAATATATTACAATAAAATTAAAAAAAAGTTTATGTTTTTGAATATTGCAATAATAAATTTCCTCTCAAAACTTAAAAAACTGAAGTGTAAAAAATCTTAATCTCTAAAAATAACTAATATAGAAATGGAATAGTAGGAAAAAAAAGAGGTCGTCAAACAAGATTATTGACGACCCCTTTTATCATAGACTAAGGAACCTTTGTCCACATTTTGTACTCGACGTTTGGATCTACTCCCTTTCTTTCAAAGAGTTTACTTAATGTTACAAATTCATACCCTCTTCTCTTCAATTCTGGAATAATTATATCGAGAGCTTCAGGAGTGGGATGTGGGATTGGCTGAACATCATGAAGTAAAATAATTACACCATCCTGCATTTGTGAGATAACATTATTAGCGATATTGGCTGCAGTCCTCCCAGAAACACCAGCCCAGTCATACCCTAAAATACCACTGGCAAATGGCAGGTCAATTG
>JAOACQ010000100.1 GCA_026417755.1 Brevinematales bacterium | reverse complement strand
GTTCTTTATAAACTATAATCCAGGTAAAGGTTACAATAGGATAACCATCTTTTGCATCTGTGTTGACAAGAGAGACAACGGTATCCTTTGGTATATCTACATCCGCAGCTTTTGATACAGCTTCAAGAGTTGCATCTATAAAATTTCCGCTTTTGTTTTGTAACATTGCAAAAGGTATTTTATTTTGCTTGGCATAAGCTACTTCTACATAACCAATTGCTCCCTGAGTTTGTTTCACATAACCGGCAACCCCCGGGTTACCTTTTCCACCTATTCCAACTGGCCAGTTAAGAGACTTACCAACTCCCACCTTTGTTTTCCATTCTTCACTTACACTTGAGAGATATTCACTGAAGGTGTATGTTGTACCACTACCATCTGATCTTCTTACTACAACAATACCTATATCAGGGAATTTATAATCTGGATTTATGGAAGTTATTCTTGGGTCAGTCCATTTTGTGATTTTCCCCAGGAAAATATCTACAACAATATCTGGAGTAAGTTTAATTTTTGGATTGCCAGGTAAATTGTAAATCAGAACTACTGCTCCAAGACAGGTAGGAATGTGAAGTACTTCATCCTTTGCAGCTTTCTTTTCCTTGTCGTTTAAAGGAGCGTCAGTTCCACCAAAATCGACTGTTCTATTGATAAGTTGCTGAATTCCACCACCAGAACCTATAGGCTGGTAGTTAACTTCAATCTTTTTTTCCTTATAGTAACCATCGAACATCTTTGAGTAGAGTGGGTAAGGGAATGTAGCCCCAGCTCCTGAAAGATCAGCAAAAGCGATAGAAGCAAAGGAGACAAGGATTAACAAACTAAAAATTATTCTTTTCATTTTTTCCTCCATTAAATATTTTTTGGGTTGCAAGTTTCCCTGCAACCCAAAAGTTTTTTATTTGCTATCTTATTGCCAGATTGAGAAGCCCATCTTATATTCAAATTCAAGCTTTACAAGCCATTCATTATTCTTTTCACTATTTCCTTTCATTAAGTAATATTGATAAAGAGGTTTCATAACAAGGTTACCTTTTGGATCAATTTTAATGTTAGCTCCCAAATAAAGAATCTGATCCATATCGTTTGTTTTATTTTCTGCTATGTTTTGATCTACTACATCATATTTTACATAAGGAGCAAATATATCGAAAAATGTATAACCAAGCATTATTGTATAAGCATATCCAGTCTGAGTATAGTTAGTTGCTGGAGTATTAATATTAGTTCTTCCATCATAAGTTGTATTTTGTCCGACATACTGGAACAAGAAGTCAACAGGAATTTTGAAATCATCAGATAATGCTATGTCTTTAGCAGAAATATAAAATGCATAAGCATCAGATTTTACCCAGTATAGGTTATGAATAGATTTATCATGGTCTCTGGGATTTAATCTGTAAGTTCCACCTATCATTGTTCCGTTTAAAGGAGAAATAACAAGTGAATAGTGGGAAGCAAAAGTATCATTTGCTGGTGCAGTAGAACCAGTGTAAAGTTTCTTATAACCTTCTCCATTTAAAACCTGGATATTGTAATAGAAAAGATTCTTTGTTAAACCTTCAATAGGTAAAAGTTTTCCTGAAATACCCATCCCGAAATCAGCAGACTCAGATGGTAAGAGTGTGAGAAGATCGGCAGTATCTTTTACCGGTATTGGATATGCCCAATAACCAAGAAAACCGAATTCGCTTTTCATAAGACCACCAGAAAGAACAATATAATCACTAAAAAGCTGCCAATCAAAATAAGCATATTTGATAGGAGTAGTTGGCTTCTGGAAGTCAACTGTAAGTCTTCCTTTAATCTTATTACCAAACCAATCCTTTCCAATGTCGCCTCTTAAGTTGACATAAGCTCTACCAATGTAGAAAGCTCCACCTTTGTCAACAAAAAAGTTCTGGTTTGTGTCAACATAGGCTTCTGTGTCAAACCAGATTAAACTGTCGAGCTTCACTTCAGAATATATAGCTCCAAAGGAAGCTAATATTAACATACATACTAACAAAATTCTTTTCATCTTTTTCCTCCAAAATAAAAAATTTTGTGCTATTATTATAGAAATGCTTTATTAATAATACTCATAAAAAATGTTAATTTTTTGTTAATTTTATTTTGTAGGTAATTTGATAATAAACTTTGTGCCAAAATGATATTTACTTCTTACATCAATAGTACCATTGTGAAGTAGAATTAACTTTTTGACTATTGCAAGTCCAAGCCCGAAGCCGGACTTTTCTTTTGTTCTACCTTTATCGCCAACATAGAATGTGTCAAAAATAAAAGGTAAATCTTCGTCTTTTATACCTTCTCCAGTATCTTCAAAGTTTATTATAATTGAATTTGATTGTTCTACTTCGATTTTTATTTTTCCGTTTGAAGTGTGTTTTATAGCATTGTCAAAAAGATTGTTTAACACTATACTTATCGCAAACTTGTCGGCATATATAATGAGGTCTGGTGGACAATTAAGTTCAAATTCAATGTTTTTATCCTGCATTTTTTTTAGGAATAGATTTTTTGTGTCTTCAATAAGAGGAAATAGGAGGAAGTTTTCTTTTATGAGACGAGGAGCTTCACTTTCAAGTTCAGAAAGTCTTAATAATTCTGTTAGAAGTTTGATAAGATTATCAGTGTGTTTAAGGATTATTTTTGTATATTCTTTTGTATTTTTAAGACTTGTTTCTTCAAGTATTGTTTCAAGATAACCTTTCATTACAGTCATTGGTGTTCTTACTTCATGGGAAAAGTATGATATAAATTCTCTTTTTTTGTTTTCAAGATTTGCTATTTCTGTTATATCTTTGAGGTATAAAATTACATTATCATTGTAAATTTCTTTTATTATTGTATAATCTCTTGCAAGTATCTTAAAAATTATTACTTTTTCTTCACTATTTAAAAAATCTATAAGTCTTTTTTCTGGGATCAATTCCCAAAATTTTTTATTTTCAGGAGATTTTTCAAATTTTTCTTTGAAGATATTGTTTGCATATATGATTTTTTCATTTTTAAGGATTAATATATTCTCTGATATAAGATTAACTATGTGTTTAAAAATGTCATTTTGGTTTAATTTTTCGCAAAAGTTTTCAAATTTGAGTATATCAGGGTCTTTTTCGCTTAGGGAAATTTTTTCTCTGCCATTGATTATACTTTCTATCTTTTTTATTTTTTTGTTGTAATGTGTTATAATAAGATATGAGATAAGATTAATTGTTATAAAAGTGATGAAGTTAATTATTGAAAAAAAAATGAAGAAATTAGAAGTTTGTTTAGATAGAGAAAATTTAAAATAATAAATTGTCTCAAATATTATAAAATAACTAATTGAAAAAAATAAAACTTTATTCTTCAAGTTTATATCCTATGCCTCTTACATTTATAATCTTTTCTCCAAGTTCACCTAATTTTTTTCTTAAATTGTTTATGTGAACGTCTATAGTTCTCTCTGTCGGGTATTTTTCGTGCCCCCAGAGATAATCTATAATCTGTTCTCTTGAATAAACCCATCCTCTTTTTTGAGAGAGTAAATCTATTATCTTAAATTCTACGGTGGTAAGTTGAATCTTTTGGCCTTTGTATGTTACTTCAAACTTGTTGAAATCTATAGTATAGTCGTCGATGTGTCTTAAACCCTCTTTTGGTTTATCATTAGAAGAATATCTCCTTAATACAGCTTTGATCCTTGCTTTAAGCTCATTTACAGAAAATGGTTTTGTAATATAATCATCAGCTCCAATTTCAAGCCCAAGAATTTTGTCAATCTCTTCGCTTTTAGCTGTTAACATAATAACTGGTATCTTGGACAGTTCCCCGTCCTTTTTTAGAAATTTACAAACTTCAATGCCATCAATATCTGGAAGCATAAGGTCAAGTATTGCAAGATCAGGCTTTTGTTTTGAAACTTCTGTGAGAAAGTCAGAACTATTTGTATATATGTTTACAGAATATTTATCTTTTTCAAGATTTATCTTTACCAGATTTGCAACATCAATTTCATCTTCAAGTATATAAATTCTCTTTTTTATACTCATAAAACCCTCTTATAAAAATTATGAAGATGAATAGTTAAGTTTTTGTTAATATAAAATCAATTATTTATTAATTTTAATAACTCGAAATCTAGCTTATGATAATAAAATTTTCTCTTGTTTTATGGGGTATAACAAAAAAGCTCCTTTTTCAAAAAAACATACTTTGGGTAAAGTTACACCAATTACAGAATTTATAAATAGAAATCTATGTTTCGAGAAAGTCTTTACCGGTAAATAGGTATCTCTTTATCTTCTTAGTTGAGGTTTTTGGGAATTCTTCTTTACATATTTTCCAGCCTCTTATCTTTTTATAATCAGCAAGGTTTAATGAAACGTTTCTTATGTGTTCCCCAATAACTTTTTCAATATATTCATCAGTTATTTTTATTCCGTTAATACTTCCATAAGTTTCAAAATATTCATAGTTTGGAACAACGTATGTATAGATGTTTTCTCCCTTGCTGTGTTCACTTTCAGGCACACCAATCACTAAAGATTCAAGGATAAATGGGCATTCGTTTATCATTTCTTCTATTTCTTCAGGGTATACATTTTTACCAGATGGGGTTACTATGATATTTTTCTTTCTACCTGTGATGTAAAGATAACCTTCCGAGTCAATTTTACCTATATCTCCTGTGTGTAGCCAACCGTAGTCATCAATGACTTCTTTTGTTTCTTTAGGACGTTTGTAGTATCCTTTCATTACATTAGGACCACGAACAAATACTTCTCCATTGCCAAGTTCATCAGGGGAGTCTATTTTAACTTCAACAAGATCTATTGGTATTCCTACACTTTCATTTTTGACTTTTCTATCCATTCTGTTGACCGAAACAACAGGGGAGGCTTCTGTTAAGCCATACCCGTTGAGGAGTGTTAAACCAAGAGTTTCAAATCCTCTGGCTACTTTGTGGTTTAAAGGAGCTGCCCCAGAGACTGCAAATTTTATGTTTGCAAGGTTGGCTTTTTTTCTTAAAAAGCCAAAGATTAATTTTCCAGCTTTTTTGTTGGTTAATTTGTTGAGTCCCTCAGTAAGATAGTAAAGTCCCATAAGAAGTTGCTTAAGACCTATAGGTAGATTTTTAAGCTGTTTCATTATACCTTCATATATCTTTTCAAATATTAGTGGGACAGCTATTAATATTGTTACATGGGTTTCTTTTATATTTGCCATCATCCTATTTGCCTTAAAACTCTCTGCATATGTTATACTTGTGCCAACATAGAAGCACGTTAATTCTACAGAAAATTCAAAGGTATGATGAAGTGGCAACAAAGAAAGTAAAGTATCTTCAAAAGTCAAAGGAACTGCCTTTGAAAGATTTAAGAATTGATGGGCAAAGTTTTTGTGCGTTAAAAGAACACCTTTTGGGTTTCCTGTTGTGCCGGAAGTATATATCAAAGAGGCCACATCGTCTTCATTTACAATATCTGATTTCATTTTTGAGTCTATCTTTCTTCCAGTATCAAGTATTTCTTTAAAACTTTTTACACGATGGTCAGTGATTTTATGTTTGTTTGATTTCATAAGGTCAAAAATAATTATCTCTTTAAGATGTTTCATCAGATCAGGCTGGTTTGTTAAATTTTCATATAATGTGTATGATGTAAAAATAATATCAGCTTTACAATCGAGTAAGAGATTTTTAGCCTCCCAGTCAGAAAGCCTTGCATCAAGCGGAACAGCCCAAAGGCCATTGTAAACTATTCCATAATAGGCCATCATCCACTCTGGTCTATTCTCAGCATATATTGCAACCATATCCCCTTTTTTAAGTTTTTTTTCTTTCTCAAGATAATTTGCTATAGCTTTTGCATTAAGCTGATAGTCTTCATAAGTAAAATTCTGATATTCATCATCGTCATTTTTCATACATGTGGCAACTTTATTCCCAAAAATTCCGATATAATTTACAAGATCTCGGATTGTTTTTAACGGCATATAACCTCCCTACATTGGAAAAATTTTCCCTTCTAATATTTTCTTTAAGTATTCACCATACTGGTTGTTTTTGTATTTTTCTACAATTTTTGTAATTTGTTCTTTATCTATGAAGCCTTTTCTATAGGCTATTTCTTCGATGCAGGCTATCTTGAGCCCCTGTCTATGTTCAATTGTTTCAATGAAATTACATGCTTCAAGAAGACTTTCAGGTGTTCCAGTATCAAGCCAGGCTGTTCCTCTACTGAGAATCTCTACTTTCAGCTTGTTCTGTTCAAGATAAGCTCTATTTACATCGGTTATTTCAAGTTCTCCTCTTTTAGAAGGTTTAAGATTTTTTGCAATTTTTATAACTTCATTGTTATAGATGTATAACCCAGTTACAGCAAGGTTTGATTTTGGATTTTGGGGTTTTTCTTCGATGCTTATTGCATTTCCGTTTTTGTCGATTTCTACTATGCCGTATCTTTGTGGGTCATTTACATAGTAGGCAAAGATATATGCTCCTGTGAGAGAATTAATAGCATTAGATAAATTTTTTTCGAGATTTGCACCATAGAAAATATTATCTCCAAGAATGAGAGTTACGTTATCTTTGTCAATAAATTTTTCACCAATTATAAATGCTTCCGCAATTCCATTAGGCGCAGATTGTGTAGCGTAGCTAATATTTATGCCCCATTGGCTTCCATCTTCCAATAGTTTCTTAAATAGTTCACTATCGTGTGGGGTCGTAATAATAAGTATATCCCGAATGTTCATAAGCATAAGTATTGAAAGTGGGTAGTAAATCATTGGTTTATCAAAAATCGGAAGTAGTTGCTTTGAAGTTGCAATCGTAATAGGATAGAGTCTACTCCCAGTTCCACCTGCTAAAATAATTCCCTTCATAAAATCATCCTCAAATCTTAATACAAAATTTTAAAATAGAATTAAAAAAAAATCAGCTATTTTTTAAATTTTTTTTATAAATTTCTCTTATTTGGGTAAGTATTGTTTTGTATTTTTCACTTCTATAGTCAGGATAAGTCCATTCATAATGTTGCCATTCTTTGTTTCTATAGAATAGAGTTATTTCTTCAAAAATTCCTTTACCCATATATATTCTATGTTGTTGATCTTTTGTTGTTGCAAGGATAAATTTGCCAAGACAAAGATAACCCGGGTCAAGATTTATCTTTCTTTTTTTATCTGTTGCAAATTTTTCTTCCAATTCGTTTGTAAAAATTTTTATATTTACTAATTCTTCTGGTGTTATAAGGTTTTTAAAAGATATAAAACATCTGTAAATTGGAGTGCCCATTTCTTGGTTATAATAGTCGGTAAATTCAAAGCTGAAAGGAGAAGATTCAAAGTCTATTTCTCCAAATTTTTCTAAAAGTATTTCCTTCACTTTATTAAAAACTTCATTATCTGAAAAGAGTATAGGTATTACAAGTTTTACTTTATCGTGTTCCTTTGCTATTCCCATAGCTTATATTATATAATAATTAAACAATAATTCAATTTTTTAAAAAATTTTTCCGAAACTATATAGACAAAATTAAATATGTTAAGGTAAAAATGTGAAGGTAAAATTCTGGGGTGTAAGAGGTTCTGTACCAACTCCCAACCTTCAGATGATGAAAGTTGGTGGTAATACATCTTGTGTTGAAGTAGAAATGAAAAATCAAACTATCATCTTTGATATGGGAACTGGAATTGTTCCTCTTGGAAAAAGACTTATAAAGCAGGTTAAAGAAGGAATTAAAAGGGATATCTATATAGTTATAAGTCATACTCACTGGGATCATATTCAGGGTTTTCCATTCTTTGAGCCTATTTATGTAGAGGGATGTAACATACATATTTTTGGGCCAAGAAAGCCTAATAGAGCTTTAGAAGATGTTATGTCACTTCAAATGCAATATGATTTTTTCCCGATAAAATTTTCACATATTCCTGCAAAAATTCATTTTTATGAAATAAGTGAAGGTTACCATTCTATCTTGCCGGGGGTTTCTATAATTGCCCAAAAACATATACATCCCGGTATAGCTTATGGATATAGACTTATTGCTGAAGATAGATCTGTGGTTTACTGTACCGATATTGAACATTTTAAGAATGTTATTGATAATAGGCTTATAGATTTTTCTTTAGGAGCAGATTTACTGATTCATGATGCCCAGTATAAAGATGAAGAAATAACTTTCAGATTGGGATGGGGACATAGCACGTGGAGACAGGCGGTTGAGAT
>JAOACQ010000089.1 GCA_026417755.1 Brevinematales bacterium | reverse complement strand
GCAGCGTCAGATGTGTATAAGAGACAGATACTTAAGACAAGGAATGTTGATTTTCTGTTTGATGGAGAGATGCAATTTGATGCTGCTGTTGATCCTGGGGTGGCAAAATCTAAAGCACCAGATTCAAAAGTGGCAGGTAAGGCAAATGTAATGATATTTCCAGACCTCAATGCAGGGAATATAGGCTATAAAATTACACAAAGGCTTTCTAAAGCCGAGGCTTATGGGCCTTTGCTTCAGGGGCTTTCAAAGCCGGTAAATGATCTTTCGAGAGGGGCTACACCTGATGATATTATGGTTGTTTCTGCGATTACCGTAGCACAAAGTAGTTGATTTTTTCTTTTCTGTTTTAGAGTTAAAGTCGTTTTTCATTGATTTTTTTTTTCATTTCGTTTATAATTTTCTATTGAGATTGTTTTTTTAATTAGTAATTTTGGGGAGATTTTGTGCCAGAAGATTTAAATTGGAAATACGAATTTTATGATATCATTAAAAATGGAGAATTGGACAGAGCAGAAGATTTTATAATAGAAAAAATGGAATCAGATATTGACGATGAGGATATAGAAGCCTTTCTTAAGGCTGTAAAATTCTGGAAAAACAGGAGAGAATTTTTTAATTTCAGTGAAAATAGTGGAGAAATTTTACTTGGGGAATGGGAGAATTTTTTAACTTTTTGTATAAATAACAGAATAGAGAATAAAAAACTTCTTAATTCTTTTAAAGCCTTTGTTTATTCAAGGGCTATTGATTTTTTGATTGACTCATATAAACTTTCTCCTATTAAGGAGAAAGAAAAATTATATATGATTGGCGTTGCACTTTATGAGGTTGGTTTCATTGATAAAGCACTTGAAACTTTTGAGTTTCTTTTTTCTTTATCAAATGAAAAAGATTATAAGGTTTATTTGTGGCTTGCTAATCTATATTATGAGATTGGAGAAAACGAGTTATCGATGATTATGTATAATGATGCTTTTTTTTATTTTTCTCAATTGATTAATCCTGAAGATATTAAGGATGTCAGGATTAAAAAAATTATAAATAATATAAAAGCAGATGGGTTTTTGAGGGATGAGGAATTGCTTGAATGGGTGCCAGTGTATTGTTATTTGTATGATGTGTTAACTGTTAAACGTAAACTTGAATATGGAGACTTTGTTGATTTAAGAGAAAGAATAAAAAAATATGAAAAATCTCTTGAAACAGATAAAAAAGTTTTGTATGTTCTTATTCCGAGGCTTATTAATTACTATCTCTGGATAGTAGATTATTACCTCTATCAAGCAAACTCTATAGAACCAGTTCAGAGTGTGCTAAAGAGAATAATAGAGCTTTTTGAGATGCTTGATGAGAAAGAGGTTGTAAAAAATTTAAAGGAAAGAACAGAGTTTATAGTTAACAAATTGTGCGAAAAAAAATTAGCTTTGAAAGAAGGAGTCTAACGTGGGAATAATAGCTGTAGGTAGTATCGCTATTGATAGTATAAAAACACCTGTTGGAGAGAAAAAAGGTATACTTGGGGGATCACTTTCTTATTTTGCTGCTGCCAGTTCTTTTCTTACGAAAACGAAACTACTTGGTGTTGTGGGTAAGGATTTTAGTAGTGAAAATCTGGATTTTTTGAGTAAGAGAGCTATAATTCTTGGGATTAAAATAGATTTTGAAGGCAAGACTTTTCAATGGGATGGATATTATACAGATGATTTCGGTGATGTTGTAACTACAAGAACAGAACTTAATTCTTTTGCAAATTATGAACCTTTTATTCCACCTGTCTATAAAAAATTTAAGAAAGATATTCTTTTTCTTGCGAATATTGATCCAACTATTCAAAAAAGAGTGTTAACAGAATTTTCACATTTACCGCTTAAGGTTGTTGATACTATGAAGCTATGGATAGAAACAAAAAGAAAAGAGCTTGAAGAAGTGTTTCTCGATGTTGATGGGATAATAATAAACGAGAGCGAATTAACTTTATTGACTGGTGAGAGAAATATTTTCAGAGGAATAGAAAAACTTTCAAATTTCAATTTTAAATTTGTTGTGCTTAAAAGAGGAGCAAATGGAGCAATGTTATTTTATAATGACGATGTTGTTTCTTTACCGGCATTTCCCATAAGGAATATTGTTGATCCTACCGGAGCAGGGGATAGTTTTGCCGGTGGTTTCTTAAGTTATCTTAATTATGAAGGGATTAAAAATCTATCTCTTGACAAGTTGAAGAGGGCTCTTTCATATGCTATAGTAGTTTCTTCCTTCACGGTGGAAGATTTTGGGGTTGAGGGGGTTGGTAGAATAAAATTGAGAGATATTAAAGAGAGATATAAAGCATATAAAAGGTTTTGTTCTTTTTAAGTATAAATTTTAAGGAGATTCATATATGGCAAATGTCGAAACAATTTCAAAAAGCGAAGTGCTTGAAAAAGTTGCTGATATTTTAAAAGAAGAAAAATGGACAAGAGCAACTATAGACAGCTATCTTGTAAAGAATTTTATAGAACTTGATAATCTTATCAAAAGTGCAATAGAAGAAGGTTTAAAAGAAGACTTGAAAAATCTTTGTAGAGAAAATCTGAAAAATTCTCCAAATAGTGTGATATCACTTTATATATTTGGAGTATTATCACTTGAGGAATCATCTGTTGACGATACACATATTCCGCAAGTTATAAAATTGTTTATGGATAATAAAAAGTATAAGATAGCTGAATTTCTTGCAAATAAGATGCTTTCCTATAGAGAACATAAATTTGCTTTGAAAACATTAGAGACAATTTATGAACTTTCTGGTAATAATGAAGAACTTTTCAATATCAAAAAAAGACTTGTTCTTGTTGATAATAAAGATGCAACAAATGCAAAGTTTCTTGGTGAGTATTATGAGAAGGAAAATGATAAAGAACTTGCAATGTTTTACTATAGACTCGCTCTTGAACGGGTAATTGCTTCAAGATTGCCTAAAATGGTTGAGGATTTATGGGCAAAGATAGTAAGATTGTACCCAAATGATTCTAATCTTTTTATAAATCTTGCAAGGAAGATAAGAGAGATTCTTGGAGATAGTAAAACGGCTACAATGCTTTATGAAGATTTTGTTAAAAGAGCATTCAAAAATGAAAAATACAAAGATGCTCTAGAAGTTTTAAAATTTGCACTAGATTTGAAACCACAGGAGAAAGTGTTCAGAAAAGCTATAGAGGATTGTTATAGAGAAATTTATAAAGATCATTCTCAACTTGAAAAATATTTAAAACTTTCTTCTATTGGCCAAACCTGGAAACCGCATAAGGATGCTATAAGAGTTTTCGAGACTCATATTGCTTTTGATAAAGGTGTTTATGTCTGGCATAAAAGCTGGGGACTTGGGCAGGTTCTTGAGATTGATGGAGATAAGGTTAAAGTCGATTTTGAGAATAAAAAAGGCCATGAGATGTCACTTGAAATTGCATTGAGAGCACTTGAGGTTCTTGATAAAGATCATATACTTATCTGGATAAAATTTAAAAAAGATGAGCTTAAAAAGCTACTCTGGGACGATCCTTTAAAGGTGCTTGAAATTGTTTTAAAGAGCAACAATGGAAAAATTCAGCTTACAGATCTTAAAAACTATTTTGTCGAAGATGTGTTAACTTCTTCTGAATGGACAAGATGGTGGAACAATGCTAAGAAACTTATAATCTCGTCTGATAGAATTGTTCAAAATTCTTCAAAGAAAAATATTCTTGAGTTGAGAGAGAGTGAACTCACAATTGCAGAAGAATTGATAAGTAAATTTAAAAAGAGCACAAACTTTGAGAATAAAATTAACCTGGCTATAGATTTTAAACTTCAAGGGGGTGATGTAAATAAAGAAGGGGCAATAGCACTTGTAAACTATTTTACTGATACTATTAAATCTCTTAATGAATTACCAGAGAAAAAGATTTCAAGCTGGCTTGTGCTTAAATTTTGCAATTATTCAAAGCTGGAAGAGTTGCAATTTGATACCTCTGAACTTTTTAAGATTAAAAATATGGTGGATTATTTCAGTAAACTTGATATTGAGTTAAAAAAGATATTTCTTGAGCTTATTCGCAGCACACTTAAAGATTGGGACGCAAAGTATGCAGATTTTATAATGAATTCCCCTCTTACAAGGTTACACAGACTTATGCTTGAAGAGCTAGAGAATAATTCAAGATATGAAGTATTAAATAATATTTATCTTTCATTTTTGAATAATTATAGGGATAAGTGTGATTATTTTGTTTGGTTTGTGAGAGCGGTGTTTGAAGAAGAAAGTAAACTCTCTCAAAAACTGGGAATAAATGAAAGTGAAATAATTATAAGAGTTATTTCATTAATAGATTTTCTTAATGAAGAAATTGAAAAGAAAAATAACATTTCAAGAAACAAAAAGGTTCTGGATAGTATTGAAGATTTTCTTTTTAAGAAAGGAAGGTTGAAAGCGTTGATAGATAAAGGAGATATTTCTACAGTAAGAACTATATTTTTAATGATAAATTCTTCCAGTTATTTTAAAGAAGAGGAAAAAGTAGAATTAGTGGGTAAGATTTATTCAAAATACCCAGAGCTGAAAAAGACAGAAGAAAAAGAAGAAGTTGTTAAAATCAGACATCCATTTATGGTTACTGCAAAAGCCCTTGAAAATAAGAAGATGGAATTACATCATCTTGTTACTGTGGAGATTCCGGAGAATAGTAGAGCGATTGGTGAGGCTATGGAGAAGGGGGACTTGAGAGAAAATGCAGAGTATAAAGCTGCTCTTGAGAAACAAGATCAATTAAAGGCTACAGTCGCAAGACTTGAAGCTGAACTTGCTCAGGTCAAAATAATAAATAAAAACGATGTGAAGACAAATTTTGTTGATGTGGGGACAAAGGTTACTATTAAAGATGAAAAGGGAAATAAACTTGTTTATCAGATTTTGGGGCAGTGGGATGTTAACATAGAGAAGAATATAATTTCATATCATTCTCCCCTTGGTAAAGCATTTCTTGATAAAAAAGTTGGAGATAAAGTTAAACTTGAAATAGGTGGAGAAGCAAAAGAATGGGAAATTGTTAAAATTGAGCTGGCAGATTTTGAATAAATAAAAAGGAGCTCTTATGACTGAAAATCTTAACTCTACAACTAGTGGAGTAGAAAGTAGTTTTTTTTATTGGTTCTATCCAAAGGGGTATAGACCATATAAGTTTAAGTTTTATGATATCTTGCTTGCTTTTGGTATATTTTTGATTGTGTTGATTGGATATGTTATGACTCTTACCCCTTCTGTTGGAGCTGGAGATAATGGAGAACTTACAACTACTTTATATAATATGGGAGCAGGACATCCACCGGGATATCCTTTGTATGGTATAATAGGGAAACTTTTCACTTTTTTGCCTTTTGGAGATATTGCTTATAGGGTTAACTTCTTTGTTGCCTTTTTTGGTGCCGGTGCTTCTTTCTTTTTGTTCCTTTTTATTCTCAAGATTTTAGGTTTGAACAGAGATACAGGTAGGTTGAGCTTATTTATTCATTTCCCTGCTGTTGTTGCAGCTTTTTCTTTTGGCTTTTCTTTTTCTCATTGGGGGCAATCAGTTGGTGGGGAAGTTTATCCAATGAACGTATTCCTTGTTTCTCTTATGCTTTTTGCTATCTATCTATGGTGTGAAGAAATGATATACTTCAGGATGGAAGAAGAACTTCATTTTGCCGAGAGGAAGACTTTACTTTTATTTTTCCTTATGGGACTTTCTATTACAAACCATCAATTACCTTTCTGGTATATTTTTGCTTTTGGAATTATTTTATTACCTGTTGTAGTTCTTATAGTTGTTTTTGATAGATCGAGCAAATTTGTCGAGCAGTTTCAAAGTAGAAGCTGGGCTTTTTTAATTCTTGTTGGACTTGTGGTCATAACTGGTGTGTTTTTTGTTGATTTTGGCTTTGTAAAGAAAATGCTTTATGAGAAGGATGTATGGGAGGTTTTGACAGCGATCTTTCTTATTCCTTCATTTTTAACTATCTATACTATAATTGTAAAATATATAAAACCTGAAAAAAATTGGGTTGATAAATTTTTTGAGGTATTAACTTATGGTGCATGGTTATTTATATTTGCTGTAAGTATATATCTTTATTTACTTGTCAGAGCAAAAGCTCTTGCTCCACTTGAGGATCCAAAGCCACTTTCGTGGGGTGATACTCAAAGACTAGATATATTGTTTAACCATATGTTAAGAAAGCAGTATGGCGTAGGTGGTGGGGATAAAATGATAAACAAAATCGGACAATTTTTGGTTGTTTTGAAATATCATTATGAACAATTTCACTTCACCCAGATTATTGTAGGTTTAATTGGGGCTATTTATTTATTTTTTAAGGACAAACTATGGCTTATATTCAGTATTGTTGCTATGATGATTTTAAATTTTGCTCTTATTTTGTTTATTAACTTTGAGCTTGATGTCAGAACTATATTTTTCCAGGAAGTATTTTTCATTCAAAACTTTTTGTTTATTGCTCTGTTTATTGCTAGTGGTTCTCAATTTTTGCTTGATGTTGTTAATTATTTTACAACTAGATTTTTAACTAAAAAAATATAAAGGAGCTATATTATGATGAAGTTAGTTTCTATATCTATACAGGTGCTTGTAGGAGTTGTGGCTGCTTTTTATTTTATAAAAATCATTAAGAAGCCAGTTTTTGGCAATCTATGGGGAGCTATAGTTGTAGGAATAATAGGTAGTGTGTTAGGAGGATTTTTTCTTAATAAAATTATAGATGTAATGGTTAATAATGGTCTTACAGTAAATTTTGTGGCTTGTTTTATTGGTTCTTTCTTTTTTATATGGCTTGTTTCTAAAATAACACATTAGGGAGGAAAAAATATGCCAAACGAACTTGATGATGTAAAGGTAGGGGCGATAATTGATGGAATGCCACTTACTATTAATACCGATGTGCCAGTTTCAATGGCGGCAGAAAAGATGTTGAGAGAAAAGGTTCATAGTCTTGTTGCAATTGATAAGAATGGGAAACCTGTTGGAATAGTTTCAAGCTGGGATGTACTTAAGGTAATGTTTTTAAATAGTAGTGCTAAAGAGATTCCAGTTTCCAAGTTGATTGAGGGACAGAAACTGGTTTTTGTCTATACTGAAGTGACTTTGCGTGATGCATTAAACCTTATGATAGATAAAGAAATACAGGCTTTACCTGTTCTTGACTATGAAGATAAACTGGTAGGTAGAATAAGTATAACTGATATTGCAACTTTTGTTAAGGAAAAATTAGTTTAAAGGAAATATTATGGCAAAATATCTGGTTACATCTGCTTTGCCTTATGCCAATGGTCCTATTCATTTAGGCCATCTTGCCGGGGCTTATTTACCGGCTGATATATTTGTGAGATTTTTGAGGCTGAATGGCGATGACGTAGTATATATATGTGGTAGTGATGAGCATGGAGTTCCAATAACTTTAAGAGCTGAACAGGAAAAGGTTTCACCGAGAGAGATTGTTGAAAAATATCATAAAATTATGTATGAAAGTTTTAAAAAAATGCGTATTGAGTTTGATAATTTTTCTGGGACAGCAAGAAAGGATCATTATGAACTTTCTCAAAAGTTTTTTATGAACCTTTATGAAGGTGGATATATTTCAAAGAAAACGGAAAAGCAGTATTTTGATGAAAAGGCTGGCAGATTTTTACCAGATAGATACATAGAAGGTAAATGTCCGTTTTGTGGATATGAGAAGGCAAGAGGAGATCAATGTGATAAGTGCGGTAAGCTACTTAATCCTCTTGATCTTATTGAGCCAAGGAGCGTTCTTACAGGTGAAAAGCCAGTTATTAAAGAGACGACACATTGGTATCTTAAACTTCAGGATTTTGAGGAAAAACTTGTTAGCTGGATAACTTCAAATACTCACTGGAAAGAAAATGTGAGAAATTTTGTTCTAGGCTGGATTAAAAAAGAAGGGCTTAAGGAAAGAGCAATAACTAGAGATATTGATTGGGGGGTTCCCGTTCCTCTACCGGAGGCTAAGGGTAAAGTTTTATATGTGTGGTTCGATGCCCCAATAGGTTATATTTCTTCTACTATAGAATGGAGTAAAAATATTGGAAAGCCTGATAAATGGAAAGAATACTGGTTTGATAAAGAAACAAAGATTATTCATTTCATCGGCAAGGATAATATTCCTTTTCATGCGGTGATATGGCCAGCAATGTTAATGGGACAGAAAGAAAAATATGTTCTTCCTTTTGATATTCCAGCAAATGAATATCTTACGCTTGAAGGCGAAAAATTTTCTACTTCTCAAAACTGGGCATTGTGGGTGGATGAGTATCTAGCTGAATTTCCAGCAGATCCTTTGAGGTATTTTCTTGCTTCTAATGCTCCAGAGACTAAGGATGCTGATTTTTCGTGGAAGGCTTTTCAAATTAAAAACAATGAAGAGCTTGCTAATATATATGGAAACTTTGCAAATAGAGTTTTTACCTTTGTAAATAAAAGGTTTAATGGGGTAGTTCCAGAAGCAAAATATGAAGAATTGGAACTTAATTTATTTAAAGAAATTGAAGATAAAATAAAAGAAATTAAATATGCTTACCAGAACTTTTCAGTCAGAGAAGCCTCTAAGTTAATGATGGATATTGCGAGAGCAGGAAATAAATATTTTGATGAAACAAAGCCATGGTCTTTAAAAGATGATAAAAGGCTTAAAACTGTTATGAATACATGTCTCAATTTGTTAAGGATTCTTGCTGTTGCTTCATATCCAATTATTCCTGAAAGTGCAGAGAAATTATGGAGAATGCTTGGTGAGGAAAATGATATCAGGCTTGAAAGATGGGATTCTCTTGGAAAAATGAGAATTAAAGACGGTCAGAAACTTGGGAATGTTGAGATTCTTTTTGTAAAATATGAGGATGAAATTATAGAAAAGCAGCTCAAAAAACTTTATGATAAATCAAAAGCTAAAAAAGAGGATAATAAGATGGAGTATATTACTATAGAAGATTTTAAGAAAATTGATATAAGAGTGGCAGAGGTAATCGATGTTATACCTCTTGAAAAATCAAATAAACTTCTTAAAATTAAGGTAAAGGTCGGAGAAATTGAAAAACAAATCGTTGCTGGGATAAAGCAATTTTATAAACCCGAAGAGCTTGTAGGTAAAAAGATAATAATACTTAATAACCTTGAACCTGCAAAACTAATGGGTGAAACATCTGAAGGCATGCTTCTTGCGGCTTCAAATGATGATAAATCAATTTTATCTGTCCTTACTGTGGAAAGAGATGTGCCTTCCGGATCAAAAGTTAGTTAGATTTAATTAAGTTGCAATTTTTAAGAATTGCTTGATGGTGTAAGCATAAGAATAAAGAGTCTTCACAACTAACTAATGTAGTAAAGAACCCTAAATTGAAGTATCAAGATTGAATTTATAGTTGATTTTATTATTTCAATTTCACCTTTATAAAGTTATAGCTTTATTTATAATGTAAATATAAAATTTAACTTGAATCTAATTAGTAAGTAAGTTCTTAAACCACTTCATCTTTTATTTTTTTTACAAGCAAAACCTGATTCCCAATTTCATTGTATCTTATTTCATCAAAGAGACTTTGAGTGAGACTTATTCCTCTTCCGTGAGCCACCATATCTTCATTTACTTTTTCAATAGACTTTGATAGTAATTTCTTGTGATCAAAACCCTTACCATCATCTGAAATTTTGAAAGCGGCGTGTTCCGGAGTGATTGTGTATTCTATGGTAATTTTTTTGTTTTTATACTCTGGAAGATTTTGCCTTTCCATTAAGAAATTTAAGTATTCACCTTTCTGTAAAGCTATACTTTTTTCTTCAAAATTTATTTCTAGATTTCCATGTTCTATTGAGTTAACTATCATTTCAAAAATTGCCATTTCCAGTAGTTGAACTTCTGATTTGTCAATATATTTTGATAGATTTTTAACCATTTGTTTTGACATTTCTTTTGCAATAAGTATATTGTTGGGTAGGATATATTTTTTCTTTTCTGAATGAAAATATTTTATGAGAGGATCATCATCTATTCTTGAAACTTTGCAGAGGATTTCTTTTTTACCATCTGTAGAGATATTTTCCATTCTGACATTATATTCTTTTGGTTCTGCTTGATTCAAAGCCTTAAAGAAGCATTTGAAAGCGATTGGTTTACCATCCTGAAGGAGTTTTGAGATTTCAGTTTTAACAACCTGTAATCCTATAACAGAGGCTTCTTCAGGAAAATATACAAGTTCTATGAAGTGAAGTTTACCAAAACAATCTTCTTTAAGATTATTGTCCTTAAGGAATGCATTATTACCACTTTTGATTATGAAGCTGTCATCCATAGAAAATATCCAGTCCTGTGTACCTTCAACAAGTAGTCTATACTTTCTTTCTGAAAGTTCGAGTTTTCTATATGTATCTTCAAGTTCTTTTGCACTTTCTATAAATTTTCTACTTAATCCTATCATACATGTGGCAATAAAAAATGTAATTCCAAAACTAAATCTTGAAAATATTTCATGGGGAAATAGGTCGTAATTTATTCCACTATAAGGATATAACATATCAACAACTGCAGAGTAAATGCCGACAATTATTCCTATAAATGGAAGTAATAAAAGTTTAAAATTTTTGAACTTTATCAGGTTTTTTATAATCATAGAAAGAAAATAAATAATCCATATCCCAAGTAAGCCATCTCTAACGAGATAGAGAATACCAATATCTCCCCTTGCATAATCAGCTTCATTAATTTGCCATTTTGGATGGTGTCTGGTAAAGGACACATAAAGCTCAGGAAATGTAAATGCAACTACAGTGAAAAAGATAGCAAGCCCAAGTCCGATATAAGTGATAATTTTATTTATGTTCTTTTCTTTTTCATTAAGATTAAGTAATTCTCCGGTTAAAAAGGGTAAAACAAAAAGAAAAAAGGCTGCCGTTATTTGTTCAATTCTTTGGAATTGTCGTGCTAATTCTATCATTTTGTATTGGCCACCTATGAATAGAATAGCTGCTTCACTACCAACGAATAGCATTCCAAGAAGTCCAAACAGAGCAATGGCAAAATAAACTTTGGATCTATAAAGACTATAAATATAGAAAAATAGTAAAGTTCCTCCAGCCAGAAGCCCCGTTGAAACAGTTGGAATAATTATTTGTAAAGCAGTTAATCTAACAAGATTTTCCATATAACCCCCTATTTTTTAAAATTAACTATTTAATTATATTTTTATAATTCAAAAATTTCAAATTTACGAAAGATAATAAAAATCAATCCAAAAATTGACTTTTTTTTATTTTTTTTGTAAAATAATAGGGTAAAATTATAGGTATTGATAGATGATGCCGGGGCGTAGCGCAGTTCGGTTTAGCGCACCTGCCTTGGGAGCAGGGGGTCGGAAGTTCAAATCTTCTCGCCCCGATTGTGCGCCTGTAGCTCAGCTGGATAGAGCAACAGCCTTCTAAGCTGTGGGCCACAGGTTCGACTCCTGTCAGGCGCAGAGCCTGGTGGACATAGCTCAACGGTTAGAGC
>JAOACQ010000092.1 GCA_026417755.1 Brevinematales bacterium | reverse complement strand
GTAGATGCTTTTAATATAGAACAACTTGCAAAAAATGAGTTCAAAGATTCTTTTGTTGCTAAAGAAGGAGATATAGTAGAGGTTTAAAATTTATTGATAAAAAAATCCTCAGCTTCATTAAGAAGAGTTCTCTCATCTCCTATTATAATTTTTCCGCCAGGTATTGAGTTAATAAATGATTTGCTATATGATTTGTGGATTATCCTGTTGTCAAGTATTGTGATGATGCCTTTGTCTGATTTACTTCTTATGAGCCTACCCATTCCCTGTTTGAGTTTAAGAATTGCTCTTGGAAGAGAATATGAAATAAATGGGTTTAAGCCTTTGTATTCAAGGAGTTTTACTTTTGCATTATATAGTGGGTCGTCAACAGAATCAAAAGGGATTTTTTCTATAATAACCATTCGTAGATTGTCTCCTCTGATATCTATACCTTCCCAGAAACTTGAAGTAGCAAAAAGCACATAATTATTTATCTCCCTCATTTTTTTAAGTAGAATATTTCGTGATTCATTTCCTTGCCTACCAACTACAAGACCGGCGTTTATGAAGGCATCTCTTAAGAGCTCAAAACTTTCATTCATACGTTTGTAAGAAGTATAAAGAATTAATGTTCCACCTTCACTAATAAGTGTTAATTCTTTGATGAGATTTAATTTTTCTTGTGAAGTTTTGTGGTGTTCAAGATTTTTGTTGAGTATGAGAATCAATGCTTGATTATCATAGTCGAAAGGGGAAGGGAATATAGCTTCGATTTTCTCTTTATTTGTGACCAGAGGTAAACCAACAGAATTCTTAAAGAAATCAAATTTTCCAGAGATAGATAGTGTTGCTGAGGTGAAAATAGTAAAATCTTTCTTTGAGAAAATAGAGTTAGCGATAAAATCTCCAACCTCAAGAGGACTATAACAGAATTTAATGTTCTTTTTTGAGGTTTCTATCCATTTTACAAAGTTTATTTCATTTTCTGTTTTGAAGATAAGGTTAAATATAGACTCAAGTTCCTCAATACGTCTTATTCTATACTTTATGTAATTTATTGTATCGATTGCGGATGGGTTTGAAGTTTTTTCTACAATTGTTTCTTCAAATTTTTGAAAAAAACCTGTAAATTTGTTGATATTTTTTATTATATCCTCAAGGTTGAAAAGAAGTGTTTTGTATTTTATACTTTGTATAAATTCTGCGTCAATCGTTTGAGTCCCTGTATTTTCAATATTCTCTTTAAGAAAGTTGTTAAGCTGTTTTGATATTTCGTTCACCAATGAGATTAATTGTTTGTATTTTTCTTCAAATTCTAGATAATAAAGTCCTGCTTTTTTGAATAGAAGAGGAAGTAAGCCAATCTCTCTGTCTTTGTAATAATGAAAGATTTTTCTTAGATGATAGTTTATAGATTGAATGGAGAAATCTTTAGCCAAAGATTTTAATGCATTATCTTCAATATGATGGGCTTCATCAAAAACAATTCCAGAAAAGAAAGGGAGACTTATTCTTTTGCTTTCTTCATCAATACTACTGAAGACGAGTGAATGGTTGGCTATAATTAAATTTGATTTTTCAGCCTCCATTCTTGCTTTATAATAGAAACAATTATTATAAAATTGGCATTTTTTTCTTTGGCAACTTTCTCCTTCACTTGAAATCTCTTCCCTTATTTCTTCTTTTATTTTTAAGTCTGTTTCTGTTATTATACCGTCCTGTGTTCTTTCACTCCACTCTTTTATGGAGAGAAGAGTCTGTATATCACTTTCTTCTTCAAATAGACTTTCTCTTTTCTCGTTATCCTTCATTAGTTCTTCGAGTTTGTATTTACAAAGATAATTGTTTCTTCCGATTAATACAGAATAATATAAAGGTTTATCGAGGTAATTTTTTATAATTTTTTCTACTATGAGCATATCTTTTTGTGCAATTTGTTGTTGTAGATTTTTTGTTTGGGTTGAAACAATAACCCTTTTTTTATTCATTACTGCCCATATGGTTATAGGTATAAGGTAGGATAGAGATTTACCTGTGCCTGTCCCGGCTTCTGATATTAATATTTTTGAGTCATTAATCGTTTGGATAATTAATCTTACGAGTTCTACTTGTTCTTTTCTTGATTCAAAGTTGGAAATATTTTTTTCAATAAGTCCGCCACTTTCAAAAATGGAAAGCACCTCTGTGTTATTAAGGTAATATCTTGGCTCAGGTTTGTTGACGATGTTTACCCATTCACAGTTGTTATCTATTATATAGAATCCTATTCTCTTGTTTGCGAGTTCTGAAGCGATAGAAATATCTGCTTCTGAAGGACGAAGAAGGTTTGAAATTTTTTCTTTGCCAATAGAAGGGTGGTTGTGAATAAGAACATCACCTTGAAGGGCATCCATCATTATAACTGGGGCTGCATTTTCATTTCCATAGGTTATCGGTTCAATATCAGAAACAAGTCCTTCTCTGGAAAGATTACCGACAAATACGACTTCGTTATAGTTATTTTTTGCTATTATTTCTTTTATGTCATTTATACAATCTTTTGTAAAAAATTCCTTAGCATCCGAGATCAAGGATTTCCTCCAGATATAGCTTTAAAAAAGTTCTCTTATTGTTTTTATGAATTCATTTGCTTCTATTAAGTGCGATTTTTTGAGTAAAAAATGATTGTATGCGTCTTCCCTTACTCCTGATATTGAATAGATTTCGACATTTGATATTGGAACTGTTTGGGTATTGATGATTACTTCCATATCCGTAAGTTTACTGAAAGGGATAGGCTCAATATGTCGATAGAAAATAACAGCAAAAGGACCTTTTGCAAATACATAAAAATCACTGCTTTTATAAATAAGGTTAAAAATCTGTTTCCCAAGAATTTTTTTGCAAATTGATTCAAACTGTGATTCTTCTGAATTTGTAAAATAGTTTGAAAGATATGTGTGTGGAAGAATCTTTTTGTATCTTTCATAAAACAATGCTACATCTTTGAAGTCTGGTTTCATCATATATATTCTTTCAAAATTTTTAAGTGCCTGAAATTCTTCTCCTTTATTCCAGAGAATATTTCCATATAGATACAAAAGCTCAAGTTTTGTTTCATCCTTTCCAGGGGCAGATAAGAAATCAGTAATATATGTAAGCCCTTCGTCATATTTTTTTAATTTTATCATAAGTCTTATTATTGTTAATTTTACCTCTTCTTTAATGTCTATAAAATTTATGTTTGTGGTTTTTTCAAGCATTTTTTCTTCATTAAATTCTTTTTTGAGAAGGGTTTTATAAGTTTTTATTGCTTCGTTATATTTTTTTAAACTCTCTTCATTTTTTGCTTTTAAGTAGTAAACCTCTGGATCATCAGGATAATATTTAATTATGAATTCAAATTGGCTTAAAGCAACCTGATAAAAACCAGTATCAAGGAGGGCTTTCCCATAGAATTTTCTTGCATCAAGTAAATTTGGCTTCTTAAGTAAAATCTTTTCAAAGTAGTCAAGACTCCTTTTTGTATTACCGGAAAAGAAGTGGAGTTTACCTATACCATAAAGAGCATCAATGTTATATTCATCACTATCAAGAACCATTATATAATACGCCATTGCCTCTTTAGTTTTATTTTGTTTTTCATAGATCTTTGCCATCTTAATGAGTAAATTTCTATAAAATTTGTCCTTTTTAGGATGTTGAAGTAAGATTTCTTCATAGAATTTGAGAGCATTTGTATAGTGTTCGGTACTTTCATATGCTGAGGCAAGATAGTATAAGACCATTAAAGTTTCATGTTTTTTTTTCTTTTTTTTCTTTTCTATAAATTCATGAGCAAGATCGATTACTTCTTTATATTCTTTATCTTTTAATTTGTGATGTAAGATTTTTTCTATACTTTTAACATGGAAAATCGAAAATATAAGCCATCCTGTAAGAACAATTATAAAGAGTATCAATATTGCAAGAATTATTATCTGAAAATCATTTCCAAGTTCTTTACCTAAATATTTTTCAAAAATGTTTAGTAATTTTATTAACTCTTTCATTTCCATAACCTTTCTACTGAGTTTGTTTTTATATATCCTTCTTTGCCTGATAATGTTGAAACTAAATAATATTCATTTTCAATTTTAGTTATTTTAACTTCTGTGCCAGCTTTGAGTTCCAAAAGTTTTATACCATCTGAAGAAGGTATATCATAAAGAATTTCGTTTGTTAAGACTACAGCTTCTTTTTTGTTAAAAGTAATGTTATAACGGATAAAAGAGGCAATACAATATACTAACCCAATTATAAAAATTATTATGCCAGCTATAAAAATTCTTTTATCATATAGTATTTTGTTTGGGATGAGTTTGGAAAGGTTAATAGAGATTATTATACTTCCACTAGATAGAAGTATAATACCAAATAAAAACAATCCATTAATCGAAAAAATTGTAAAAGGAAGACTGAAGAATTTTTCTACAACTGAAGGTTCATATGATATTATTGGAATATCAAGTTTTTTTCTTTCTCTATCTAAGAGGGATTTTATCTTTTTATCTTCTGGAGAAAGTAAAAATGCTCTTTTCAGGTTTAAGATGGCTTTTGCTGTATCTTCTTTAGTTATATAATATACACCCAGGTTGTAATATATATCAGGGTTATAATGGAGATTGTTTGTTTCCCATTTTTCTACTGGAAAATTAGTATTCTCTCCAAAAGTTTGAGAAGCTGAAAACAATAATGTTAAAAATAATATTGTGCCTAACATCTTCGCTCCTTTTTGATTTTTTCAACTTCTTCTGTAAGTTTTGTTTTTGCCTTTTCAATTGATTCACTTATGGAGTTTTGTGGATCAATACATATTTTGCCGTGCCCCGGGAATATTTTTGAAATTTTATAGCATGATAGTCTTTCTAAGGAATTTATATAATCCCCATAACTTCCAGAGTCTGAAATTTTTGATATTATTCCTCCATTAAATATTGTATCACCACTGAAGAGAAATTGTTTGGTCATTTCATAAAGGCAGATTGATCCTGATGTATGTCCTGGTGTATGTATTACTTTCAACTTGTAGTTTCCTATGTCAAATACCACTAAATTTTCGAGCCAGAGATTTATCTTTGTTTTTTCGACTTCTTCTCCATGATAAACAGAATGTATAACATATTCATCCTGAAGTTCGATCTTTGTAGCGGCAAATCTATCTGCTGCAAGTATGGAATGATTATAAAAGAAACTTATGCCGCCAATATGATCATAGTGTTCATGGGTGCACACTACGAGATGGATGTCTGTGACTTTGAGGCTTATTTTAGAAAGGGCTTCTACTATTCTGCTAAAGTTAGATTTTGTTCCTGTATCTATAAGAATATTTTTGTTACTTCCCTTTATGAGATATACATGGGAGCTGGGTTTGTTTGCATAAATAATAAATATTGAGTCCTCAATTTCATCAATTAACCTATCTGACATATAATTCCTCTAAGTTTTTCAAAAGTCTATTTAATTTTCTACAAATGTTATTTTCTTCAAATTTTGCATATCTTTCAAATATGATTCTTTCTTTCATAAAATATCTGTTGAGAAAATAAAATTCAGAATTTTCTATGGTAGAAAAAATCTCTTGTTTAACTGGTAGTTTTGAAACAAAATCTTTTAACTTTTTTATTTCCAATAATATTTTATCAATTTTATTCACTTCTATCAAGGAAAAGTTAAAAATTGTTTCTTTATTTATTTTTTCTCCTTCTCTTAGGATAATATTTTGTAGTTTGTCTAAGGGTATAGATGTAAAATAATTTATTTTTGTGCCTTTCAGTGTAGAGTTTATTAGGTTTATATTCTTTTGAAAATTGAGAATATTTTTAGCTGATTCTTCAAACCATCCTTTAAAATTGTTGAGAACAAAATCTGTGAGTACTTTATCTTGAGTAAGAGAATCTTTTTCGATTAACTTTCTTTTTTTTATGATTGATAAAAACAAACTTTCGATTTGAGAAAGACGGTTTGTTTTTGAAAGTAGTCTGTAGAAATGAGAAGAAGAAGGGGTATGAGAGACCAAATCGGTATAAGCAAGATCTTGACCGGTTAAAATAATGGGGTTTGCACCACAAAGGAAAGAGAAGTGAAAGGCAGAAGTAGAAACAGAGCCACCTGTTTCAATATCTCCAAACCTTAAAGAAATCTTATTTTCTATCCAGTTAACAAATTCATTTTTGATAAAGAAGGGATTGTTGTTGTAGTCAAAATCAAGATGTGCTGTGGTTGATACAAAATTGTATCTCTGACCGGAATATTTTCGGATTTTTTCAAAATAAACCTGTAAACCCGGACTTGAAACTACATCATAAATCAAGTTTGTTTGGGATAAAAATTTTTCATCAATCATTAGAAAGTCAGTTAAGTTATAAATCTGTGAATCGAGAGAATATATAAAGTCAGGGGGTATTCCTGCTTCATATAATGGTAAAATAGCCGTATCAACAGCGACTATAATAACGTAGTCTTTAATTTTTTTTATATATTCAAGCGAGTCTTTTAATGATGGGCCTGCTGATACTATGAGAAAAGGTAGATTTTTGAAAATGCCAAATAATTTTTGGCTTTCTACACTATTTTTGAGAAAATGGATATTTTTAAGAATATTAATAAACCATATCTCTTCAAATTTCATTCTTGTGCTGAAATCTCCTAATTTAACCTCGAGAAGTCTTTGGATTCTTTCTTCGTATGATTTATATAACTCCTTTGAATAGTCATTTCTTAACTGGATTGTTTTTATTCTTTTAAAATTTTGAATATCATATATAGAAAAAATTGAATCAATCTTTTCAATTTTATCTACTGGAGAAAGTAAGTAATAGTTTTCTGGTAACCTATAGATTTTCTTAAAAATTTCAAAGATTTCACTATTCAATTCTATAATTATTACATTTTTGTAGCCTTTTTTTTCTAATAATTCAATATGATAACCAAGTCCACTTCCAAAGATGATTACTAATGTTTCTTCTGGATTTGTTTCTTCTAAAGGTTTAATGAGTCTTTCCGCTTCTTTGTATGGGTCATATATGCTATGTACATAGTTTTGGTTCAATTTTATTGTAAAAAGATTATTTTTTGTTTTTTCTATTATTTTTTTTGTTTGAGCTATTTCACCTAACTTTACAAAGTCAATCATATAAGGCTCTTGATACTTTCGATTAAATCTGTTAACAATATGGCAAGTCTTGAACTTATAAAGCCAAGCAAAACACCGGCTAATACATCAGAAGGATAATGCAGTCCTAGATATATTCTTGAAAAACCTATAATTATTGCCACAAATAGGAAAGGGAAGAACAAAACCGGATATAAATAATAAAAAATAAAAGCAATGGTAAAGGCAGCAGCTGTGTGACCAGATGGGAAAGAAAATTTATCCGGTGGATTAATAACTTTTGTAATTTCTTCGTGTTTTTCATATGGCCTTTTTCTTACAAAGATTCTTTTAAAAAATTGTTGAAGAATGACCTGAAGTATTAAACCGATGGTTAATGCAAGTCCTGTAGTAAAATCTATAAAGAAGAATAAAACACACAGTAAAAACCAGATCTGGCCATCACCAACACGACTGAAAAATTTCATTATAATAGTTAAAAAAGTTTTTCTTCTCAAAGATAAAAAGTGGACAAAATTCTTATCTATGTGGGATAGTCTGAATTTTTGCTTTTCTTTTTTTTGTTTTACTTTTTGGCGTTTTATCTTTTCTCTTTTTTTGTAATAAAATATCTTTTTTGGTGTAGAGATGTTATCTTTTCTTTTCAGATTATGCCTCCTTTTTTATTAATTCAAGAAATTTTTTTGGGGGTTTTACCACTTTGCGCGTCTCTTTTGAGATAAAAACATGTTCTGTATAACCTCTTACAAGCAAAGAGTTTTCTGTATCATATATTTCATATTCGATTGTAAACTTAGGCCCCTGTAATCCTTTGAATTTTGATTTTATTATTACCTCTTCGTCATAATGTGCAGAGTTTAAATATTCTGCGTATGCTTTGAGGACCGGTAGGGCATAACCTTCTTTCTCAAGCTCTTTATAACTTAAGCCACTATTTCTGAGTAAGTTTGTTCTGCCTACTTCCATCCATACAAAGTAGTTTGCATAATATACCACACCCATCTGGTCAGTTTCTGCATATCTTACTCTTATTTTTGAAATATCTTCCATAAAAATATCCTTTTAAATAATTATATCATTTTTTTTCTTTTATTTCAATATAGTTATAGAGGAAGGAGATTTTGTCAGTTTTCTCAATAATTTTCTATTTCTTCCGATATAGTCAATAACTGGCTTTATATGGAGGAATAGAATGAAAAAATTTATCTATACATTGCTTTTTATCTTAGCAGTTAACTATGGTTTTTCTCAATATCCGAAATATCTTTATGGAACAATTTCATACTATGGGGATGAATTTAAAGGTAAAAAGACTGCCAGTGGGGAGATTTTTGATCCGAATAAATATACAGCAGCCCATAAAGAATTGCCTTTTGGTACAGAAATAATGGTTGAAAACCTTGAAAATGGAAGGAAAGCAAAACTCATTATAAATGATAGAGGACCTTTTGTAGCCAATAGAATACTTGATGTTTCAAGAATAGCTGCCGAGGAGCTTGGTTTTGTAAGAAAGGGAACAACATATGCAAAAATCACAATTCTTAAAATAGGGGATGGCAAAATAGTTGATGAAGAAGAACCATATCCAAAGATTTCAACGAATAAAGTTTATTCTTCAAAGCAGATTTTATCTATTAGCAATGAAGGAGAAGCACAATCTCCAGCCATAATGGCATCAAGAGAGTCAAATATCTCTTCTTCGTCAGCATTGATAACTCCACAAGGGGCATATTCAAATGTCACTTCTACCAACATTGTCATTATAACCAAAACAAATGAAGTAACAATAACAAACAAAGTTGTAGTTCCGGTAACAAATGTAATAGAAATACCACCTTATGAAGATAAAATTGTTGAAAAAGAGGTTAAAGATAAATCAGTAACAAATCTTGATAATGAGTTTATAATTTCAGAACCGGAAGAATATCCACCTCTCCCTACTTTTAGTTCAAGTTTTTCAAGTGTTCAGAGTGTTGCTTCATCATCCATACAAAACACCAATTTTGAAGTAATGGAAAAAGAGGTTGTGATTGATGTGAATGCCAGTTCTTCTAGTCTCTCTTCAAGAGAAATTATTGAAGAAAATAAAAGATATTATATACAGGTAGGGGCATTCAAAGATGAAAAAAATGCCTTAAAAATCTATGAATTATTGAGAAAGGAAAGTTTTCCAGTATTTACAACAGAAGAAATTACAAAAGGCACAAAATGGATAAAGGTTAGAATAGGATACTTCAAAAGTAAAGATGAGGCAGAAAAAGCCTTGAAAAAACTTGAAAAAAATAAAGTGAATGGAATGATTCTTATTGTAAAATAAAAATTTTTATTATACTTTTATCTTCTTGATAATTAATGAGTTAATTTGCAATTCTTGCTTATAAAAAAATTTTGGTAGATAATTTGCCGAAAATAGTTCAATTAATTTTACTTCATTTTTCCCTATCTACAGGAGTGAAAAATCAACAAAAACTTTCTTTCAATAGTTAAACTTGACAAAATAGTTATTGTTTACTATAATGATTAGTATAAACTAACTTTTTTAATTGGAGTTAACAATGACGCAGAGTCTTGAAGATTATCTGGAGGCTATTTATATACTCTGTCTTGACAAGAAAGTTGCAAGAATAAAAGATATTTCAGAAAAGTTGGCGGTATCAAAACCTTCTGTAATTCAGGCCATCAAGGAATTAAAAAATGAGAATCTTCTTATTCAAGAACCGTATGGATATATTGAGTTAACATCCTCGGGCCTTGAAAAAGCGAAACAAATATTAAAGAAGCATAATATATTGAAAAAATTTTTGGAAGAGATACTTGGTGTATCTACCGAAAATGCTGAAAAAGACGCCTGTAAGATAGAACATATAATTTCTGAAGAAACTTTTACAAAGATTATAAAATTTATGAGGAAGAAATGACCAAAAAACTTGATGAACTTTTACCAGGAGAGAAAGGAATAATTGTCAAAATAAGTGGAAGTCCCGTTTTAAGGCAGAGGCTTCTTGAACTTGGTATAAGAGAAGGTAAAGAGATAATAAGAAAGATAGATGCCCCCATGGGGGATCCTATTTCTGTGCAGACAATGGGGACAAATATTTCTTTCAGAAAGAATATAGCAAAGCATATTTTTGTGGAGTTGTTATGAATAAATATAGAATAGCTCTTGTGGGAAACCCAAACAGTGGGAAGACTACCCTGTTTAATTTACTTACTGGTTCAAGGCAGCATGTTGGAAACTGGGCAGGTGTTACCGTGGAGAAAAAGGAAGGTTTTTTTGAATACGAAGGTGTATTGTTTGAAGTTATTGACTTGCCCGGTATATATGGATTATCGGCCAGTACAATTG
>JAOACQ010000068.1 GCA_026417755.1 Brevinematales bacterium | reverse complement strand
TATAAGAAGACTTAAACCAAAGCTAACAAATATCTCTCTAATCAAACTGGATTCATATTTTAAAATTCTAATCAGAATAAAACCCGGAAGGAATGTTAAATAAAAAAGTCCAAAGAAACTTCTAAGAAAAAAGATATCCATATATGCCTCTTAAAATTTTTATTTATCATTATAGTATATTTTTTGTAAATATTCAAAATATGGATATTTCAGCTTTACGCACTATAGTGCTTAAACTGGATATTTTTCATTTTATATGTTAAAATGTTTGATGGTTGGAGGCGTATTTTGGACAGAAAAATAAGCCGCAAGATGATATATATTGGCTTTCCTGTTATGTTACAAATGCTTGTGCAGAATATTTTTTCTTTTACTGATATGGCTTTTGTTGGAAATTACAAAATTGAAGGTTTGTCAGCTTTGACAAATGCTATTGCACCCTATTTTATATCTCTTTCTTTTTATTGGTCGATATCTCAGGGGCTTACCATAATTATCTCTAATTCTATTGGAGCAAATAATAGAAAAAAGGCCGAAAAATATGGCGAAAATGCCTTATTTTTTAATCAGATTTTATCTTTTATTTATTTAATTTTTTGGCTTTTATGTGGAAGATTTATTCTCGAACTGATGGGTATAAAAGGAGAGATTCTTAAACTTGGGACTAATTATCTTGGGATTTTATCTTTTTCATTTCTAACTTTTGGTCTTGGAATAACCAGTGGAGCAATAATTCAGGGGCTTGGTAGAACTCTACCGGTTTTTATTGTAATATTGATAAAGACAATCTTTAATATTCTATTAAATTGGATTTTGATATTTGGTAAATTTGGATTTCCGGAGTTGGGTATAGCCGGGTCTGCTCTTGGAACGACTATAAGCAATATTATTGGTGATATCTCTTTGTTTATTATTTTACTCTCACAGAAAGATTTTAAGATAAAAGTAAAGAAGATATTTTCTCCAAATATAGTTCTTTTCAAGGATATGATTCTACTTGGTCTACCTATGGGTATTGAGGGGATATTATGGCAAAGCGGGCAAGCAGGATTATTATTTATACTCAACAGAATTAATCAAATGTATTCTGGATATGCGGGTGTAATAAACAACATAATTAATATTTCTCTTGCTTTCTACTGGGGTGCGGCAATAAGTGTATTAATAATGGTGAGTGAATATAGAGGAAGAAGAGAAAAAGAAAAGATCAAAAAGGTTAATAAATATGGTTTGATATATAGCATTATTATTTGTTTAATTTTTTCTATATTTATTTTGACATTTCCTGATAAATTATTTAGGATATTTATCACTGAAAAAGAAAAAATAGATAGCCTTATTCATCTTGTCCCTTATATGATTTTGATTATGTTTCCAAAGGCTATGAATGTTATAAATGGTCAATCAATTAAGGGGCTCGGTGATACAAAGTGGGCTATGAATACTCAGATTTTTGGGACTATTTATATTCTACTCCTAGGGTATATTTTTATTTTCAGTTTGAAACTTGGAGTTATAGGGGCATTGCTTGCCGTTGCTTTTGATGAGATTACAAGAGGTGTTTTTAATTTCTATAAATTTCACATAAAAGAAGCAAGAACATAAATTAAGAGAGGAGGTTGGTTATTTATGAAATTTGGCTATTTTGATGATGTTGCAAAGGAGTATGTTATAACTACTCCAGCAACTCCATATCCATGGATTAATTATCTTGGATGTGAAGAATTCTTTTCAATTATTTCAAATACAGCCGGTGGTTATGCTTTTTACAAAGATGCAAGACTTAGAAGAATTACCAGATTCAGGTATAATAATGTTCCACTTGATAGTGGTGGTAGGTATTTTTATATCAATGATAACGGAGATATATGGTCTCCTGGCTGGAAACCGGTAAAAAAAGATCTAGATAAATATGAATGCCATCATGGGCTTGGTTATACGAGGATTGTAAGCGAAAGAAACAAAATAGGGTGTGAAGTTTTATTTTTTGTTCCACTTTCTGTAAATGCAGAAATTCAAAAGTTAACCCTTGAAAATAAGGATAATAAACCAAGAAAATTTAAACTTTTTTCCTTTATCGAATGGTGTTTATGGAATGCATGGGATGATCAAACCAATTTTCAGAGAAACTTTTCAACTGGTGAAGTGGAAATTGAAGGTTCGGTGATTTATCATAAAACAGAATATAGAGAAAGGAGAAATCATTTTGCCTTTTATTCTGTGAATCAACCTATCAATGGTTTTGATACTGATAGGGACAGTTTCATTGGAATGTATAATGGTTTTCATGAACCTGATTCAGTTTTAAAAGGTGTTTCAAAGAATTCGGTGGCAGATGGATGGGCACCTGTTGCCTCTCATTATATTGAGGTTGAACTTAAAGCCGGAGAAAAGAAAGATTTTATATTTATTCTTGGCTATGTAGAAAATCCGGAAAATGAAAAATGGGCTTCAAAGAATGTAATAAACAAAAAAAGAGCTTATGAAATTATAGAGAGATTTAAGACAGTAGAAAGTGTAGAAAAAGCTTTTATGACTCTTAAAAATCATTGGGATAATTTACTTTCAAAGTATCAACTTAAGCATGATGATGAAAAACTTGCAAGAACTGTGAATATATGGCACCAGTATCAATGTATGGTAACATTTAATATGTCAAGAAGCACATCATACTTTGAATCCGGTATCGGTAGGGGTATGGGTTTCAGGGATTCAAATCAGGATTTGCTTGGGTTTGTCCATCAGATTCCGGATAGAGCAAGGGAAAGAATTTTGGATCTTGCTTCAACTATGCTGGAAGATGGTGGAGCATACCATCAGTATCAACCTTTAACAAAAAGAGGTAATAACGATATAGGGGGTAATTTTAATGACGATCCTCTATGGATAATTTTATCAACCGCTGCTTATATTAAAGAAACCGGAGATTGGTCAATCCTGAAAGAAGAGATTCCTTTTAATAATGACGAGAATAAAAAGGCAAGTTTATTTGAGCATCTTAAGAGAGCATATCACCATGTTACGAACAATTTGGGGCCTCACAAATTGCCATTGATTGGCAGAGCTGACTGGAATGATTGTCTTAACCTCAACTGTTTTTCAACTACACCTGATGAGTCTTATCAGACTACAACGTCAAAAGATGGAAAGGTTGCAGAATCAGTCTTTATTGCTGGACTTTTTGTTCTTGCTACTCCCGACTATGCTGAGATATGTAAAAGAATGGGCGATCCAAAGGAGGCAGATTGGGCAAAGAAGGCAGGTGAAGATATGAAAGAGACTATTCTTAAATATGGATGGGATGGAGAATGGTTTGTAAGAGCATATGACGATTTTGGCAGAAAGGTAGGTAGCAAAGAATGTGAGGAAGGTAAGATATTCATAGAGTCCCAGGGAATTTGTACAATGGCAGGTATAGGGGTTGAAGATGGAAAGGCAAAAATGGCACTTGACTCATGTATAAAATATCTCGATACAAAGTATGGTATGGTATTGAATAACCCAGCTTTTACACGTTATTATGTAGAACTTGGTGAAATTTCAAGTTATCCACCTGGGTATAAAGAAAATGCAGGAATATTTTGCCATAATAATCCCTGGGTTATAGCTGGAGAGACAGTGATAGGTAGGGGTAAGAGAGCTTTTGAGGCATATAAAAAGATTACACCTGCTTATCTTGAGGATGAAAGTGAAATTAGGAAGGTTGAACCATATGTGTATTGCCAGATGGTTGCCGGAAAAGATGCAAAAAGGCATGGAGAAGGTAAAAATTCCTGGCTTACCGGGACAGCTTCATGGACATTTGTAGTTATTTCGCAGTATATTCTTGGTATAAAGCCTGATTTTGATGGACTTAAGATAGATCCATGTATTCCAGAAGATTGGGATGGATATACAATTAGTAGATTCTACAGGGGTTCATTCTACGAGATAGAACTTAAAAATCCATCTCACGTTTCAAAAGGAGTGAAAACAATTAAAGTAGATGGTAAAGAAATAGAGACAAATATTTTACCTGTGTTTAAAGATAGTAAAACACATAAAGTGGAAGTTATAATGGGTTAAATTACTCAGGGTTATCAGCTGATAACCCTGTTTTAAACAACTATATGTTATCGTTAACTTTAAGAGGAGGTGATTATGTATAGAAAATTATTATTTTTTAGTTTTTTATTCTTGTTTTTGGGGTGTTCTATGAAGGAAGAAGGTGGTTCTAAAGGAGGTATTTTTGTATCTAGTCGTATAAGGCTTAATACTATTGGATTTTTAACAAATGCTGAAAAGAAAGCAAGTTTTGCTGGCAGTTGCAGCTCTTTTATGATTATAAATGGGACAAACACTAATGATGTTGTTTATACTGGAAATAATATAAAAAATGTTTATAATAGTGATACAAAGGAAAATCTTACTATACTTGATTTTTCAGATTTTAAGACTGAAGGAGAATTTTCAATTTATATTGAGGGAGTAGGATTATCTCCGCTCTTTAAAATAGGTGGTGATATTTATAATGAACCTTTCAAGGTTTGTATGATGGGAATGTATCTTTGGAGATGTGGGACAAATGTAAGTTATACTTATAATGGAATAACTTATTCTCATGGTGTTTGTCATAAGAATGATGGCAATCTTTATTATATAAATAGTAATAACACAACAAAAGATGGAACTGGTGGCTGGCATGATGCCGGGGATTATAATAAATATGTTGTTAATGCTGGGGTAACGGTTGGTGTAATGTTTCTTGCGTGGGAGCATTTTAAGGATAAACTTACAAATATAACCCTTGATATTCATGAGAAGAATAATTCTATTCCAGATTATCTTGATGAAATAAAATGGGAAATAGAATGGCTGCTTAAGATGGAATATCCTGATGGAACTGGAAGAGTATCACACAAATTAAGTACACTTAATTTTGGTGGTTTTATAATGCCAGAAGCTGAAACGCAAACGAGATATTTTTGTCCTTTTAGTACAGCAGCAACGGCAGATTTTGTCGCCATGCTTGCTATGGCTGCAAGAATTTTTGCTCCATATGATGCAAATTTTACGAATAAATGTATAACTGCAGCAAAAAGAGCATATAACTATCTCAAAAATAATACTAATAATATAGACCCATCAGATAGTGCCTTTTCTACTGGTGGTTATAAGACGGGTGATACTGATGATAGGCTCTGGGCAGCATCTGAAATGTGGGTTACTCTTGGTGATAGTGAGTATCTTACAGATTTTGAAACAAGGGCAAACAATGAACAAAATAAGATAGATATTGATTTTGACTGGTCAAGTGTAAAGAATATTGGAATGATAAGCTATCTATTTGCAAATAGAAGTGGTAAAAATAATTCTCTTGTAACTTCAATAAGTAATGCTTTAATCTCTGTTGCCAATCAAATAGTCAGTAACAGAAATAAACATGGTTATGGTAGGCCTCTGGGAGAAAGTTATTACTGGGGGTGCAATGGTTCTGTAGCAAGGCAGGTTGTTATTCTTCATTCTGCCTATAAATTAAAACAGGATGAGGTCTATAAGGAAACGGCACTAGATGCTATTTCTCATCTTTTTGGAAGAAATTATTATGGCAGATCTTTTGTAACTGGTCTTGGTTATAATCCTCCACAATATCCACATGATAGGACATCTGGTGCAACCAAGAAGGCTTGGCCAGGAAGACTTGTCGGAGGTGGTTGGCCTAATGCAAATAGCTGGGTTGATGTTGAAGCAAATTATGAGGTTAATGAGATTGCTATCAACTGGAATGCAGCTTTGATATATGCACTTGCCTGGTTTTTAGAGTAAGGTATTTTTCTTTCAAAATTGATTCTTTTATTTTTATTCTCTATAATGTATTATATTGAAAGTCGTGGAGGATTTTTATGAAAATTTTTGGTTATTTATTGTGTTTTGTTTTTAGTTTTAATTTGCTATTTTGTGAAGCTGATGCAAGCATAGTGATAAGAGAGCATACCTTGAATAAATTTCTGGCAGCTATTGGAGATATTGAAAAATCAGAACCTTTTAATGTTTCTGGTATAAAGGGGGAGTTTCACTGGCTTGTTCAAAATCCGAAACTTGTTCTTACTCCTAACAGGGCAAAATTTCAAGCAGATGTAACTGTTTCTTTAAAGACTCCGAAGTTGAGTTATTCAACTCCAGCTTATGGAGAGGTTTCAGTAATTTATGATAGTGTTTCAAATAGAATAAACGTTAAGGTTGAAAAGGTTGCTTTTGAGGTTGCATTTACTATTTTTGGTAAAAGGATAAAAATTACAGAAGTTGATATTTCAAGATTTTATAGGATAGCTTTTGCTTTTCCAGGTCCAAAACCTTTTGAATCAAGCGTAGATGTAACGATGCCAGATGACTCAAAGAAAAAAATCAAGATAGAAGCAAAACCAGTTCTTGCTATAGAAGAAGGAAAGATTGTTGTAGGCAGTGAAATGGTTTATACTCCAATAAAATAAAAATCTTTGTTGACAAAAATGAAATTTTTTATTATGATAAGTTGAAGGAGGGAATGGTGAAGCATCTTGATTTTGTTTGTAAAATGCGGGTTGATGAAGAAAATTCAATTAAATATGAATGGAATGGAAAAACATACTACTTTTGTAGTCAGGAGTGCCTTGAAGCATTCAAAGAAAATCCGGAAAGATATATAGAAAAATAGGGCAGACAGATGAAAAAAAGACTACTCGCCGAGTGGGAAAAGCAGGATGGTGTATTAATAGCGTGGCCTGATTTACATACGGATTGGGTTGATATACTGGATGAGGTAGAAGCATGCTATCTTGAAATTGCAAAGGCTATTGCCGAATATGAGAAACTTCTTGTTATTACTCTTAAAACAGAAGATTTAAAAAGAAAGTTTAATGAGAACAGAATAAATGTTAGCAATGTATTATTTTTTGAATTGAATTATAACGATACTTGGGCAAGAGATTTTGGGCCTATAACTGTTAAAACATCAAAAGAATTTGAGGTGCTTGATTTTACATTTAATGGGTGGGGACTTAAGTTTGCTTCAAACTTTGATAACGAGTTAACGAGGAGACTCTTTCAAAAAGGCATTTTTAAAAATTCAAAACTTAAAACCTTAAATTTTGTCCTTGAAGGTGGGTCTATTGATACAAATGGTAAAGGTATTCTTTTGACAACTACAAATTGTTTACTTTCTCCCAATAGAAATCCTGAATTTACAAAAAAAGAAATCGAAAATAACTTAAAAAATTATCTTGGGGTTGATAAGATAATATGGATTCAGAATGGGCATCTTTTAGGAGATGATACAGATTCTCATATAGATACAATTGCAAGATTTGTTAATGAAAACACAATAGTTTATGTTTCTCCACCAGAAGATCAAAGAGACCCACATTATGATGATTTTAAGAAAATGGAAGAAGAATTTAATATCTTGAGTAAAAATTTTAATGTTTTTCCGTTACCTTTTGCTAAAGCTATTTTTGATGAAGATGGAAATAGACTCCCTTCTACTTATGCAAATTTTCTTATAATAAATGAGGCTCTGTTGTTACCCATCTATAATGACATGGAAAGAGATGATAAAGCTATAGGGATAATAAAGGAGGTTTTTCCAGACAGAAAAATTATTCCTATAAATTCAATTCCGCTTATCAAGCAACATGGTTCGATTCACTGCGTTACGATGCAACTTCCTCAAGGGATTTTAAGTATTTGAGATAATTTTCTTTAATATTTTCTATAGAAAATTCTTTGACTTTATTCTTGCCTTTAAGTTTTAATTTTTCGATAAGCTCTTTATTTTCAAGGGCAAATGATATTTTTTCTGCTATATTTTCTTCAATATTTGGATTACAATAAATTACACTATCCTCATAGATTTCCTGGAAAACCTCAATATCCGATAAGATTACAGGGCAATTGTGTGCCATTGCTTCAAGAGGAGGTAAGCCAAAGCCTTCATAAAAGGAAGGGAGGATAAGCAGCTTTGCATTCTTATAGACAGAAATGAGTTCTTCATCTGTTAAAACACCTGTAAAGACAACTTTCGATGAAATACCTTTTTCTTTTACTATTTCTTCAATGTTTATGTTTCCAGAGATAAATTTATCTTTTTTACCTACCAGGACTAAAAAAAGCTCAGGATATTTTTTTGAAACTATACTGAAAGCATTAATTAAACCTATTATGTTTTTGTGTTTCTTTATGTTTCCTACATAAAGTATATAGTTTTCAGGCAAACCAATTGGTTTTTCTTTGAGGTTTAGATCTATTTCAAAAGCCTCATAGACTACCTTTATTTTTTTGCTAAATTTTTCGCTCAGTCTTAATTTGCTGATCAATTCTTTTTTTGTAAAATTGGATACTGTAAAAACTAAATCAGATTTCTTTATAGAATTTTTGAAAAGAAAACTTGCGTATAGTTTTTTAATAAAAGAAAGATCACTGTATTCTGTCAAATGACATACATCATGTATTGTAGTGACCCTGTATTTAGCAGGAATATTGAAAATTGGGACGTTAAAATGTGGTGTCCAGAAGATGTCAGTTTTTTTTATTTTTTGTTTTAGTTCGAGTTGTTCGAGTGGAGAATAAATAGGGCTTTTCATTGCGATGAATTTAAATCCTTTATTGCTAAGGTCTTCTTCATAACCAAGGAGTTCAATATCGAAGTATTGAGGCAAAAAAGAAAGCAAAAATTTAATATATCTACCTATACCTGAGAAATTATACATTCTTGCATCTAATGTTATTTTCATATAACACCTTCATTTTTAAAAAAGGGTGCCACATGGGCACCCTTTTAAATTTAAAGATTTATCTTTTTCACAACTTTTATTCCCGGGACAGTTTTGAGTTTATTATAAACATCATCGCTTAATGGAGAATCGATATTTATAACTGTAAGGGCTAGATTTTGCTTTTTATCTCTTCCAACCTTCATACTAGCAATGTTGATATTGTGTGTTCCCATTATTGTTCCGATATTTCCGATTACACCCGGCTTATCCTCATTGTAGATTACTACAAGATTTCCTTCTGTTTCGATTTCAAAGTAATAGTCGTTTATTTTAACTATTTTACCTTTATTGTTGGAATGGACTGTTCCCCAGAGTGTGATATTATCTTTATCTGTTTTCACGCCTACCGCAACTATATTTGTATAATCTGTGCTTATTTCTTCTTTTTCTTCTGTTACTTTTATTCCTCTCGATGTAGCGGTAATTGTCGAATTAACATAGTTTACAGTGTTGCCCATAAATGGTTCAAACATTCCTTTAAGAAAAGCCTTTGTTATGAGAGAAGTTTCTTTTATGTCTCCAAAATAGCTTAACTTAACTTCTTCTGTTTGTCCTTCAACAAGTTGAGAAATAAAACTACCCATCTTTTCCGAGAGTTCGATATAAGATTTAATCTGCTGATAGACTTCTTTGCTTATAGAAGGCATATTGACAGAGTTAACTATCATACCATGGACAAAGAAGTTTGCAACTGCTTCAGCACTTTCAACTGCGACATTGAATTGTGCTTCGGCGGTAGAGGCACCAAGATGTGGAACAAGAATACAATTAGGGGCATCCAGAAGAGGATTCCTTGGTTCAAAAGGAGGCTCTTTAGAGAAAACATCTATTGCAGCACCGGCTACTCTACCTTCTTTTAAGGCATTAGCCAAAGCATCTTCATCGATTATTCCACCACGAGCACAATTTATTATTTTGATACTTTTTTTCATCATTTCGATCTCTTTTTTACCAATCATTCCTTTTGTCTTTTCTGTTAGTGGTGTGTGAACTGTAATAAAATCGCTCTCTTTGTAAATCTTTTCAAGTTCCGCTAACTCTATGCCAAGTTGTTCTGCCTTCTCCTCAGATACAAAAGGATCGTAAGCCAATATTTTCATTCCAAATGCTTTTGCTCTCAATGCTACTTCTGTTCCAATCTTTCCCATACCTATAATTCCCAGTGTTTTACCATATAGTTCGTTTCCTTTGAAACTTTTTCTATCCCATTTACCTTCCATAGCTAAAGAAACGTGAGCAAAAGGTATTTTTCTTGCTAAAGCTAACATCATAGCAAAAGTGTGTTCGGCGGTGGAAATCGTATTACCAGATGGTGCATTCATTACTACTATCCCTTTTTCTGTAGCTGCCTGCACATCAATATTATCAACTCCAACGCCAGCTCTTGCAATAACCTTAAGCCCATTCGAGGCTTCAATTATATCCCTTGTCAGTTTTGTCTCACTTCTGACTATTATAGCATCATATCCCTGTAACTCTTTTTTGAGTTCGTCTCCTTTGAGTGTTTCTTTTTCTATTACTTCAAGTTCGGGAAATTTTTTGAGAATTTCCACCCCTTCTTTGTCTAATTTATCTGTAACAAGTATTTTATACTTCATAAACTTCCTCCATTTAATTAACTTGAAATTTTATTCTTGGCTGTGGCTATCCATTAGATTTTATGTAACTTACTTATTTGCTTTTCTTTCAAATTCTTAAGTGCTAGTATTAAATTTAGGATAAGTAAAAGCAAAGCAAATCTATCTTCTGGATAGCCACAGCCAGCCTTCATCTTTAAATAATAGAGATTAATCAACTGAAATTGCGTTTACAGGACACTGTGATGAGGCATCCTGAGCTAAACCTGAATCATATGATGAGACATTTTTAACGTGAGCTTTTCCATCTCCACCCATCTCAAATAAATCAGGGTAAATTCCTTCACATACGCCACAACCAATGCATGCGTCCATATCGATCTTCACTGCCATATATAACCTCCTGAAATGAAATAAAACGCTTTACTAAATTAAAAAATATCAATTTTATTTTAAAGCAATTAAAAGAAAAAATCAAAAATTAAAGAATATGAGAGTTTCATTTCCTTCAGGTGAGTAAAATAGAACATCGGATAGTTTACTCATCAAGTAGATTCCCCTTCCGGAAATAATGTCGAGAGCTTCTTCTCCTATTGGCACAGATAGATTGTTTACATCAAAACCTTTTCCCATGTCTTTTATGATTATCCTTATTCCTCTTTTTCCATATTCGTAAAATATTTTTACTTCTTTTTTTGATTCGAGTTCATTTCCATGTGTTATTGCATTCATAAGGGCTTCATGGATAACTGTTTCAAATTGCCATAATTTTTCAGTGTTGTATTTGACAACCTTATTTTTTAACATGTCTATTGTTAACGATAATGTCTTAAGGTTTGATTGCATCTTGAATTTGAAAACAGTATGTTCTGTGAAGTTAATAACAAACAATGGTCTTGTAGATTTTTGGTTTGAGACGAGATAATCAAGCATTTCTCTGAGAAATAGATTTGCTATAGATTGAGAGTTAAAAATGTATTCAAAAAGTTTTTCTTCTTGATTTATGTTAAAATCACTATCAAAACCAATCAATATATCTTCCTCTGAATAAGTTATTTCTCCTGTTCCAGTGAGTTTTATAACATTATTTTTATTTCTTTGAAAAAGAAGAATAAAGGGGGAACTTTTTACTGAATAGTTTATCGTTTTTTTTAAAGAGTTTATATAGATTATGTTTGGTAATTCAATATTTTTTTTAAAATCTTCAAATAAATTTGTTTTATTTGAATTAATATTAATAACCTCTTTTGAGGAAATAAGTAAAAATTCTGAGTTATTTGAAAAAGTTGTGAAGTTAAATCCTCTCTTTGCTTCCGAAAATGATAACCATACATTGCTTGTGTCAATTAAATCTTCTTCAACGGGTTTTATTTGTATATTAAACTTCTTCATATTTTTGTTTATCTGTTTTGAGTTTTTTGCCTATTCTACTTTTATAATCCGAGATTTTAACACCGTCACCTGGTCTCAATAGTAAAACATCTTCTTTTGATATTTTTTCACCTTTTTTTATATCCCTTGCCAAATACATTTTTCTCATTGAAAGAGGTGCAATTTTTCTTTCAAAATCAGTAAGTTCTTTTTCACCACTTTTTAAGGCTATTTCTATTTCTCTTATTGCGTTAACCATATTTTTAAAATCTGCCGGGTTTAAAGAAATTGGATGATCGAGAGAATTAATCGTATTATCGGTTGTAAAATGTTTTTCTATAATTTTTGCCCCAAGGGCAATAGCAGCAATATCAAAGATGTAGTTTAATGAATGATCTGAAAAACCAATCGGCATCAAGAATTTTTCTTTGAATGTTTTTAGGACATTTAAGTCAATATCACTTGCTTGAACTGGATATTTTGAGACACAGTATAATAAACATAAATTAACATCATTAAAGAAGGAAACAGCTCTTTTTATCATTTTCATTTTTGCAAATCCTGTAGATAAAAAGACGATTTTTTTTGATATTTTTGCAGTATCTGCTACTGCTTTAAGAAAAGGTTCACAACTTATATCAGAACTTGCAATTTTAAAAATAGGGGTGTTTATTTCATCAAGAAATTTAAGGGAATCTAAATCAAGAGGCGTTCCAAAAAAAATAAGATCCATTGAATTAGCAAATTCGGATAGCTTTAAATACTCCTCATAAGATAATTCAAGGGATTTGAAAAGATCATAAGCATTCTTTGCTAGCTTTGGATTGTAAAACTTTTCTGTCTTAAATACCTGAAATTTTACAGCATCAGCACCTGCTTCGCGGGCTTTTTCAATCAGTTTTTTAGCATAGTCAAAGTTGCCTCCGTGGTTAATACCTATCTCTGCGACTATAAAGGTTGTTGGATTAAAACCAAAAATATTTTGTAAATTATACATAAATGTCCTTTAAAAAATGGATAAAATATTATAAAAAATAGTAAAACTTTTTTCAAAAATAATTGAGAAATTATTTCCCCCGATAATATTTATTTCCAGATAATCTTAACTATCTGGAAAACCTTCTCCTTTCCTTTAAGGTGAACTGGTTCCATAAATTCAAATTTAAATTTTTCTTTTGCTGATATTAAAATTTTTTGTGAAGCAATGATTTCAAAAGATTTTGCTATTGAACAAAGTCTTGAGGCAGTATTCACTGTGTCCCCAATACAGGCAAAATCCATCCTGTTTTTTGTTCCTATGTTGCCGGTAACTACATCACCAATGTGAAGCCCTATACCTATTTCAAAAACAGGTTGATTTTTTGTTTTTCTCTCTTCATTGAAACTGTCGATTTCTTTCATTATTTCTATGGCGCATTTTATTGCTTTATCTGCTTTGTTCTCTCCGGAGAAATGTGCCATAATCTGGTCTCCAACGTAATCATCAATATCTCCAAAATATCTGTTTATTATTTTAACCTGTTTTTCAAAATATTCGTTTAATACTCCAACAACCAGTTCTGGCTCATGTTTTTCAGAAAAAGCTGTAAAACCTCTTATATCACTGAATAGAAAAGCAAGATTTTTCCTTTCGATTGTACCTGTGTCTATTTCTCCTTCTTTGTTTTGAGAAATCATCGAAATAGTTGAAGATGATACAAATTTTTCGAGATGATATTTTTCTATTAACTCATCAACCATCATCTGAAAAACATCGGATAATCTTCCAATTTCATCTTTTTCTTTAATTGAGATTCTGTATTTCAAGTTACCATTTGCTATTTCAAGAGCCCATTTTTCCATAAGTTTTATATTTCTAAGATTGTGCACTATAGCAAAAGAGACAAGAAGCAAACTTAGGAGAAATATTATAGAGGAAAGAAACATAAAAAACTTCTGGTTTCTTGAAACATCCTTTTTTATAAGGTCAAGATCAAATACAACACCTATAGTTCCAAGATATTTAAAATCTTCTCCATATTGCCTTATAGAAAGCATTTGAGTGTAGATTTGTTCGTCAAGCCTTTTTGCTTCTATTAAGTTATTATTTGATATAGCGTTGTCAATGTTTTTAGCTAATCTTTCTACCCATTTTCCATCAAATAGCTTTTTGTCCCTTATATCTTTTAATTTACCCTGGCTGATGAAGATATTTTTATAAAGATCTACAAAAAGCTCATCTATTGTGTATGAATGAATGTTATAGTTTGTTTGTTTTTCTAAAAGATAGGAATATTTGGATAGGAGGGCTTTAAACCTTCTTTCTTTTTCATAACTATTCATACCTTTTTTATGGAGTTGTTCAATGGTTTTGTCAAAATCTTCATTTACAAAAATTAAATCTCCGGATTTTAAAATAACTGGGCAACTTATAAGTCGGTAATGCTTGTATGAAATTTTACTTTTATCTTTTTTATCAACTATTTTTTCTTTAATGTCTTTTACAATTATATTCGTGAGCTTTTTTTCTTTTATTTTAAAAGTTCCTGTTGAAAATTTTTTAATATTTTCTGGATAATTAATCCTTACACGTCCTTTCTCATCAACCAAAAATATATTTACAACATCGGGATTAAGTTCTTTAAACTTATTGACCTCGTTTAAGATAAAAAGGTATTTTTCCTTGACTTCATTTTTTGGTATGTCTGAATCGACGTAAGATAAATATACAGAAGAAGACCCCTCAAGAAGCTGGGTAAGATTCTGAAATCTTTGACTTCTTTCTTTGGTAATAAGAGAATTTTGTATAAAGTATATAAAGATTATAAATAAACTACTGGTAAAGAGTAAAACAAAGCTGAGAAGAAAAATTGATCTGATACGAAGCCCTATTAAAACTTTTCTTATTTTTTCTTTTTTCTTTTTTTTATTGAAAATTGAAAGTAGATTTTTGATTGGATTCATTTATACCCCTTTTATGATTTTTAATTAAATTTTCATTATATTTTCGACAAAAACTGTATTTTTAAATAGATAATTTTTTCTGATAATTGATATCCTATTATTTATTATAAGATTGGATAAAAAAATGTCAAATTATTTTTAAATTTTTAAAGTTAACTTAACTTTGCTATTTATTGAAAACTTTCCATAAAAATTTTATTAAAATATTTTTTTAACCTACTGATGTTGATAAATTTATTTTATCCATCATTGCAATGAGCTTTATTCCATATTTCATTCCAATGCTTATAGCGGGGTGTGGCTTTCTATCGCCAGCCGTCTCTGCTTTCTAAGCAAATGAATTTTTCCGCTTTAGCCAACTGTAGCAAGAATCGACAGCAACTCGACATCCTGTCATAGCAACATTATTATAACTTTTAGTTGAAAAGTTATCAAAACATACACCTTTTCTTTTGTCAATCGTCACAAAAGAAAAGGTGACACCAAAAGAAAAAGACTTTTTCGCCTTGTGACTTGCTCAAAAGTATGACTATGAAAAAATCTACCTTCGCACATTCGACATCCTGTCTCAACGTGCTCAGG
>JAOACQ010000056.1 GCA_026417755.1 Brevinematales bacterium | reverse complement strand
TTGAAAAGTTGGTAAATCCATTGATGTTATAAAAGATTTCTTCCTCCTTTATTTCATCAAGTTTAAAGACCATTGGTTTTAATAACTCAAAATCAATGATAAAAATAAAAGGAATTTTTCTTTCCCCCAAAAGATTCATTTTTTCTATAACTTTTATTTTATTCTCCATAAGCAAACATTATAAAAAAAATTTTTCTTTTTGACAAAAATTTAAGGGTTTATTATACTATACTATATTGATATTTTAAGTAGGATTTATGGCAAAAATTTTACTTTTTTCATTTGGAACTATTTCTCTTGGGCTTGGGGTTATTGGAATATTTGTACCTGGGTTACCAACGACTCCTTTTTTAATTTTATCTGCCACTTGTTATCTTAAAAGTTCAAAAAAATTTTATAATTGGCTTATTAACAATTCTCTTTTTGGTCAAAAAATAAAAATATATCTTGAGAAAAAATCAATCCCATTAAAAACCAAGATTAAAGCAATAATAACTGTTGTAATTATGCTTTGCTTTTCTATTCTCTTTATAAATAAGGTCTATCTCAAAATAATAGTTTTAGTGGCAGGTTTGATTGGAATTTTTGTTCTAACAAAAATAAAAAGTGAAAGATAATTGATTGAGAAATAATCAAGAGTTTCATAAATTCTGAATTAAACAACCTTTATAAAATCTCTGTTAAAAAATAACAATATATACTAACGTTATCAAGATTGAAAAAAATTTTTTTTCTCTTATAATTTAAGTATGTTAAAAAGATTGAATTTTATAATTATATTTTCTTTGATGATTGGGGGTATAGTATTTGCTTTATCCTGCTCCCAGAAAAAGATACAACAACCAGAAAAGATAGAAATAGTAGAGGTAGAAACAAATAAGGTTTTTATTCCGGAAGAAGAAACAAACAAGGTAGAAAAAAAAATAAATCTACTGATTCTTCCCTTTAAAGATAATTCAAACAAAAAAAACTTCCCAGCTTCAGGAACAATAAAAACGATAATATTCAATAGTCTATTTGACTTTATAAGCATCGTGCCATTAATAAACATTGAAGAAAAGGAATCAGCAAATAAAATCTATAAGGAATTTAAAGAAATCAAACCTGAAGAAATTTTTGCAAAATATAATACAGAGGTAATTATCTTCGGAGAATATCAATTGCAAAAAAAAGACAGAAAGCCTTTAGTTGCAATAAATTTCAACATCTGGACCAAAGCCACAAATAAAATACTAAAAACAAAATATACTTCAAAAAATGATGCAGAGATATTTGATAAAATAGATGATATGATAGCAAAAATAATCAAAACTACACTCAATGAGGATTTGAAAATATCTTATATGAATTTTGAAAATTTTGATATTAATAACGGGAAATACTATCTTGTTATAAATGACAGGGTTGTTTCTTTTATTAGTAATCAGGATTTCAGATTTAATTTAAAAATTTTAGCAGGTTATGAATATATAATAAAACTGAAAAATATTTATAATAACAAAATTGTTTTAAATCAGAATATTAAACTAAAAACAGGAGAAACAACAAATATAAGTCATCAAGCAAGAGGAAATATAAAGTTCATCGTAACAAATAATATTGAAAACGAAGTTTTCAAAATTTTCGTTGATGATAAAGAACTGTTAATGGAAACAAATCATAACATTTCCGCTGAAAGATATATAATAATTAAAGTTTCAAATATAACTAAAAATGATAGCTATGAACTTAAATACTATCTTGGAGATGGTGAAGAAAAAACATTTTATCTTCCCAAAGCAAGAAAGGTCATAGAAAAGTACAATATCAACACATACAATGGGGGAAGTGCTATAGTCAAATATTACTATTCAGACCAATATTTACTTATGGAAAATAAATCATTAGTTATTGAAGCCTTTATTCCTTTTTCAAGCTGGGCTGGAATAAACATTTTGTTTGACAACAAAGAAATAATATGGACTAAATACAATACAATAAAATTCTGGTTATACGGAACAAAAAGCAATAATTCTTATTTAATACAGCTTATTGACAAAAATAATGAGTCATTTGCACATATAATGTATGATAATTGGAAAGGATGGAAACAAATCAGGATACCTTTTGAAAAAATAAAATCAAGAATGGATTATCAGGATAGTAGAGCAAGAGTCAATCGAAAAATAGACTTTCCAATCAAGACATTAAATTTTGAATTAAACTCTTATCCACCTGCTTCAACTTCAGGTAAATTAAAAATTATTATTAATGAAATTGAACTAACAAGAGAATGAAAAATTTTTATCTTAAAAAAGAAGTAAAATTTTCTTGATTTTTTGCTAAAAAGTAAGTATATTTTAAGTGGACGGACTTGTCCGTCCACTTATTTTAAAAAAGAGGAAAAAATGCTAGAAAAATTAGAAAACCTTTCGGAACTTGACAAAAAGATTTTAGAAACCGCAAAAGAAGAATTTCTTGAGAATGGTTTTTTCAAAACAAATCTGGACAACATAGCCTTTAAGCTAAAAATAGGAAAAGGAACAATATATAGACATTTTGGTAAAAAGCACACTCTGTTTCTTTCTATAGTTGCTTATATGCTTAAACAAAACTGGTTATCTTCTAAAGAATTAATTTCAAAGGAGCTTGATTTTTACAGATCATTTGAAATTTTAATTGAAAATTTAATAACTTTTAACAAAGAAACGAGTAGATTTTTTTCTGCTGTCTTTTCGGAACAGGTATGGAATGAAATATTAAAAGCAAAAAAGAAGGATAAACAAATAAAAGAACTTATGGATTTTATAATGAATTGCAGGAAGGATGCTATAGAAATGATTGCAAGAATCATAGATAAAGGAAAAAGAGAAGATTCGATAAACAAAAATATAAATTCACAGATTTTGGGTGAAATAATTTTAATTACCTTAAATCAATTTATTCTTTCTTTCTTTATGGAAAAAAGGTTCAACAAAATTGATTATTCAATAGAAGAAGCAACAAAGGAACTCAAAGAGTTTATTTTAAGAGGAATTGGATATAAAAATCTCGTTTAGGGGGAAAAAATGAAACGAATTTTCACAATTTTAATTTTAATTTATGGAAATATTTTTGCAGAAATAACCACTCTATCTCTATCTAACGCTATAGAACTTGCTTTGAAAAATAATATTTCTATAGCTCAATTTGAAAAAGATATGTTAATAGCTGAAGCTCAATACAAACAGGCTTTTTCAGATCTGTATATGCCATCGATCTCGCTTTCTGCGTCTTTTACTTTGTTAGATCCAAAAACAGTTGATAATGCAAAGATTGCAACTCCAACTTATGGAACAATTGTAACAAATATGCCTGTTTTAAATGGCGGGATACCCACTGGAGAGGTTGTCCCTGTTCCGATGTTTGTCCCTACAGGTGTTACAACCAATCAAACAGCTTTTCAGGATAACTATGGAGTTGGACTTTCTATAACAAAACCTCTTTTTACTGGTTTTAAGTTAATGAACAATTCAAAAATCAAAAAACTTAATTATGAATTATCAAAACAAAAATATGAAGACAAAAAAAGAGAAATTATAACAACTATATCAACATCTTTTTACAATCTCCTGTTAGTAAAAGAAAATATAAGAGTTATAAACGAACTGGATAGAAGTTTAAAAGAAAGGTGGAACTATGCAGAATCAGCCTATAAAGCAGGTATAGTTTCCGAATATGATAAAATAAGGGCTGAAGTGGCATACAAAAATAATCAGCCAAATTTAATCAAACTCAACAATGCCTATAAAACTGCAAAGATAAATTTTTTAAACCAAATTGGGCTTACAAACTACGATGAAGTTGAATTATATGGAAATATACTTGATTCAACAAATATAGTTGTTAATGTTACATTTGAAGAAGCTCTTCAAAGAGCTATATCTAATGATATTAATCTTAAAAGTATAGAAGTATCTATTGAAACTCTGAAAATCTCCCGTGAAATCAATTCTTCAGCTAAGTATCCAACTGTCGCTGCTTTCTTTAACTACAAATATGATTATAAGAAAGAAAAATCAACAGACGAAGAGAGAAAATGGATTGATTCCTGGAGCACAGGTATACAACTTTCAATGCCCATTGACCCGTGGATACCAGAGTCAAAAACTCAATATGCTGATAAAGAAATAGAAGAAAATACTAAAAAACTTGAGCTTACAAAAAAACAAATAATAGATGGGATTACTCTTCAAGTGCAAAACATTTTCTTGCAAATAGCACAATCTAAAGAACTTATTGCAAGCCAATCAGAAAGTGTCCGACAGGCAAGATTAGGGCTTGATATTGCAAACAGAAGATATAGATCTGGAGCCTCATCAACTCTTGAGGTTACAGATGCCGAAGTAAGTTATAATCAAGCACAATTAAATTATTTGCAGGCAATATATGAATATTTTTCAAATGAATTGCAACTTAAGAAAATTATAGGAGAATAAAGATGGAGGATCTCTTTGAAATACAAAAGGAGTATTATGATTATGTAAAAAATACTCCACCTGAAAAACAGAATTTAATGAGCGGGGGAAAAATTCTTGAAGTAGAAGAAGATTTCTTAAATGAATTCAAACCAAATAAAATTTTAGATGTTGGTTGCGGAAATGGTGAAAGAGTTTTCCCGTATTATGAAAAAATGGGCTTTGATTTTTTAGGAATAGAAATAGAAGAGAATTTAATCAAAAGCTCCCGATATTCTCAAAAGATCATAAAAGGAGACATTACTGATAAAAATTTTCAAATTCCAGCTTATGATTATGATCTTGTTGTGCTTTGGGGTGTTGTAATGGCGGCTATTACAGAAGAAAAAAGAATAAATCTCTGGAATAATATAGAAAAACTAATGAGAAAGATGTTAAAACCTGCTTTTGCTTTTACTACAATTACAACAGAGTTTGATTGGTTCAAATATAGTCACAATGGAGAAATTGTTCATATTATTCCTTCGGCACCCCCCCAATACTTCCCAAGTGAAAAAGAATTATTTGAGCTTTTCCAAAAACACGGAATGAAACAAGAAAAGATGTATTCAAAAGCTCGAATAACACTTTATTTCTTAACAATGTAAATTAATATCCTAAAATTGAAAAAATATTTTCAAAAACACCTTCAAATGTTAAAATTTTAGTTTTGCTGAAACACTGTTATAAACTTTTTTGACATAATCATCTCGTTGCTATAAAATCTTATCGAAAATTTTAAAATATTTTTCTCTATTTTATTAATTACAATTTGTTTGTATAACATTTTCTATCCAGCGATTGACCTTAGAAAAGGGAGCCAAAACCTTCATAAGGAGATAATATGATAAAAGTATGGTGGACTAAAACTCCGAATAGACTTATAATGAAAAAAGAATTAAAATAAGTATCTATTTGGAGTAGATAGGTTATAGGTTAAATTTTAACATAGGGCGATGACCCTGGTAAGGAGATTAAAATGAAAGATAAAAATTTATTTTTAATTTTACTTGTGTTAATTGTTGGAAGTTGTGGGGAGGGTAAAGTTAAGGAAGAAGAGCTAAAAATTATAGAAACAAAGGTTATAAGTGAAAGTGAACCGTATACGAAACCAAAAAGTGAACTTTTAGATGGCGTTATATATATGTCTCTGGCTCACGTAGGGGATTCACCCCATGAAATTATCAGTTTCCACATTCCATATGATGCGCCAAGAATTAAAGAAGTGGGTGATAAGGATAGAAGTACAGTCTGGGTAAGTCAAAGTAATCACATAAATGAAACTTTATGGTTTAGAATTTATTGTTTAACTGGTGCTGGAGTAAAGCGCAATGATCGATTGCCTTATGCTATGGATATTTTGACAGGATGGGCGATAGATGAGAAGAGTTTTAAGATATATAATAGACCCAAGAGGTTAAGGTTAGAACTTTATGAAGTACCTTATCATAATGCTGTAAGCCAAGAAGATGAAAGCTATGTATTAGAGGACAAAATTCGATTAGTATACTCATTAGTTGTGGAATTAACTGATGAAATTGGATGGCATAGGCTCTGGATTAATAAGAAAGAGGAAGAATATCCTACTGAGATAAGCAGTGGTCGTTTAGTAATAGAAGACGTATATCCGGGCATAAGTAATTTTACAGCGATATCTGAGATAAGGTTTGTGTATAGAGAGACGAATGAGACGAATAAAAAGTAATTTTTAGTTATAGTCAAATAAAGCTATAATTTTGGTAAAAGCTATTCTTAAATCTCTCTCAACGTCATA
>JAOACQ010000038.1 GCA_026417755.1 Brevinematales bacterium | reverse complement strand
GCCAGTGGGTCCTATATCAGCTGCTACTATTGCTCTATCTTTTGCTATACTTTTGGCTATCTTTACCGCTTCCGAGTTAATTTCTCTTATTTTGTCAGAAAGACCAAATTCGCTAAGTTTGAGCCTGTTTCCACCAAAAGTATTTGTTGTGATTAGGTTGCTACCTGCTTCGAGATATTGTCTGTGGACAGACTCTATAAATTCGGGTTTAGTTAAATTCCACAGTTCCGGACTTTCTCCACCTTTTAGCCCATATTTTTGCAAAAAAACCCCCATAGAACCATCACTGAATGCTACGTTTTCTAATGCTAATTCATAAAAATCTTTCCACTTCATCCAAAATTCTCCACTTTTAATTATAACATAATAATTATTCTTTTGCATTTTATGTTGAACAAAGGTGAAAAAATAAGTTTGATAATAACTAAATGGATAAAAAACGAAATACTTCATATTATTTATTATAACAAATTTTAACAACTTTTTTTGAATAAGAAATATAAATAAGGAAGGTAACTTATGCAAAAAGCAGAAATTTTTATTCACGAAAAAGAAATTAAGTTAAAAATTAAATATAATTTATCTGTTATTAAAAAGTTAAAAACTATTGGAAACTACAGATGGAATATAAAAGAAAAATGTTGGATTTTTAACAAAAAAGACGAAGTACTTCGTTTTATTAAAAATATACTTAAAGAGCATAATATTGAATTCACAGAAAACTACCAATATGATAACTTGATAGACCTAAAAAATCATCTAATTTACAGAAAATATAGTTCAAGAACAAAAAAACTTTATCTTCACTACAATAGTGAATTGCTCAAATATTGCAGAAAAACTCCAGAAAATATTACTTCCGAAGACATACAAAATTATCTTTACCACTTAAGTTCAGTGTTAAAATGTTCATCAGCAACAATAAATGTTGCCTTAAATTCTTTCAAATTTTATTATGGGCAGGTTAAGAGAAAAAAAATGATTTACGAAATAAAAAAACCAAAAAAAGACGAAGTACTTCCTGAAGCACTAACTTTAAATGAAGTAAAAAAAATCGTTGATTCAATAAAAAATATAAAACACAAATGTATAATTGCCCTCACCTATTCCGCGGGCTTAAGAGTTTCCGAGGTTTCAAAACTCAAACTTAAAGATATAGATTTTCAAAGAAAAATAATTTATGTTATTCTATCAAAAGGTAGAAAAGACAGATATACAACTCTTTCCGATAATATGCACAAAATAGTTTCAGAATATTTAAAAAAATATCAACCTACTTACTGGCTATTTGAAAGCTGGACACAAGATAAACACATTTCAATCAGAACTATACAGAAGATTTTTAAAAAAGCAACAGAAAAAGCAGGCATAAAGAAAAAGGTAAGTATTCATTCATTAAGATACAGTTTTGCTAATCACCTTCTTGAAAGAGGCGTTGATATAGAATGTGTGCGAAAATTGCTTGGCTACCAAACTATCAGAAAAACAGAAATATATAATCATTTATCAGTGAATAAAATAAATCAGATTAAAAATCCGTTTGATGATTTAGCATGAATAAGAAAAGTTGTAAAATTTTTGACATTTTTTTAAAAATACTTAAAATAATAAAAGCTTAAAATAATATGAAGTACGTCGTATATAATAAAAATTTTTGACCGCTTAATTGAATCGAAAAACTATAAAAAATATTTTTTATGGCTAGTTTAAATATGATCAGGGAACACCTATATATCTTATTGATTCAAATAGTGGATCAATTATTGAGGGAATTAAAAAGGCTATGAAATCAGAAGGAGTAAATGTAGAAGTAAAATTTACTCACGAAAACTTTACTTTAATATATTGACATTGATAATAATGAGTTAGTAGTTCCTTATGATTTAGATTATATATTAATCCATAAATCTGGGCATTCTAATTTTTTAACACATAATGGACTATATATATTAATGATTTAATTCCTGAAGTTTTTTGAGGTTGATTACAACCTTAAAAATAAAATTATTTCAATTTCAGATAATTATAAGAAAATTCTACCAAAAATATATGCAACCGCTTTAAAAAAGCAATGTTGGAGTTTTATAAATGCCATAAAAACAGTGTATAGCTGGGAGGTATTAAATGATAAATAGAAAGTTAAGAAAGATGAAATACTTCGTTTTAATTATTTCGTTATTCTTTTTTTCTTGTGAGAATAAACAGGAAAAGCCTTTGGATAGTAAGGATTATCAAAGTGATATTTCCAATTCGATTATTTACGTTAAAGATTCAGCTACAATGAATATCGTAAAAAACGTGTATGTTAAAAATAAATTTGTTATTAAAGACATTTCTGAAGCATTATCAATTGATAATGCTTGGGTTATTTATATAACTTCATCAAATATAATAAAAATAAATAATAAAAAATACATTTTATATACGTGGAGTGAAATAAATAATCCAAAATCAGAAACATATTATGAAAATTATCATTATGGTAAACTAATAATTTTGGATAATCATAATAAAGTATATGCCTTAACTGATACTCTGGGAAAAATTCATTATGTTATTCCAAATTCTCGATATTTTACAGTTTATGAAATCTTTGAAACACACGGTGAAGAATTTGGAAATTTTTACATTTATAAATTTGAAAATAACAAAATACAAAAAGTTAAGGTTTTTGAGGAGGTTTTATATAGTAACTTAGGAACAATTGGAACTAAATATATTTTTTCAGAGTTTATCTATACAAATTTAAATAATGATAAAATAACTGACATAATTATAAACAAATATAGTAACCAAATAATTGATTACGAAAAAACAGACAATTCTTTCTTAATAGGAAGTGAAAAAGTTATATTAAATGAATAAATCTCGAATTTTTACAGCTATTATTTAGTGGGGGCATTACTACCCCCACAATGCATATTATTTTTTTTGTTTTCGCATTCCCAGATCGAATTGAAGCTGTTGCGTCAAAATAAAAATTAAAGTTTTTTAAAAGGAGGAAAATTCTTATGAGGAAGATGGCTATTTTTTTTGTACTAGTTGTTTTTTTGGGATGTAAATCTAGTTCAGAAGTAGTTAAAAGTGAAAGTGCTAAAGAAAATGTAGAGAAAATTGTCGTAATTGATAATGATGAAATTAAAATTAGTTATAGCAAGCTTAAAACAGTTTATTTTACTCCAATTTTTGTAAAAAGAAATGCAGCTGAAAAGTCTCTTGAGTTTATAGTAAAAAAGGGAGAAATAAGTTCAGAAAATTACGAAAAATTAGTAAATAATTTTGTTCAGTTGACAGATGGTACTAATTTTGTATCATATGTAATTAAGAAAAATACTAATATGATAATAGGCCCAATGGTTCTTCCTTATTCAAGCAATGTAAATATTATTCAAATGAGTGTGTATATAAATGGAAAAAGAGAAGGGCTTAAAGGAGTAAAAGTAGATAATAATGGTGAATTAATTAATGAATAATCTCTAAAAACTTACTTCGACCCATTTATTATTGATTAAAACTTTTTGAAAAGAGTAGCCTGCTTTTTTTAAAGCATTTTTTGCTTCTAAAAAATATGCATCTAATTTTGATGGATTATGGCAATCTGAGTTTATTATTATGGGGATCTCTCTATAATAACATTCTTTAAATAACCATTCGGAGGGATAAAAATCTTCAATGCTTCCTCTTGCAAGACCTCCTGTATTTATTTCAAGCAAAGAAGAGCTCTTCTTAATTACGTCAAGTGTTGATAAGATCTCTTTACGATACCAAAGTTCTTTTTCTGAAAAAAAAGTGTTTTTTTTGTTGTTTTTCTTTATCAGATCGAGATGGGCGATAATGTCTGGTTTGAATTCTATAATCATTTTTCTTATTAATTCATAATATTTTTTTACAAAACTAATAACATTATCGTTAAAAAGGATTTTTAAGGCGTCTATGTAATTTTCTAATTTGCCGTCGATGATGTAAAAATTATTTTTTTCGTAAAAAAAATGAACGGAACATATATTATAGTCTAGTTTTTCTTTATTGTTAAAATAGAAATCTTGAAATTCTTTCTTTTCAAAATAGTCAAATTCAAGCCCAAGATATAGTTCTATTTTTCCTTTATACTTTTCTTTAAGATTTTTTATTATAGAGAAGTATTCGTCAACTTTTTCTTTTTTTAGGGTCCAGTCCAGTTCAACTGGTATAGGTGCATGACTTGAAAAACCTAAAGCCTTAAAATCTTTTTCTATTGCACTTAGTACGTAGGCTTCTGCAGGGCCTTCTCCATCACATAATTCATTATGTGTATGAAAATTATACAACTTTAGCTCCTTTCTATGATAAAATTATCTATTAACCTTGTTGAACCAATGAAAACAGCCAATGCAACAACAACTCTTTTTTCTACAACTGATAATTCGGAAAGGGTGTCAGGGTGAACTATTGCTATATAGTCTATATTTGCATCGGGTGCTATTTCTTTTATTGTTTTTTCCATTTCTTTTTTTATAACATCTATTTTGATTTCGCCTTTTTCTATCATTTCTTTTGCTTTTTGGAGAGCTTGGTATAAACATAGAGCTTTTTTTCTTTCTTCAGTTGTTAGGTAAGAGTTTCTTGAACTCATTGCAAGGCCATCTTTTTCTCTTACTATAGGCATAATTTTAATGTTGATTTTAAAGTTTAAATCTAAAACCATTCTTTCTATGATTTTTGCTTGCTGATAGTCTTTTTGGCCAAAATAGGCATTGTCAGGCATAACAATGTTGAATAATTTTGCAACGACTGTTGCAACACCTTCAAAATGACCGGGTCGAGATAATCCACAAAGATGATATGGTAATTTTTTAAGATTAACATATGTTTCAAAACCTTCTGGGTACATTTCCATTGGGGTTGGAAAAAATAAGAAATCAACCTTTTCTCTTTCCAGGTTTTTCTTATCACTTTCAAAAGTGCGAGGGTATTTATTTAAATCTTCGTTTGGACCAAATTGAATTGGGTTAACAAAAATACTTACAACGACTATATCATTTTCCTTTCTTGCTTCTCTGATAAGAGAAAGATGTCCTTCATGTAATGCCCCCATTGTAGGAACGAAACCAATTTTTTTACTCTTCTTTTTTAAATTCAAAATTATTGATTGCATTTCTAAGATTTTTTCTATTATCTTCATTTTTTTGATTCCTTGTATTTTATTGCAGCTTGAATAAATGAAGTAAATAGAGGATGTGAGTCTATTGGTGAAGATTGAAATTCAGGATGAAATTGACAGCCTAAGAACCAGTTGTGATCTTTTAACTCTATTATTTCAACAAGGCCGTTTTCGCTGTTTCCACTTATTGTAAGGCTATTTTTTTTGAAGATTTCTAAATATTCTGGATTAACTTCGTATCTGTGGCGGTGTCTTTCCATAACTTCGTCTTTTCCATATATTTGATGTGCTAATGTTCCGCTTTTTAGTTTTATCTTTTGGGCTCCTTTTCTCATTGTTCCACCCATATAAGAAATACCTTTAAGATTTGATAAAAGTTCAATTACAGGATTATTTGTTGTTGGTTCAAATTCTCTTGAATGGGCATTATTTATTCCACATTTATTTCTTGCAAATTCTATTATCATACATTGCATACCAAGACATATTCCAAAAATAGGGATATTATTTTCTCTTGCATAGTTTATCGTCTTTATCTTTCCTTCTATACCTCTATTTCCAAAACCACCTGGAATTAATATGCCGTCAATTCCAGAATGGATTATTCCCTTATAATTAATGTGCTTGTAAAAGTTTCTTAAAAAGAGTTTTTCTTCTTCAGAGAGATTTTCTACAAGTTTACAAAAGTTTGTTGAAATATCTTTTTCATATAAATCTTCTATTAAATCTCTGTCTTTTTCTATTGCTTTTGCAAGAATATGGTGTTCAAAATAATCTACTGAACAACTTTTAAGAATCCCATCTTCAAATTCTTCCGCTTCAAAATGTTCTGAATCTATTTTTTCTATCTTTACCTTTACTTTATTGGCAATTCCTCCATGTATTAAAGCAGCATCAACACTTTTGTAGGTATCTTCAAGATTTATATATTTTCCAACCAGAGCTATGGTTACAGTTTCTTCAGTGTGTTTTATTACGTCTACCATTTTTTTCCATTTTGTGAGATCCGGCTTCTTATATGGGAGACCAAGTTTTTCAAGAATAATTTTATCTGCACCCTGCTCATGAAATGCTAAAGGAACCTCATAAACGCTATCTTTTACATCATAAGCAGAAAAAATACTTTCTTCCTCAATATTGCAAAATAAAGCAAGTTTGCTTTTTACTGATGGTGGCAATAATTTTTCAGTTCTGCAAAACAAAAAATCAGGCTGGATTCCCATACTCATTAGCTCTTTTACCGAGTGTTGGGTTGGCTTTGTTTTAATCTCGCCAGAACCTTTAATTGTAGGAACTAAAGTAAGATGGGCAAACTTTACATTGTTTCTACCGATTTCGATAGAAAATTGACGAACAGCTTCAAGAAATGGGAGACTTTCAATATCTCCAACTGTTCCACCGAGCTCTACAATTATTATGTCGGAATTTTTACCTTCATCTACGTTTTTAATCCTTCTCTTTATCTCGTCTGTTATATGGGGTATTACCTGAACTGTTTTTCCAAGATAGTCTCCTTTTCTTTCTGCTTCTATAACACTTTGGTAGACCTGTCCTGTAGTGAGGCTGTTTGCCTTCGTTGTTTCTATCTGGACAAATCTTTCATAATTCCCCAGATCAAGATCTGTTTCTGCACCATCAACAGTTACAAAGACTTCTCCATGTTGATATGGGCTCATTGTTCCAGCATCAACATTAATGTAAGGATCTATTTTCATCATATTTACTTTATATCCAGCATTTTTAAGTAAAACTCCTATTGAAGCAGCAGTAATTCCTTTACCGAGAGAGGAGCATACCCCTCCGGTTACAAAAATGTACTTTTTAATAGCCATATTTATACCTCTAAAATTTTGTTTATTTATTATATAAAAAACTTTTTTTTTGAGCAATTATTTTAAATAAATGTTATAATATAGTAAATCAATATTAGAAAGGTATGTTAATGAAAAATTTTTTCTAAGGAGTTTTTATGATTTTTAAGTTTTTAATTAATGGCTCGACTGATCAGATTATTAATTTTGAAAAAGAATTACTTGCTATTCTTGAGAAGGCTTTTCCAGATGATAATCTGGTTTGTCATGAAATTCATTTTTGTGTTCATGAAGCAATACTTAATATAATTCAACATACTTATAAATGGGATACAAATCTTCCGATAGATATTCAAGTTGAAATAGAGGAAGATAATGAAAAAAAGGTTATAGAAATATTTATTAAGGATTTTGGTAAACCAATAAGAAAAGAACTTCATCCACCTAAGAATATTAAGGCCTTTCAAATGAGGCAGAGAGGACTTTATATGATTAGTAAAATAATGGATGATTTTTATATTAAGCCAATAAATAAAACAGGAAATATATCTTATATGAAAAAAATTATAAAAAATAGAGGGCTAGGTGGATAGTAAGTTAAAAATTAAAGTTACTTTTTACAAAGATGTTATTGCTATAATTGAAATTTCTGGTGAATTGACTGTTTTTACAGATGAATTTGATCTTCTTAATAAAGAAATAATGGCATACATAAAGATGGGGATATACAAATTTATAGTTAATCTTGATAATTTAAAGTATATAGATTCTTCAGGGGTTGGTTTACTTATGAGAATGGGTAGTGTTGCTGCAAGAAACAAAACAAAATTGTGTATTATATGTGAACAACCTAATATTTTGAAGGTTTTATCAATTTCCAAAGTTGATGTTTTTTTTAAACATGTTAAAAATCTTTCAGAAGGCATTTCCTTTTTTGAACATAATAGTTAAAAAAAAAGAAAAAAATCCGAAAAATTAATTAACAAAAATATTGGAAATATTATGAAAAGTTTTTTTTACATATTTTTTATTTTTTTAACCGGAACTTCTTTTCTTTATTCCTTCAAAAGATTTGATACTTATAAAACCTTTGAGTTGAAAGGGTCTAATTGGCCTGTTTTTATTTCGGAGGGGGTTAGTTTTAAAAAGGATGAGAATGGAAAAATTTTTATAGGTTTAACTGAAAATCCAGACTATGATTATTTTGCAACAGATCTTTTTATTGATTTTGAAAAGAGTTCGTTGAGGTTAGAGAATTATCAAACCCTTTATAGTTATTTTATTCTTTATAAAGATGAAAAATTTAATGGTGCTTTTTCTGGTAAGTTTACATTTTCTGATAGTTGTATTAAGTTGTTGCCAAAAAGGGAATCCATTTTTTATCCTGGAAGTGAAGTCGGGAGTTTTACTATTGATTTCTGGCTATATCCATTCAAAAATTATGATAAGCAGTATATAATTTATTATCTTGCTGATGACATAAACATAGATAATGATAGAAAGTATGGTTTTATTGTTTATCTTGACAAAGGAAGGTTAAAGTATAAATTTTTAAACTTTTTTTATGATTATGAAAAGAAGAATGTTATAGAGAATGTTGAACTGGAAGAAGAAGCAAATGTTTTGTTATACAAATGGGAGCATCATGCAATCTCTTTTGATTCGAGAAGTGGGAAAATGGTTATCTATAGAAATGGAATTGAAGAAAAGGTTATATTTATAACTGAAAATTTTAAAAAAAATGGAAAAGTTTATTATCCTTATGTTAATGAGGTTGTTAATACCCCTTTAATAGTAGGTAAAAATTCATTTTTCTTGCTTGATAATTTAAGAATTTCTAAAAAATTTATAAATAATTTTAATTTATTTTCTGTAAATAGAAAAGAATCTTTTTTGATAACAAAAGTTTTTAAGTTGGCAGATAATTTTTTCAGCATAAAAGATATAGGGATTGATTTAAAGAAAGATGATTATGGTTTTGTGAAATTTGGGTATAGAATTTCTGATGATATTTTTGCACCGGATAATAAAAACATTCCCTGGGTTTATGTAAATCTTGAAAATTTTAATATTCCGGAAGAATTTGTGAAAGGGAAATATATTCAGTTTAAGTTAATTATATATCCAGAGGTTTCAGAAAAGGATATAAAAATATATGCTCTTAAACTGAATTATAATGTTGATGAAACTCCATATATCCCTCAGATTGTAAAGGCTGTACCCGGGGATGAAGTTGTCGAAATATACTTTATACCTTCACCAGAAGATGATATTCTGGGATATGAAATTTACTATGGAAATGAAAGCAAAAATTATATAAGCAAGGATGCATTAGAAGGAGCCTCTCCAATATTTATAAAAAAGCAATCAGAAGGGCTTCAATATCATAAAGCAACTTTGACCCTCAAGAATGAGAGACCGTATTTTATTTCAGTAAGAGCTGTTGATAAAAACGGACATAAAAGCCCTTATTCAAAAGAAGTATACGTAAGACCAAGCTCTGTCTATAGTAAGAATAATTTCAGCATAGATAGATAATTATAAAACTATCTCCGTCCCTATTCCTGCTTCTGTCAAAAGTTCAAGTAATACAGAATGTTCTATTCTTCCATCAATAATATGAACCTTTTCAACCCCACTTTCAAGAGCTTTTATTGATGAATCTATTTTTGGAAGCATACCTTTTGTTATTATTCCATCTTTTTTCATTGCTGGGACATCATCTTTTTTAAGTGTTGGTATAAAAGTATTTTCATCGTTGATATTTCTATAAATTCCTTTGACGTCGGTTAGATAAATTAATCGATATGCTTTTGAGGCTATTGCTATTTCGGATGCGGCAACATCGGCATTTATATTGTAAGTGTGCCCATCTTCTCCGATTCCTATTGGTGAAATGACGGGAGTGTAACCATCCTTTAATAAAGTAAAAAGAAGCTCTGGATTTATCTTTTTTATGTTGCCAACCAGACCAAAATCAATATTTTTTCCACTTTTATCAAGTTTTTTTTCTGCGACAATGAGATTTGAATCTTTACCTGAGAGCCCAACAGCTTTACCACCTTGATTATTAATTAATGCAACAAGTTCTTTGTTGATAAGCCCGCTTAAGACCATTTCTGTTATTTCTATAGTTTCTTTATCAGTATATCTGTAACCTTCTATGAAGACAGCTTCTTTACCGAGTTTATTCATAAGATTTGTTATATGAGGGCCACCACCATGAACTATTATAAGATTTATGCCTATAAGTCTTAATAAGACAAAATCTTCAATGCATTTTGACTTAAGATAATCATCATCCATTGCACTTCCACCATATTTAACAACAATAGTTTTGCCATAGAATTCTTTAATATATGGAAGAGCTTCCATTATTATTCTTGCTTTTTCTATAAATTTCTGCATAAAATCCTCTTTATATTTGATTTTCTATCTTTATTATGGTTCCTGTATGCTGGGTGCCATAAAAATCAAAAAAATCTTTTATAGTATGGAGATGTTTTATGTTTCTTTCAATCTGGTATTTAGTAATATATTTATTATACTTTTCGGCAAGAAAATCTGTAATATATTTTAATTGAATTTTATTTTCATTACAATAATTTTCTATTTGTTTTAAAACATCGTCTTCAAAAATCAAAAATGTATGTGGTTCTATTTCTATTATCGAATTTTTGTATTTTTCCCTGATATAATTAGAAAAATGGGCGTTGATTTGAATTATTTTGTAATTTGCAAATTGTTCAAACTTTACTTCATCCAGAGCTGTTTTTATCATTTGTTCTACATTTTCTGGAATTTTGTGAGTAGAATGATTTTTTAAGAATTCTAAGATTTCTTCTTTTTTTATACCATATGCCAGAGATTTTTTAATAGAATCTTTTGTTAATTTGAAAATTGATATAACCTGGATTGTTTTTGGTTCTGTAAATAGGGCAAGTTTAAAAAGAACCTCTGGCTTAATGTTTGGTTCTACTATTACTTCATAATTTGAATCAATTACAAAATGTTCCTCTGAAAATTTATCGGATAGATCTATATTGTTTAAAATTGATAATATTGGTTCATTTATAAGTATGCGGTCGTTAAATAGAGAAATATTTCCATTTTTTGATAATATTTTTGCAATTTTATAATTTTCAAGTTGTTTAATAAATAACATAAACTTAAGTTCTTCATGTTTTATTAATTGAAGAATGCTTGTAGTTTCATTTTTTTGTAAAAAATAAAAATGGCTGTTTAAATAGTATAAAAACAAGTCTTTTAAAGGCATAGCCTTTTTGTAGACAAAGCAATATTGGGCAAGAATTTTTAAGGTAATGAAAGCTGGTTTATTAAAACCAAATTGATCAAGAAATTCGTAAATAAAAATAATAAAAAATTGCTCATTTACACTTAATCTAGTAATGGATTCAAACAAAAATTTATTTATTACAATTCTATTATTAAATTTCTGAAAGAATCCAAATTTTGATAATCTCTTTATTATTTTTGTAACGATTTCCTTTTCTGCAAAATCTGAAAAAAAGTCAAGAAGTTTTTCAAAATCTATCTTATGAATTTCATTATTTTCAGAACTTCTTGGAGAATAGTTTACAATATATGAGATAAAACCTGCAATTAATTGAAGATAGTTATTTTCTATAAGATTTTCTCTTAAAGATAAGTATTCTTTATTTTCTTCTTCATTGCCTGCAAATTCTTTCTGAAGATAAGGATATAGATATTTTAAGAAAATTTGAGGACAAAATATAAAATTATAATGGTTTAATCTTTTGTAATTGAAAATTATATATTTTGACATTAATGATTTTAGCGAGTTTTTGAGATCTTCTTGATTGGCTCCAAAAAATTTTGAAATGAGTTTTGTAAGATTATCTAAAGAATCATAGACAAGCCAACCATATGAATTTTTCATTATTTCAAGAATGAGCTTTTCTGAACTGTTTAATGAATTAATAATATCTGTTATATTATCTCTGAATTTTTCTTCTACAATAAGAAGTTTTTTCTTGTTTTCTAAACTATCGAAAGATATTTCAGAATTAGCTCCAAGATAATAATCATAGATTGCTTTTACAAGAGAAGATTCTGATTTAGATAGAAAGCTTACAAACTCTTCTTCATTTGTTTGATGTTCATTTTTAACTTCAAACATTTAAAACCTTCTTCTATATAATATTCTCAAGCAAAACTTCAGGGATTTCAATCTGTTTAGTCGCAACTTTTGGAGATTCAATTATTTCATAGCTATAACCCTGTTCTATAAGAAACAATTGCCTTTTTCTTGCAAATTCTTCTTCAACACTGTCCTTTGAAATTAGTGTGTAAAAAATTGCGTTTCCAGAATCAGGCCTTAATATTCTGCCAAGTCTCTGTGCTTCCTCCTGTCTGGAACCAAAAATGCCTGATACTTGTATCGCAACATCTGCGAGGGGTAAATCTATTGAGAAATTTCCAACCCTTGAGATACAGATGGCTTTTATTTTTCCCTTTCTGAAATCTTCATATATTTTATGTCTATCATTTGTAAGGGTTTCCCCCGTGATAAGAGGTATATCAAATCTTTTTGAAATCTCTTCAAGTTGAGAAAGAAAATGACCAATTATTAAAATATGGTTTTCTTTGTGTTTGTTAAGCAAGTATTCAAGCACCTTTAATTTTTCTGGATTTTCCGAGGCAAGTCTGAATTTTGTTCTTTGATTGGCAGCATAATAAATGCTACTTTGTTCTTCAGAAAACTGGACTTTTATTTCATAACAGGACGCTTTTGCTATCCAACCTTCTTTTTCAAGCATTTTCCATGGATATTCATATATTTTGGGGCCAATAAGAGTAAAAACTTCACTTTCAAGGTTATCTTCTCTTACGAGAGTTGCTGTCAGGCCTAATCTTCTTTTTGATTGAATGGCTGTTGTCATTCTAAAAATTGGGGCAGGCAGTATATGAACTTCATCATATATAATTAAACCCCAGTTGTTGTTTGTGAAAATATTGAGATTACGCGAGGTTTCTTTTTGTTTTTTGTGAATAATCATATTATATGTTGTTATAGTTATTGGTTTTAATTCTTTTGTTTGAGAGGTAAATTCACCAACTTCATTTTCTGTGAGAGTGGTTTTATCAAGAATTTCTTTTTTCCATTGTTTTACCGATTCGTTGCTTGTAGTTATAATCAAAGTGTATTCTTTTATATCTGCAATTATTCCTATGGCTACTATAGTTTTCCCAGCCCCACATGGTAGTATTATTATTCCACTCCCTTCTTTCCACTTTGAAAAACTATAAACAGCTTCGGATTGATAATAACGTAAAGAAAATTCTTTGTTTGCAAGAGAGTTTTTTCTTAATTCTATTTCAAGTTTACTACCAGTATCAAAGCCAGCAAGATCTTTTACCGGAATGTGATGTTTTACAAGCTCTGTTTTTATTATTCCTCTGTCTTTTTCATCTATTAACCATTTGTTGTCTTTTTCGGATAGAATAAATTTTTCTATTATTGGTTTAATTTTTTCTTTTAGTTCTTCATCTATGACATTTAAAATAAGTTTGTCATTTTCTTTTTCAAGTATTATTTTTCCATAAATATTGTAATTTTTGTTAATGTATTCAATGACATTTTTAGGTATTTCATATTTTTTATATTTTTCAAGAGTATTAATGATTTCTTCAAGAGGGTAGCCGTTTGCAGCAGAATTCCAGAGAGAAATGGGGGTAATACGATAGAAATATATATGTTCAGGTGTTTTGATTAGTTCCGCAAATGAAATAATCTTTTTCCTGACCTCTTCAAATTGTGGGTGGTGTGTATCAAGTAAAATTGTCTTATCTGATTGAACTACCAGAACTTTATCCCTTTCCAGCATTTATCCTCGCTATGAGAAAAAAGATATATATTTTACATTTTTTGGAGAGGAATGTCAAAATTTTGAAAAATTGAGTTTTTAATAAAATTCCTCAATGAGAGGATTTTTTGATAGTTCTTTTAAAAACCAATCAATGAGTTTTAAAGTATTCTTTTGATATTCTGATGAGGCTTTAAGCCCATATTCATATCTTGCATCTTTAAAATATGATTCAGCCATTCTCATTGTTAAAATATTTCCATTTTTTTGATATTCAAGAAAACTTCTAACCCCGTTAATAAAGAGTCTTCCAGCATTTTTAAGTTGCCTTTCTTCATACCATTGATCAAATGGTAGAAAATAAAAAGAATTATAATTTTTAAAGAGTATGCCAAATTCATTGTCATACCTATATGCTATCTCTAGTATTGTGTTAATTATTTTTTCATTTCTGTTTTTTAAATTTTGTTTTAATCTAATTTTCTGTGAGTAAATTCCTAAAGTTAAGTAAATATTTAATAACTGGTATAATTTCTTTCGTAAGGATTGAAGATCATAGAAATTTTCTTCAAATGCTTCAAATCTTTTTTTGATATTCTCTGGATTTTTTATGAAAAGAATTGCCTCTTCATATTCATTTTTAAGCTTTATAAATTCTTCTTCTGTGTTTGATTTTGTGATGTCTGGGTGAATTAGTTTTGAGTACTTTCTGAATATTTTTTTTGCCTCTTTTTCGGAAATGTTTCCATTGGCAAGCATTTCTTCAATTATTCTATTTTCCATTTTTTTGACTTTTAATTTTTTTTGTAATTTCTATTAAGTTACCTTCAGGATCAAGAAAAGAGGTTTCATAGTATCCATCGCCCGTAGTTCTTGGGCCAGAGATAATTGTTAGACCATTTTTTTTTAGTTTTTCTGTCAGAATATCTATTTCTCGTTTTGAATTAAGTCTTATTGCAAGATGTGAATAACCATTAAATATTTTAGGTTTATTTTTGATTTCAGGATTATGCATTAATTCAATTCTTGTTCTGCCTTTAAAAGTGAGAAAATATGATGTAAAATTTTTTTTAGGATTAGTATATTTTTCTCCACACTTACAGTCAAAAAATTTAATATAAAAATCTTTCAATTTTTCTAAGTTTTCTGCCCAGATTGCAATATGATCTATTGTCATAGAAATATTATATAGAACTGAAGAAATTTATTCCATTTTTTGCAAACAATTTTTAGTTCCCAGCTTTTTCCATCAAGACACTGCCACTGAAAGAATTATTTATGATTGGGTTGCCATAATATTTTATATACCCGCTACCAGAAACATTAATCTTAAATGAAGTAACAACTCTAACAGTCATATCAACTGTTCCTGAAGCATTAACAATAAGATAGGCATTTGTTAATTGACTACCAGAAAAACTAAGGCTTCCGCTAGAGTCTATTTCAAATTTGTTGCAATTTCCAGATAAATTGAGAGATAATGCTCCCGAGGAAGAAATTTTATAATAATTTTTTGAAATATTTGTTTCAACAAGAGTTAAACTTCCAGAACTTGCAATGTTAGACAAGTTTTTGGAGGTTTTTATATAAATATGTTGAGATGGTCTTAGATTATATCCTTCTTTATACTTTATTGTTATAGTTTTTCCCGATTTTGAAATATCAATATAATCGAATAGATTGTCGTCTGTTTCTATTTTAATTTCTCCTGTAGAGATCGATTCAGAAGGAGTTAATTTGTAGCCACCTTCTATAGATAGTGAATCATATTCTGTTAAGACAAAAGTTTTTTCTATTATATTTCCTGAACCTGAGATTTCGGTTTTGAAGATAGAACAATTAGGCAATAAAAAACTTACAAGAATTAATAAACATATTTTCTTCATTGTAACCTCCATTTTTTAAGATTAACACTATTTTTACCGAAATTCAACTTAAAAATGGATTTTTTAAAATTATTGCTTTAAGATATAAAATGGAGATTTTTATGGGTAGAGTTTACAAAAAATCTATGAAACTTGAACATGTTTGCTATGAAATAAGGGGACCTGTACTTGAAAAAGCAAAACAGCTTGAAGAGGAAGGGTTCAATATTATTAAGCTTAATACCGGTAATCCTCCAGCTTTTGGTATCAATGCCCCGGATGAGATAATTCATGATGTCATATTAAATCTTCCGCATGCGGAGGCATATAGTGATTCAAAGGGAATTTTTCCAGCAAGAAAAGCTATAATGCAGTACTATGAACTTAAAGGAATTGAGGATATAGATACAGAGTATATTTATATAGGTAATGGTGTTAGTGAGCTTATAGTTATGGCTATGCAGGGACTTTTGAACAATGGTGATGAAGTTTTGATTCCTGCTCCTGACTATCCTCTCTGGACAGCGGCTGTAAGTCTATCGGGGGGTAAACCAGTTCATTATATCTGTGATGAAGAGCAAAACTGGATGCCGGATATAAAGGATATAAAGAAGAAAATTACTCCAAATACTAAAGGTATTGTAATAATTAATCCTAATAATCCTACAGGTTCTGTATATTCAAAAGATGTACTTATGGAAATTGTAAAATTGGCAGAAGAGAATGAAATAATTCTTTTTGCTGATGAGATATATGATAACATCCTTTATGATGATGCGGTTCATATTCCGATTGCGACTCTTACAAAAGATGTTCTGGTTGTAACTTTTGGGGGACTTTCAAAAACTCATCGTTTGCCGGGCTTCAGAGTTGGATGGATGATACTTACGGGTGATAAAGAAAGTACAAAAGATTATATTGAAGGACTTAATATTCTTTCTTCAATGAGACTTTGTAGTAATGTTCAAGGGCAATATGCTATTCAAACAGCTCTGGGAGGCCCACAAGATATAAAGAAACTTACGGCTCCAGGGGGTAGACTTTATGAACAGAGAAATCTTGCCTATAAAATTTTCAGTTCTATTGATGGAGTAAGTTGTGTCAAACCGCAGGGTGCACTCTATCTATTTCCAAAAATTGACATTAAAAAGTTTAATATCAAGGATGATCAAAAATTTGTTTATGATTTTCTAGTGGCTAAAAAAGTTTTGCTTGTTCAAGGGACTGGTTTTAACTGGCCTACTCCAGATCATTTCAGGGTGGTATTTTTGCCGGATCTTGAAGAGCTTCAAGAAGTCGGGCAGAGGTTTAAGGATTTTCTTAAAGATTATAAGCAAGAGTAGTTAAATTTTTATATCTTGTGTTCTTTTAAAAGTTATTTGTTTATAAAAAGATTGGTTTATTTTTTTGAATTTGACTCTTAATGATTTTTATTTTTAAATTTTAAATAGTGATTTTTATTAAAAAAGGGAGGAGAATTAATGTCAGAGAGATTTTCTTTTCAAGCAGAAACAAAAAGACTTTTAGATTTAGTAATTCATTCAATTTATACAAATAAGGAAATTTTTTTGAGAGAATTAATTTCAAATGCTTCGGATGCAATTGATAAGTTGAGACTTCTTTCTTTAACAGATTCAAAATTAACTTTTCAAAATGGTGAGATATGGATTTTGGCTGATAAAGATAAAAGAACCCTTTCAATAATTGATAATGGTATTGGAATGAACAAAGATGATTTGATAAATCACATAGGAACTATAGCGAAATCTGGAACAAGTGAGTTTCTTGCAAAAATCAGTGAGAATAAAGCTAATAATATAGCCGAACTTATTGGACAATTCGGGGTTGGGTTTTATTCTGCTTTTATGGTTTCGGATAAGGTAGAAGTTATTACAAAAAAGGCTGGTGAAAATGTGGCATACAAATGGGAATCTTATGGAGAAGGAGAATATACTATTTCTGAAGTTGAAAAGGAAAATAATGGTACCGAAGTTAAACTTTATCTAAAACCTGTTGATGAGGAGAATGGTATAGAAGATTATACCGATGAGTGGGTGATTTCAAAGATAGTAAAAAAATATTCTGATTTTATACAATACCCAATAAAAACTTATGTAGAGGATAAAGAAAAGAAGACAAAAGAAGAAAAAATTTTAAATTCTATGAAACCAATCTGGAGAAAATCTTCTTCAGAAATAGGTTCTCAAGAACTTGAAGAATTTTATAAGCATATTTCTCATGATTGGAATAAACCTTTAAAACATATATTATATAAAGCCGAAGGGACTCTTGAATTTTATTCTCTTTTATTTATCCCTTCTAAGGCTCCTTTTGATTTTTATTTTCAGGGATATAAAGGCGGACTTTCCCTATATGTTAAAAAGGTTTTGATAGCAGAGAGTTATGAAGATCTTTTGCCAAAATATTTAAGATTTGTGAAGGGAGTTGTAGAGTCTTCGGATCTTTCTCTTAATATTTCAAGAGAAACACTTCAAAATGATAGAATTATTGTTCAGATAAGGAAAAATTTAACCAAAAAAGTTCTTGATTCTCTTTTTGAACTGCTTGAACAGGATAGAGAAAACTATCTTAATTTCTGGAAAGAGTTTGGTAATGCTTTAAAAGAAGGGATTATTTCTGATGTTGATAACAGAAATAAACTTATTTCATTACTTCTTTTTGAGTCTACAAATTCGGATAGTAAACTTACAACTTTTAAAGAATATTTAGGAAGAATGAAAGAAGATCAAAAGGAGATTTATTTTATTGCTTCAGAATCCAGAGTGATTGCTGAAAATTCTCCTCATTTAGAATTATTGAAACAGAAAGGGTATGAAGTAATTTTTCTTTTAAATCCTATTGATGAGGTTATGATACAATATATTCCTGAGTTTGAAGGGAAAAAGATAAAAGTTATTGGAAGGGGAAAATTAGATATAGAGTCAGAAGACTTTAAGGAAAGAAAAAAAGAAGTAGAGAAAAAGTCAAAAGAGATGAAAGATTTTCTATCCTTTATTTCAAAAGAACTTGAAAATCAGATTAAAGAAGCAAGATTTTCAGAAAATCTTATTTCAGCACCATGTTGCCTGGTGGGTGAAGAATACGATATAAGTCCGTCTCTTGAGAAATATCTCAAGAAAGAAAATCCATTATTTACTTCTTCAAAAAGAATTCTCGAACTTAATCCATTTCATCCTGTTATACAGAAAATGTATGAAAAATATAGAAGCAATTCTTCTGAAGAAAGCCTCAAAGATTATTGTGAGCTTTTACTTGATTATTCTTTATTGTCCGAAGGGCAACCTGTGAATGATCCTGTGAAATTCAATAAAATATTTGCAAATTTGATGGAAAAAGGGTTATAATTTAGTGGTAGGAGAATTTTTGTGAAAGAATTAAAATATATTACGCGAGATAGTTTTAAAAAATATGGGTGTATTCTTGATTTCAGTAGTGATGATATTTCTGTCTGGGAAATACTCTTTAAGGTAAAAGATAATGGATGGAGAATAGCGATATTAGAGATTGATAGGCATATTGCGACAAGGCTTGAAAGACATCCAGACTCTATTGAAACATTTGAACCAATGTCAGGTGTGTCAATACTTCTTGTTGCTGATAAAGATCCGGCTGATTTTGAGGTTTTTTTACTTGATAAGCCGGTATGTCTTAATAAGGGGATATGGCATGAGGTTATCGCTCTGAGTGATAAGGCAAAATTTAAGATTACTGAAAATGATGAAGTTGCCTGTGAATACTTTGATTTTGATAATCCATTTGGTTTTAGTTTTGATTTTTTGAAATGAAGGTGTGTTATGAAAAAATATTTGTTATTAATAATATATCTTTTTTTATCTTTTTCTCCTATTTTTCCAGAGACCAATCAGGGGACGAATACAAAAACTTTTCTTGATGATTTTTATAGAGATGAAGAAAGAACAAATGCAAGAAGGGTTAAAACTCCTAATCCTTTCTGGACTACTATAAAGGTATTGTTTTATCTTGGGTTGCTTGGCGGGGGTGGTTTTTTCCTTGTGAGATGGATTGTTAAAAAGGCTTCTATACCTCAATCTGAAGACTCGCAGTTTGTAGAGGTTGTTCTAACTAAAATGATAGGAATGAATACTTATATTCATATTGTTAAAATAATAAATGATTATTATATCTTGAGCCAATCAAATGAGGTAAGACTTATTGAGAAAATAGAAGACAAAGAGACTATAGATTTTATAGAACTTAACAAAGAAAAAATGAAACCGAAAGAAACGAAGTTTATAGATATCCTTGGTAATCTTCCTACCTTTAAGAAAACTGATAAAATTAGTTTTCTAAAGAATCAAAAAGAAAAACTCAAAAAGTTTTAGGTATGCCTTCTGTTTATATAGGAATGTCAGGTGGAATAGATTCATCTGTTGCCGCATTTTTGATTAAATCTGCTGGTTATGAAGCTGTAGGTATAACTTTTGTAGGGCCTGAGGAAGAAGGTAAAAAAAAATGTTGTAGTCTTGAAGAAGTTCAGAATGCTAGAATGGTTTGCGATTTTTTAGGTATAAAGCATAAGATTATCAACCTTAAAGATATTTTTGAAACAAAAATTATTAGTTATTTCATAGAAAGTTATAAAAAAGGTTTAACTCCAAATCCGTGTATATATTGCAATAGATTTATAAAATTTGGGGCGCTCCTTGAATATTCTATTTCGGAGGGAGCTGATTTTTTTGCTACTGGGCATTATGCACGTATTGAAAATTTTAATGCAGAACTCCTGATCAAAAGGGGAATTGATGCTCTTAAAGATCAATCATATTTTATTTCTTATATTGAGCCTGAAAGATTAAAATATATAATGCTTCCACTTGGTAATTATATTAAAAGTCAAATAAAACAAATAGCTATAGATAATAATTTGCCGATAGATTCAAAAAGAGCTGAAAGTCAGGATATATGCTTTGTAAAAGATGATTACCGTGCTTTTTTACTGAAAAAAGGAATTGATAAGAGAAAGGGAGAATTCATTTATAAAGAGAAAATTGTTGGATATCATAATGGAATCCCTTTTTATAGTTTTGGGCAGAGGAGAGGTCTTAATATAGCCCTTGGTGAAAGAATTTTTGTTAAAGGATTTGATGTAGAAAAGAATAGAATTATTTTAGGGGAAAAACCAGTCAAATCTCAATTTAACGTTAAAAATTTGAATATTTTCAGCAAAAATTTTAAAGATGGTGAGTATGAAGTTCAATTCAGATATCAGAGTCGTCCAGAGAAATGTGAAGTTAGTATAAAACATAACGTTGTTTCTGTGAACTTAAAATCAGAACGAGAATTAATAACACCGGGGCAGTTTGCTGTTTTTTATAAAAATGATTATATTTATGCAAGTGGAGAAATTGACTTAAAATGAATAACATTTTATAATTTTTATCTTTAGTAAAATATGTTGAGGTAAAAAATGGCATTACTTGAAATGGCAACATATGGCGATCCAGTATTAAGAAAGAAAGCTGAAGAAGTAAAAAAAATAGATAAAGAAATCCTGGAAATAATAGAAAATATGAAAGAAACTTTGATGAATCAGAGTGGGGTTGGTCTTGCTGCACCACAGGTTGGGATTTCTAAAAGAATTTTTATTGTGGATTTACCGCAGGAAAAAGGAACAAGAAGGCTTATCCTTTTAAATCCAAAGATTATTTTCTATTCAAAAGATAAAATCGTAGCCGAAGAAGGTTGTTTATCCTTTCCTGGTGTATGGGGAAATGTCGAAAGATCAAATAGAGTTAGGGTTAAGGGGACATTGCTTTCTGGTAAATCAACTGTTATAGAAGGAGAGGGGATGTTTGCAAGGGTTTTGCAGCATGAGATAGATCATCTTGATGGTAAATTATTTATAGACTATTTTTCACCCGAAGACAAAGAAAAAAATAAAGAAAAACTGGAAGAAATATTAAATAAAAACCGGGAAAAATTTGGGAAAGTAGAGTTATGAACATAGTTTTCTGGGGTAGCTCTGATTTTTCTTTACCTTCTCTTGTTGAGCTTTATGAAAGACATAAAATTCTTGCAGTAGTTACTAATCCTGATGCCTGTTGTGGAAGAGGGCTAAGGGATGTGGTTTCTACACCTGTTAAAAAATTTGCGATTGAAAAGAATATCCCTGTATTACAGCCCTGTAATCTTAAAGAAAAAGAGTTTGTTGATAATCTTTTTTCTTTTCAGGCTGATATATAT
>JAOACQ010000017.1 GCA_026417755.1 Brevinematales bacterium | reverse complement strand
GTTGATAGTGTTTTTATAAGCGATGTGACTAAATCAAAAGGTGTAACGGAGAATATAAATGTGCCATACGGTTTTACATTTATGGTTTATGATATAAACAATATAAGAGCCAATCTTAATCTTTATATGGGATTGCTTTCCGATGAACAAAAAAGATTTCTTGCGAGTCTTAAACAATTTAATGCGTTTGAAAAGATAAATTTTATGGATTATATTCCAAAAAATCCTTCTACAGTTTTGGTTTTGAATCTTAATGTCGCATTGCTTTATAGATATTATCAATTTCTGGATAAGATTGATATACTTGGCTTGAGGGCTTTTGCAAATTCTATGGAAGAAAAATACAAAGTTAGCATAGAGAAAGATATCTTTTTCAATGGAGATGGTAGGTTAAGGCTTGTTTTTGATAGTTTTGACCAGACAAGTAATAAGTTATCTGTTTATGGTGTTTACGGACTCAATAATGTAGAAAATGCTAAAAATTTTGTAAATAATTTGAACTCTGCTATTCTTAAAAACGGAGAAAAGGTTTATTCTTTTGAGATGTTTACCTATCCATTTTATAGGTATCCTGTAGGAAGTTATTCGGTTTATTATGGTATTATAGAAAATGATCTTATTTTTTCAACAGATAGGGATAAATTAACAAATATAGTTCAAAAAATCTTTAGAAAAGAAGGTGGTTATCTTGAAGTTGCTCCACAGGTCATAAAAGAATCCGTATCACAGTTAAAAGCTGGAACACACGTTTATGTTGATATACAGGCTTTACTTGCAAATCTCAGAGGAGAACTTCAGCTTAATCCAAGTTTTTTTGTTAACCTTAAAGAGATTACTCTATCAAGTGTTCCAGATGATGAGAATGGTTATGGATGGAATATTGATGCAAATTTATTCTGGATGAGGTAGAAAAAGGTATTTTAGATTCCGCCTATAAGAACATCTTTAACAAGAATATGTGGACTTCCCGTAGAGACAGGAAGGCCACTTTGGCCACCTTTTCCACAGCCTCCCAGCCCACCATGATGTTTTAGATCATTTCCTATTGCAACAATGTTTTTGAGAGTTGTAAACACATTTCCAGATAGATTAACATCCCTTAATAATTCAACCTTTTTGCCGTTCTTTATTCTATAAGCATAACCTGATGAGAATGTAAACATTTCCAGATTAGTCATTCCACCGAGATAGTCTAAAGCATAAATTCCATCTTCAATACCTTCAAGCATTTTTTTGGGGTCACTATCACCTCGATCTATAAATGTGTTTGTCATTCTTACAATTGGCTGGTGTAATGGATTTAAAGCTCTTGCATTTCCGGTTGGCTCTTCTCCCATTATCATTGCTGTTTCTCTTGAGTGAAGTCTTGAATATAGTTTCCCATTTTTTATTAAGTAAGTTCTGTGGGCTCTTATACCTTCGTCATCATAAGGAGTGTAACCAGCAAGACCTTTTTCTCCACCATCATCTATTATGTTTAAAAATTCAGGACCAAAGACACGTCCTATCTTCATTACCTTTTGCATTCTTGGGTTTTCGGATATAAAATCAGCCTCTGATAGATGACCAAACGCCTCGTGGGCAAAAACCCCGGCTAAAAGTGGGTTGAGAAGAACAAGATATTTACCACTTTCTACCTTTTTTGCTTTAAGAAGGTCTATAGCTCTTTGTTTAACTTCTTCCACTTTTTCTTCAAGATTTATTACCAATTCCCAGCCACCATACTGCCCTATGGATTCAAAAGCCTGCTGGACGTTTGTTCCATCTTTTGCCATTGCACCAAAAGAAACTCCAGAAAATGTTTTTTCTTGTTCGATATGGCTACCTTCGGAGTTAAGATAGTATTTTTTGGTTGTCCAGTCAGAATAGGTAACTCTTGTTGAGGCTATTTGTTCCGCTTTCAAGATGTTGTTGTATTTTTTTACGAGTTCGTTTTTTTCTTCTATGGATATTTTATCCGGTGAAATTTTTACAATAGTTTTAATTTTTTCTATAATTGGGGATTGAGAGAATATTTTTATCTTTTTCTTTGAATATTCACTAACTATTTTTGCATTTTCAAAAGCCTCATTTATTGCAATATCTATATCTTTTTCATTGAAAGAAGAGAAACCCCACCCACCTTTGTAAAATATTCTCACATTTCCTGTGGAGGTTTTTGATGTTTGAACCTGTTCAATATTCTGAAGTGTGTATATTATTCTTGTTGAACTTGTTTCTTCAAAATGAAATTCAACGAAGTCTGCTGGTATTCTCTTTATCTTATCTCTGATTAATTCAAACATTGCCAAACCCCTTTGATAAAAGAGTAACAATTTATCATTAAAAAACTCAAACGGAAAGCTTAAATATTTGTTACTTACTATAAATTAACTTGTTAAAGAAAAATCAAAAAGATTTTCACTTTGATGTTTTGAAAAAATATTTTAAAATAAAACTATTTTTTATTTGCAAGAAGCTCTTCTACTTTTTTTAGTTCTTCTTCGAGGTGTCCGATTCTTGCACAAACTCTATGGAAACCTTCTATTAATTCTTTACTGATTTTTTCCATATTTCTTTCTACTGTATCAATATGGGTTTTGGTGCTTAACACTCTGAATTCTATTTTATCAACTTCTTCTTTGATGTTTTTTACTTTATCGAAAATTTCATTGAGCGTATGCTCCATTTTTTCCTCCTGATTTTTTGTTAATAAAATATTATAATAAAATTTAGAAAATATCAACTTTGTAAATTAAATAAATTTTTGCCTTATACTGTTAATCAATAAAACTTTGCTAATTTTTCAATATGATTATAAAATGTAATATGATTTAAAAATTATCCTGGAGGGGTTATGTCCTTTTTGAACACAGTGCTTTTAAGCACATTTTTTTCAGTAGTTATTTCAATGTTTTTTATCCTTTATTTCAGGAGAAGGGATAAAAGAAATGTTCAGCTTGATAAGTTAAAAAGATTTGTAGAGTTATCTATATCTGAAATGAGAAAAGTGTATGATCAAAAGGAGAAGGAATTTTTAGACAAAACTATTAATCTGGATGTTTCATTAAAGAAACTTGATAAAGCAACCAATTTTATTAATTCAAAACTTGCAGAAATAAAAGAAAATTTTGATTCAATGAAAATGCTTGAACATAATCTTGCAATAGGACTTAAAGAGGCTTCAAATTTTTCAAAAGAACTTGACTCTTTAAGAGAAAAAATCTCAACAATGAATAACACAATAGAAGAGATAAAAATGATAACAGAAGAAATAGAGATTCAAAAAAAGAATTTGCAAGAATTAAAAAATGATGTTGATCAGAGTAAGGTTTGGGCGAAAGAAAATATTGCTGAATGGATGAAAAAGTTGGAAGAAGATATAGAATCTCAAAGAAAGAGCAGTTTTGATCAGATAGAAAAATATGAGAAACAAATAAAAGAAAAGATAGAAGATTTAGAGTCTCTATCTTATTCATTACAAGAAAGTTATGAGGATGTGAAGAATAAAGTTTCGTATTTTTCAGATGATGTGAGAGGTTTGCTTTCAGATAAAGAAGCAGAGTGGGAAGATAGTATAAAGAAACAGGAAGAAGAGCTAAAGAAAGAATTTTTAGAGAGCTTTGAGAGAGTAAAAAAAGAGCTTTCAACTGAAGTTGCTTCATACAAGAATGAATTTTTAACCCTTGCTTCAAATGTTAAAAAAGCACTCAATGATTCCCTATCTGATTTTAACAGTAAATGGAGCGAAAATATAAAGAGGCTCAATGAAGTTAACAAGGAAATTATGCTGAAATCTTCCCAGATAGAATCAAACGTGAATAATCAGGAAAAGAAGGTTTTTGAAAAATATAGTGAACTTGAAAAAACAATCGATGAAAAACTTGGTAAATTAGATCTTCAGATAGGTTCTTTTCTTAAACAGAAAGAAGAGAATTTCGCTTCTGAATTTGACAAAATTGGGGACGAATTGAGAAAAAAACTTGTAGAATTGAGTGATAAGGTTATAGTCGAGCTTGAGAATGCAGAGATAGGATTACGAAAGGAGATAGAGGCTAAGATTCTTGATTTTAGTAATAATTTTTCAAAAACGGCTGAAGAAATATCCAATAGAAGCGAAAGTTTATTTAATGAAATAAATGGTTTAAGCCAGAAATTTTCAATTAAAATTAATGAACTAGAAAAGAATTATGGATTAAAATCTGAGGAGCTTAAGGATAGTTTTTTAAGAATAGAAAAGGAAATTGTATCACTTGAAAACAGAATTAAGTCAGAAGCAAAAGAGCTGTTTATTAAGTCTAACAAAGAGATAATGGATGAAGTTGAAAAATTGAAAATAGCACTTGAATCAAAGGTTAACGAAAAGATTAGTGCGGTTGATAGTATTGTAGGTAAGGACTTAGAAAAGTTTGAAAAAGAATTTTATGAAAAATTGAAGGAAATGAATAAAGAATTATCATTGAGCTCTAATGTGATTAAAGATTATCAGACTAAAGTAGATAGTTTTATTAAAGAAGTCAAAGAAGAATTTAAACTAGAAGTTTCTGGATTGAAATCAACATATCTTGGAGAAGTGAATTCTTTTATTGAGAATGTAAATAAGAGGGAGAGCGAACTTCTTTTAAATATTAAAAATGTAGAAGATGAGGTTAACCAGTTCAGAAAACATTTCAAAGAGGATATTGATACCGCTACAAAAGAAATGTTAACTAAACTTGATAGTAAAGAGAAAGAAATAATTGCAGAAATGAGTAAGGAATATGGTGTTATATCTGATAGATTGAGTCTTATTGAAAAAAATATAAATAACTATGAGAAGGAATTAAACCAAAAAGTTAAAAATATAGAAGATGAATTATTTTTGGAGATAAATACTTATAAAAAAGCTATTGAAGAATTAAAAGAGTCCAGCACTACTCTTGAAGAGAACATACACAATATTGTAGTAGGACGAACAAATGAGATAGATAAATATTTGCAGGATGTTAAGGATAATTTTGTGGAAGAATACAAAAGACTTATTGAGTCAACAAAAGAGGAAATTCTTTCTGTAAAATCTGGGGCAGAAGAGCTTAAAAAAGAGTTATTTGGTAGTCGTGAAAAGTTTCTGGCTGAATTTCAGAAAAGTATAAATGAGGCAAAATTGGCAGGAAACAAAGAGATAATGGACTTAAAAGATGAGATAGAAAGTCTAAAATTAAGAAGTGAAGGGATTTTTGTAGATGTTAAAGAAGAAATAGAAAATAAAGTACTTGCTTTAAATGAAGAAATTGAAAAGAAAATTAATGATATAATTAAAGAGTCTGAAGAAGTAATTTCTTCAAAAAGACTTGAAATAAAATCGGAGATAAACGAAATCTTTAAGGAATTTGTTGAAAGAGAAAGAGAGATTGTAAAAAAGATTGATAGTAGTGAGAAAAAATTAAATGAACTTTTCAGTGAGTTTTCAGTTGATAGCCAGAAAATCAAAGAAAGTTTTGAAAAAAGGTTGAATGATTTTTATATTCTTCTTGAGAAGAAGGGTTTTTCAAGTATCGAGGAACTTGAAAATAAATTAGAGCTTGCATTTATCGAGCAATCTAAAATGGTAGAGAACAATAAAGAGGAAATGAAAGAATTGTTTAATGAAATTAAACAGATTAGGCTTGAATTGCAGAAGGAGAAAGAAGAAATTCTATCACAATTTAAAGAAGATTTTGAAGCAAAAATCGAGGAAAGTAGAAAAAATATTGAAGGGCTGAGAGGGAAATTCGGAGAGCTAGGGGAAAATTTAAATCTGACACTTAGAAAGGCAGAAGAAGAAGTTTCAGCTAAGATCAATCTTTTTGAGGAAGAAATAATTTCTAAGATGAATATGAATAGAAATGAGCTTGATAGCTATCTTGCTGAAATTAAGAATAATTTTTCAAAAGAGATGGAAAAATTTAAGAATTCATTCTCACAGGTTAAGGAAGAAATTGTTAACGATTTAAAATCTTCTTATGATTCGATAGTGGGTAATTTTGAAAATGAGTTAAAAGAAAAAGAAAAGATAATTGATAATGCTATAACTAAGATTCCTGATAGAGAAGCTATATTAAAGGACATAGAAAGATTTTCTCAAAGTGTTGTTACAAAGTTTGATGAGACGATAAAAGAAAAAGAAAAATATATTGAAAATATCTTTTCAAATTTTAAAAAGGGTGAAGGTGAATTACAGGCAAACCTTGAAAGGCTATATAAACAATTTCAGGAAAAAGTTGAATCTGACAAGAATAATTTTTCAAGTAAAATTATAGAATATCTTGATCACTCTACACAAGAGTTTGGTAAACTTAATGAAAAAATAAAAGAGATAATGGAAGATTTAAGTGAAATTGAGGAAAAAACGATTAACAACATTAAACAAAAAACTGTAGATATTGAAAAAAATGTTTCAGATAAAATTAATTTTATAGTTAAAGAAATAGAAAATGTTTTGAGAAAAAGTGAGGAAGGAGCAAAAACCTATCTTGAGAATTCAAGGAAAGAAAATGAAAATCTCTTTAAAGAACTGGAAGCAAAAAGAGAGGAAACAAGGGAAAATGTATTTAATGATATAAAAGAACTTGCAAGAAAATCTAAAGAAATAGAGTTGAGATTGGATGGTTTTTTAAAGAAGACTTCAATACTTGAGAGATCTGAAGGACTTGCAGAAAAATCAAATAAGATTGTAGAAATTCTTGGGGAGAGGTTTAAAGAGGTTGATAACAAGAAACGAGAAATTGAAGAAGCGATCAAACTTCTTGATAGTGTGAAAATGGAAAGTAAAAATCTCACGAATCTATTGAACACTCTTATGAATAGTAAAAAGGATGCAACTGAAATTTACAATATGGTTTCAATTGCTATGACTAAAGCTAAAGAAGCCGAAGAGTTACTTAATAGCATTACGAGACAACAAGAAAAGGCTGAAGAGGTAAAGAAGGTTATAATAGAGGGATTAAAGGCATATGAAGAAATAAAAACGAAGGTTTTGGAGGTAGAGAAAAAGAAAGATGTAATAAATGAGATTCTTGAGTCGATAGATCTTTCTAAAGAAGCTCTGAAAACTGTAAATTCAAAGGTAGAAGAACTTGAGGAAAAGATTACATATATCAATAAAACATCAGATAGAATAGAAGAAGAAGTAAAGTCTGCCCAGAGCAGTATAGCGAGGATATTTGCAGATCAGGATAAAATCAGCATTGCAGTTGATAGAATTGTGGATATTGAGAATTTGTTAATTCATATTGAAGAGGAGTCAAAAAAGGTTCAACGTATGAGAGAATGGGTTGCTAAACTTGAAAATCAACTTGAAAGAATAAAGGATATTCAACAGGGTGCCCTTGATAAAAAAGCTATTGAAGGTGCAAAGGCAAATGATGAGGATATGGTTAAAAGTGTATTGAGACTTAGAGAACAGGGGTGGAGTATAGATGAGATCTCAAAGAATCTCAAAATTTCAAGGGCTTATGTGGAACTAATAATAGAAAGATATGAAGAATAATTTTTCAGGTTTATAGAAAATAATCTTTAATATATAGGGAGAAAGGAATTATGCATGATCTAAAATTTTTAACTGAAAATATCGAATTAGTAAGAGAAAAGTTAAAGTATCGACTTAAAAATCCAGAATATCTTGATAAGATTGTCGAACTATATCAAAAGAAAAGAGAGTTACAAAAAGAGGGTGATGATTTAAGAAACAAAAAGAAAAACCTTTCAAAAGAAATAGGAATAAAGAAGTCAAAGAAAGAAGATGTCTCTGATTTAATGAAAGAAGCGGAGACAATTCAATCCAAATTGGATGAAGTCGAAAAAAATGAAAAAGATGTAGAAGAAAAACTAACCTCTTTTGCTCTTTTGATACCAAATATTCCTCTTGACGATGTGCCAGATGGAGCAGATGAAACTTATAACGTTGAAGTAAGGAGATGGGGGGAACCAAGAAAATTTAACTTTAAGCCATTAACTCATTATGAAATAGGTGAAAAGTTGAATATTTTAGATTTTGAAAGAGGAGCAAAAATTGCCGGGAGTGGTTTTACACTCTATAACGGTAAGGCTGCCTTACTTGAAAGAGCTTTAATAAATTTTATGCTTGATCTTCATAGAGAAAATGGGTATGAGGAGAAATGGTTACCTTTTTTAATAAATGGAGAATCACTACTTGGTACTGGGCATCTTCCGAAGTTTGAAGAAGATTTATATAGGATAAATGGAGAAAATCTTTATCTTAATCCAACAGCTGAGGCACCACTTACAAATATTTACAGGGGAGAAATTTTAAAAGAGAGTGATTTGCCTATCTGGATTACTGCTTTTGCTCCAAGTTTCAGAAAAGAAGCCGGGAGTTATGGTAAAGATACCAAGGGTATTATAAGACAGCATCAATTTAGCAAAGTTGAACTTGTTAAGTTGTGTAAACCAGAAGATTCAGAGAAGGAACATCAATCAATGTTAGGAGAGGCCGAAAAGGTGCTACAACTTCTTGAGCTACCTTACAGGGTTGTTGTGCTTGCAAGGGGAGATATGGGATTTTCAGCAGGTAAATGTTATGATATAGAAGTGTGGCTACCGGGACATGGAGGCTATAAAGAGATTTCTTCTGTGTCAAATTGCCTTGATTTTCAGGCGAGAAGAGCAAATATTAAATTCAGAAGAGAAGATACAGGTAAAACTGATTATGTTCATACGCTTAATGGTTCTGGACTTGCTGTTGGTAGAACAGTTGTTGCTATACTTGAGAATTATCAGCAGGAAGATGGTAGCGTGGTTATACCTTCTATTTTACAAAAATATATGAATCTAACCAAGATTGACAGGAGTTGAAATGCCAAAGAAAAATAAAGATTCTAAACCTAAAAAACTAAGGAACTTAGTTATAGTAGAATCTCCTTCTAAAGCAGCAACTATCAAAAAATATCTGGGGGGAGATTTTGAGATAAAGGCTTCCGTAGGGCATTTAATTGATCTTCCCAAATCAAAAATGGGGGTTGATCTTGAAACATTTGATCCTCAATACATTGTGATGAGAGACAAGTCAAAGATTTTAAAAGAATTACGTGAAGATGCAAAAAATTCAAAAGCTATTTATCTTGCTTCAGATCCTGATAGAGAAGGAGAAGCAATAGCCTGGCATATAAAAAATGATTTTGAGAAAAATGTTTTTCCAAAGATTGGAAGGATTATTCCAATAAAAAGAGTTAAATTTAATGAAATTACAGAAAATGAGATAAAAGAAAAAATAAATTTTCCAGAAGAAATAGAACAAAAACTTGTTGATGCACAACAAGGTAGAAGGGTTATAGATAGAATTTTTGGTTATAAGTTGAGCCCTTTGCTATGGAAAAAGGTTAAATCAAAACTTTCTGCAGGTAGAGTTCAATCTGCTACTTTGAGGTTGATATGTGAAAGAGAAGAAGAGATTGAAAATTTTAAACCAGAAGAGTACTGGGAAATTTTTGTTGATTATGACTATAAAGGTAGTAAATTCGTAGCAACTCTTTCAAAAGTTAATGGCAAAAAGCCAGACATTAAATCAAAAGAAGAAGCTGAAAAGATAAAGGATGAAATAATTAATATTCCTTCAATAGTTAAAGATGTAAAGAAGAAAAATGTATCGAGGCAACCTTATCCACCTTTTATAACAAGTTCTCTTCAACAGGCAGCTAATACTTTATTTGGGTTTTCTTCTATGAAGACCATGCAAATAGCCCAGCAGCTTTATGAAGGAATAAATCTAGGCAATGTGAGAACAGGGCTTATAACATATATGAGAACTGATTCTACAAGAATTTCTGAAATTGCATTGAATGGTGTAAGAAAATATATTTCTGAAGAGATTGGAGAAAATTATTTACCTGAAAAGCCAAATTATTATGCAAACAAAACAGCCTCTCAAGATGCTCATGAGGCAATAAGACCAACTAATGTAAAATATCATCCAGATCAGATTGAAAAATATCTTACTCCAGAGCAGTATAAACTTTATTCACTTATATGGAAAAGATTTGTTGCTTCACAGATGAAACCTTCAGTTTCAGAACAATTTACTATAGAAGTAGAATGTGGAAATAAAATTTTAACAGCAACGACTAGCAAAGTTATTTTTGATGGATTTCTTAAAGTTTATGATGTTTCAAAATCTCAAAAAGAGAAGTCACTTCCTGAAAATATAGAAAAAGGAGTTGCACTCAAGGTTTTAAAAATCAATTGTGAACAGAAATTTACGGAACCACCACCAAGATATACGGAGGCTTCTCTTGTAAAAGAGATGGAAGAGCTTGGAATAGGTAGACCATCTACTTATGCTCCCACAATATATACTTTAACCAAAAGATATTATGTGAAGAAAGAGAAAAAGACACTTATTCCTACAGAACTTGGTAGAGCAGTGAATAAACTACTAGTAGAATATTTTCCAGAAATGATTACAACCTCTTTTACCTCAAAAATGGAAGAAAAGCTTGATTATGTGGAAGAGGGAAAAGTTGATTGGAAAAGTGTAGTGAAAGAATTTTATGATCAATTTTTGCCTGTGCTTAATCATGCATATGAGAATATGGAAAATATCAAGGGTAGCTTTGATGAAATGACAGATTTTAAGTGTGAGAAATGTGGTAAACCGATGGTAAAAAAATTTGGAAAATATGGTGAATTCCTTGCCTGTTCTGGTTGGCCAGAGTGCAAGAATGCAAAACCTTTTCCAGTTGGAAAGTGCCCTAAGTGTAAAGAAGGAAATATTATCAAGAAGAAGGGCAAAAAAAGGACTTTCTATGGTTGTGATAGATATCCTGATTGTGATTTTGTAGCTTTTTCTCTTGCAGATTTGAAAAAGGCAGATTTTTCAAATTAAGGGCACTTTATGAATAAATGTTTGTTTATAATTTTATTACTTTTTTATTTTAATTATGGTTTTTCTGTATTTGCAACTGTCAATTCAAAAGAAACAAGATTTTATGATAATGATGGGAAGGAAATTGGTGTAATAGTGTTCGGAAGGATTGTAAATGCAAAAAAAATGCCTTCGGATGGAAAAATTCAGATTATTTTTGATGGTAAAGAGGGGTTTGTTAACAAAAAAGATCTTGTATTTTATAATAATGTTTTTTCTGATATTGAAGGAAAAGCTAGAATTATTTCTCAAGGGAAAGACATTATGTTTTTTTATTTTAGAAATAGTATTTATAAATTCAATTATCTAGATAGAAAAGTAGTAAAGAAAAGAGAGATAAAAGGTATTTTTGATATTGTTCCATCAAGCAAAGAGAATATTTTTCTGATAGAGGGAATAACAACAAATGATTCAAAAGAGGTTCATAATCTTTTAATTTATGATTTTGAGACAGGTAGTAGTGTTTATCTGGGTAGTTTTGATAATGACATTGTGGGTATTGAAAATATAAAGTTTCTTAAAGATTCAGAATATGTTGCAATACTTTTTAATAGAAGTGGGAAGAAAACTATTTTTATATATAAGACAATTAATGGGAAATTAATTGGCTATTCCTCAGATGCATATGGGGTGTTTGATTATGATAACCATATATTTTTATACAATAATAAGTATATATGGTTTTTTAGAGAAGGAGATTCAAATTTTTCTAATGATAAATTACTTATTGATATTCCTGATAAATGGTTATATAAAAATGAGCTTAATTATAAGATAGAAGATGGAAACTTTTATGTTAAGACTAAGGATGGGGTTATAAAATATGATTTTACTAAGAAAGAAAGTTATAAGATGCCTTTCAAATCCTTAGAGTGGAATAGTGATAGAAATCTTAATTTTTATGAAATTGGTGAAAATGAATTTTTGATTGATCTTGAAAAAAATAAAACAATTAATATTTCACCAAATTATAGTTTTTATTCATTTGTGGGATCTAATTACATAGTATCTGGTAAATTTGGCAAAATAAATTCTTATTTTATATTCAATAAAGATGGGAAAGAGATCTATAGATATAAAGCAATTGATAAAATAGATTTTATTTTTGAAAATGGTGTGGTTGCAGATGTGATTTTTGAGGATAAAAATTGTATAATTTTTGTGGAAAGTCCGGAGAAAGGTAAATATTATGTTGCCTTTATAAAGGAGTGATTTATGTTTGAATATTTTGATCATCCCGCAGATATAGGGATAAGGGGAATAGGCGATTCTTATAAAGAAGCATTTTGTGAGGCAGCAAAATCAGTTATGAATATAATGGCAGATGTTGAAATGTTTACAAAAGAATATGAGGTTGAGGTAGAAGTAAGTGGGATGGATAGAGATTTTTTGTTTTTAAATTTTATTAATAGGATTATTTTTGAAGCTGGAATACATAGAGCTATATGGGTTGATTTTGAAATTCTTGAAATGAATGATAATTATCTTAAGTTTAAGATGTGTGGAGAAAAAATTAAGACAAATCACAAAGGTGCTTTGAAAGTAGAAGTTAAAGCTGCCACTCTTTCTGAATTAAAATTATATGAAGAGAATGGGAAATACCTTGCTCAATGTTTTGAGGATATTTAATCTTTTACAAAATAAAAAGGTGTTGATAATTCGTCAATTTCATTATTTGGAGTTATTGCTTTTATATATATGAAGTGTGTTCCTGTTTTAAGGAATTTTTTGTCATTTTGAGAAATATTATATTCTATTACTATCTCTCCATTTTTTCGGAATATATTTTTTGCAATTCTATCAACTAGAATATCTTTGTTTAAAACAAGTATATCTATATAAGCTGGTTTACCAAGGGTAAATTTTATAAGCAGTTTTTCTTCCCCAAAAAATATTATTTCAGGGGTTATAATGAGATTTTCTTTTTTGAGAAGTGGATTTTTTTTTGCTTTGAGACCAAAAGAAAAAATTTCTGCCTCTTCTGACAAAGATTCGATGGAGAAGTATAAATTTTTTCTGAACTTATCTTTTAGGTCTATAATTCCAGATTTATGAAGGATTTTTTCACCTATTATTTCATCTGAGTTATAATCTATTGCTTTTACTTTTACAGTTCCTGATTTAATATTAATGAAAGCATTATCAAGAATTAAATCTTGAGAAACTTCTACAGGTTTAGAATATAACCACCCGTATATTTTTTGTATTTTGATTGTATTTTCAGACCAGATTATATCTTCATAATCTGCTATAAAGTTAGTATCGATCGCTGTGATTTTAAAAATGTTATTTCTAGACCATTCTGCTGAAAAAATGTAATTGTTGAGAAGTATAAGAATGAATAATATCTTTTTCATTTTTTTTCTTCCGTTTTTTCTATATATTTTTCAACCCAGTTAAGACTTTTTTCATACTCTTTTTCCATTTCTTCAGGGATTTCCTTTGATTTTTTTAATTTTTTTTGCTGTAATCTTTGTTTTTTAGTAATATCCAAACCTGTTAATCTGTTTTCTATGAATTTATCAAGTTCATAAAGTGATAATAAAATGATAATTACCATCAATAGCTTAAGTATAAAGATTAATATACTTCCAAGATCTCTTACAGGATATGAAATTGCTATACTACCAATATATATTGTGTCAATGTATAAAGGGGATATTTTGAGGTTGTATATACCTTTGTAAATATTGATTTCTTCTTTTGGATTTATGTTTTGAAGCCAGATTTGAGGAAATTTATCGTTTTTAATAATATTTTCGTCGAGAATGTAAGCCATAAGAAATGGAGAATTTTTGATGAAGTTTTTTATTTCTGAGTTATCTATTATTCCAGAGATTTGAAGTGATATATCAAGAGTATTATCAAAATAATTTTGGGAAATGACAATCTCTTTGTTGAAGTTTTTTATTTCAAATTCTTTTGAGATTTTTGTGTAAGAAAGAGGAAACGGGAAATCTTTTATTTTATAGATAAGATTGTTGTTTTTATCAATGATTATTATGTCTTTAAAGTCTGTGAAAGTAGAAAAATAGTTTATCAGTGATTTTGTATTTTTTGTTACGGTAAACATAAATATAGCATCTATAAAGTTTTTATCATTTTTTATTGAATTGAATTTTTCTATTTTTTTAGTTAGTAGTTTTGAAAATTCCTCTTTAAACATTTCAACTTTTGTAAGGATATTTTTCTTGTAATTATCGTTAATGAAGAAAGTTTCAAAGCCCTCAATAATTTTATAAGAAAAATTAAAATATGGAATATTCAGATTTTCTTTTTCTTGAAAGTCAGAATATTTTATAATTATACCGGGGATAGTTATTAAAAGGATAAAAATTATAAGACCATATTTTATAATTTTGTATATTATTTTCATAATTTTACTCCTGTAAGCAGAAATTCTTTTATATTTTTGACACATTGTTCTATATTATTTTTTGAAGTATCTATTGTATAATCTGCAAGCTCTTCGTAATATGGTCTTCTTTTTTCTATTAAAAATTTTATCTCTTCTAAAGGACTTTTATCTGTTAATTGAGGTCTATTTTTATCAAATTGTATTCTTTTGTGGGTAGTTTCTATGTCTGTTGTGAGATAAATTGTGATACCAGTTTCTTTAATAATTTTTCTATTTTCTTCTGAAATTACTATTCCACCTCCAGTTGATACTACCTGGTTATCTTTTACTGATATTTCTTTTAGGATTAGGCTTTCTATTTTTCTGAAATACTCTTCACCTTTTTTGTTGAATATTTGAGATATTTTTTCCCTTTCTTTTTCTTCAATTAATCTATCAATATCAACAAACTCTCTATGGAGTTCTTTCGCCAGTATTTTACCAAGTGTAGTTTTACCACTTCCCCTGAAACCAATGAGGTAGATATTCATTCTCTTACCCTTCTATATTGCATAATTATAAGTAGATTACCGAGCACAATGATGGTAATAACCATTGCGAATAAAATATATATAGTAAAAGAAAAATCGTTATTTATTTTTATTTCTTGAGATGGATTAATTTTTTTTTCTATAAATTTAAATATTACTGTATTATCTTTCTTTTTGCCCTGTTCAAGCAAAATATGATTTTCTTCATTTTTAAGTTTTTTTAAGGTTTCTATTCTGTTTTTTAAGTCTTCTATATCTATCTGAATACTTATTTTTTGTTTTTTGAGAGAGGTTATTTTATCGGTTTTATTTATGTTTTCTATTATTCCACCTTTCCCAATAAGAAAGAGTATAAGAATATAAGCCCCAAGCACATTGAAAAGAATAACCCACAAGTACTTCATACTACCTCAATATACAAGTTTTTATTTTACTATCGGCATATTTTATTAAGTTTTTAGAAATAATGTCTTGAAGGGATTAATCTTAAAGAAATTTTTTAACTTAACCGAAATTTAACTTGTTATGAATTATTTTATTCTTTTTTACTATATTTTTTCTTTACTTTCAGGAAGCATTGCTATTTTTCTTTCTTTTTTTGCTTTTTTAAAGTATAAAAATAAGGTTTCTGTTACTCATTTGTTTTTTCAAATTTTGCTTTTTCTTTTTGTTTTTACTCATACAGTTTATTTTTATTTCTTTGTGATTAATTTTAATAGATTTAATTATGTGTTTTTACTCAATGTTGTTTATGTGATTTTACTTGGCTGGCTATGTTATATTGTTCCAATTCTTACCTTTTCACTCGTTGGCAAAGAAATGAAAAAAATTTTTGAAAGATTTCTTCTCTTTTTTCCGATAAGTGGAGTATTAAATGTAACGATAGTTTTTTTACTAAAGTTAAATGAAAAATTCACAGAGTTTCTTATCTATTTATACAGCCTTCTTTTAATACTAATAATCTTGTTTTCTTTATGGTTAATAATAACAAATATCTCAAAAATGGAAAAGCAAATTAAGAATATAATGTTAAAAATAGTTTCTGTAGTCATTTTATTTTTGCCGGGATTTTTAGTAGATGCTAATTTTGAAATTCTACAGAATAGGCTTAAGGTTATACCGAAGGTTTTTAATTTTATAGGTTTATTTTATATAGTATGGAATGTTTTTACAATATATTATGCATTTATATTTTTAAGTAGTATTACCGATAATAGTTCGGTTATAAATGTTTTGCCCAAGGATTTTTTAGTTTACTACAATATAACAGAAAGGGAGAAAAAAATTTTAGAAATGCTGCTATCAGGATATACAAATAAAGAGATAGCTCATAAACTTTGTTTGTCAGAGGGAACAATTAAAAATTATATTTATGTTATTTTTCAGAAACTTAATATTTCAAATAGAATGCAGATAGTAAGAAAAGTAAGTGAATTTATGAAAAAAATTTTTTAAAAAATTTCAAAATTATCTTTTTATTCTTGGTAAAATATATAGGTGGGGAATCGAAGAAGTGCTATATTGCTATATAGGTAGTATCAGGATAACTTATTGTTAATTTATAAGTTAACCTTATCCTACTTGATAATTTTGAACTAAAAGAAAAGGAGTGTTTTTTATGAAGAAGATATTTTTTATCTTTATTATACTTTTAATAAGCAGTTGGGGTTATAGTTATTATTTTTACGATGACTTTTCTGCCTCAAGTGCTAACTGGATATATAAATTTCAGTATAGCAGGGCTCTTGGTATATGGGGTGGTGGTAATACATTTACACAGGATGTAAACGCAAATAGATTAAGATTTACAGGACAAGGATATACAGCAGCTTACTCAAGTTATCTATATGGTTTTGGAGCGATTTTAACAAATAGACGTTTTACAGCTTCAAAAGAAGAGCCGTTTGGTTTTGAGATTACAAGGATTAGTTCAAGGCTGGATTATCACAATGATACAACAAACCCTGAATCAGGTAGAATGAGAGCGGCTTTGTTACTTTATCTATCGAAGTATACTAATTCAATAACAAATGGTAACATAGGGGCAAAATTTGAGGATTTTATTACTTTTATCGAATTTTCAAGAGCCCAGCTTGATAGTGAACCAAATACACAACCTTTTAGTTTTTGGACTACTACTGAGTCTGGAACAAGGGAGGACTCATTTAATCTCAGTTCATTAGCAAGACCAAATAGTTCGGGGACAGTTAATTTTGTAAATTATCTTGAGTGGAGTTATGATGATTATTGGAGTAAGGGTACTTACAATACAGGTGGAAGTGCAAATAATTTTTCATATAATAGTAATGTGATAAAATTCAGGGTTACTACAGATGGAGAAAGGGCATATTTGTATTTCAATCCAAATCCTGATGGAGTAACGAAAAAACTTAGAGATAACAGTGATGCAACCTTTTACAATGAATTTTATCTTATAGGGAGTATTCCTATCACGTTTACTAATGATATTGTACCTATGATCGCTCTTGCGAATAATAGACCGGATGCAGAATTAATTGAGTCATATTTTGATGATTTTGTAATACGAACTGTGGCTTCAAATGTTGTGGCTGAAATCTCTCCAGGGGTTGTTAAAGCGGGACAAGCAGTTGATGTTTCTTGTGTTGTTAGGCCTGTATTTTCTACGGTTGACGAGGCTGGAATACAGGAGGTTTATATAAAACTTCCAGAAGGATATAGCTGGACAACTGCTATGACAAATAGTCTTGTTGTAAGATTTATAAATACCAATGACGGAAGTGTTTATCAGTCATTTACAAAGGTTAGTGGAGATCTTAATCCTTCAAGTGGAAATGTGGCAATATCTATTAAAGAATCAGGACGAACCTTAAAGATAAGGTTTAATGCTCAGAATGATACTACTTATGATGTATTTCATCCAAATAAATTTGGCGGTGTTGCTCAGGCCAATCAAAGAGCTATACAATTTATTTTCAGTAATTTTATAACATCAGGAACAGCTGATAATATTGGTAAAGATTTTGAAATTTATGTTAATAATGAAAAATATTCAGATACTGCCTGGACAAGAGTTGCTACAACTGGTAGAATGAAAGCAAGAAGTGGTAATGCTATGAACCTCGCTTTGCTTGGTCTTAGTGATACTGATAGTTTAACATTTAAGACTGTTTATGATCCGGTTGGACTTGCCGGACTTAGAGCAGGTAATGTGCTTCAGGGGAATAAGATTTATGAGGGAGATAGTGGAGTTTTATTTCATTATGATTTTTCAACTTTAAATGCAGGTGTAAATAATGCTTATATAGATAGAATAGAGATAGATGTGCCAACTGGTTTTACAATAGATCCAACTTCTTTGAATAGCGATAAAATAGGTGTAACAACAAATATCTATTTAACCAATTCTGGAAAGAGAATAGTTGTAAATTATAAAGGGCAAAATACCCTTTTGCCGCCTATTTCTGGGGGAGATACACTTCACTTCAGTATACTTTCGACTACAAACTTTGATGGTACCAATCAGATTAAGGTTAACTGGCCTGTCGTTTGTTATTCCTCCATTCCTGGAACAATGTCTTCAAATATGTTGACCAATGAGCTTTATCCATTTCAATCCGTTCTTGTGAGGAAGAAACCTCCTATAGGTGAGGCATATGTTAATGATAAATATTTAAGGAATACATATTATTCCAATAATGTTGCTGTAGTTGTTAAAAATAAGGGAGCAAGCGGAAATAAAATTTATGCAGTTAGAATAGCCCTTGATGATAAAATTACAAATGTTATACAGATTAATACCTCTATTCCTTCAACAAATGCGAGATATGTTGAGAATGGTACAAACTTTATTTTTATTGATTATGCAGCAGCGGGGACAAATATAATGAATGGTGCTAATGATACTGTTTCATTTTTTGCTTTTGCTAATGTAATACCTTTAACAAATGAGAATATTACCTTAAGTTTAAAGGTTCAGGCTGATAATAAGAATGGTGATGGTTGGATGGATATTCCAGCAGGAAGTGATGGGCTTGATTTAATATACTATACACCATTTGCAGAGATAGTTGGTTATATTGATTTTCCTAATAATGAAGATGGAGTAAGCCCTCCTCCTTACAACCACATATTTTATACTGATATTAATTTTGGTACAAATATTTTGATAAAAGTTAGAAACAATGGAGAGGAAAGAAATATTATTTCAAGATTGCTTATTGAATTCCCTCTTTCTATAACTAATGTTGTAAATCCTCTTTCTATAACTAAAGGTGGAATAGCAACAAACTATAAGATTTCTGGAACAAATTTTGTAGAGATTTTTTATACCAATGTTGTATTTAATCCTTCTGATGAGGATAGAATTAGTGTTGTAATTTTTGATAATATTTCTTCTCCAACAAATATTCCACTTAAGATTTATGCGAAAAATACAACAAATTACAAAGAAGGGTCTGATTGGGTGCCTGATAATCTTACTTTGAACTATATCTATCCTAAGCCACTTGCAAAGGCTTATGTTGATATTGGTGCAGGATTTATTGATACTGCTACGAATAAAGAGACAATTTACATAACTATTACAAATGAAGGTAGAAGTGGAAACATAATTCAGAAGGCAGAAATTCTTTTTGATACTACAGTATTTACTAATGCTTTGTTTATAAATAGTACACTTGGTGGTGTTTCAAGTGGTTTTTCCGGCGGAAAAATGGAGATATTTTATTCTGGAAATGTATTTACAGGTGGGCAAAAGGATATTATAACTCTTGAAGTATATGATAAAATTGATGCAGGGTCAAAAAATACTACTATAGGTGTTAATGTTTCTAACCAGAGATGGCTTACAAACTTGAGTGCACCAACTGGTAAAACACTTGCTATAGATCTTATTCCACCACCTACTCTATATGCTTATAAGGTAAGCCCAAATGTTTACTTTAATACATTAAATAATAATACAAATACTAATGTTGTTATTATAAGTATAAGCAATAGAGGTTGGGGTAGCAATCTTCTTGATAGAATAAAGATCAATATTCCTTCATTTCTGGTTGGTAAGATTGTGAGTGTAAGTAATGAGATGCTTGGTATAACAAATCCATCTACAGCACTTAAAATTTCAAATGGTAATACAATATGGCTTGAGTATGATAAACTAGCAACAAATCTTTATCCGGGGAAGGTAGACAATATTTTCATCGGTGTGAAGACTGATTTTGATATTATTACAAATACCATATGGCTTGTAGAAGCAGCCAATAACTCAACTAATGCTGACGGAAGCTATAATTTTACAAATAATGGACCGATGATGCCAGCAGGCACAAATTATCTATATTTTGTTGAAAAACCTCTTGCTTATACTACAAACACAAATCTTTTAGCTTCTACAGTAAGTAATTATTTAACATTTATGGTTTTCAATGGTGGAAGTATGAATGGTGTTCCCGTTAAGAAAGTAAGAATTGGGCTTCCATATCCTTTCAGCGGAGTTTCAAATGTTTCATCTGGTGGTTTAAGTGCAAATACCTATAGTTCTGGAGGAACTAACTTTGTAGAAGTTGATTATGGATCATCTGGTTTAATAGCTGGTGCTAATGATTCAATAAAATTCTGGGCTTACGATATATGGGTTAGTGGAGAGAGTGATGATAAAGTTATTTCTTTTGAAGTTGATTATGGAGATGGTTCTGGGTATAAGTTTGGTGGTGAATCTCCTGGTAATTCTCTTAAGATAAAATTTGTAAATCCACATGCCTATGGAGCTGGCTATATTACTCCTGAAGTTGTATCTCATGATTTTGAATATTATGATTACACTATGTTTATAAAAAATACTGGAATAAGTGGTAACAATGTCTTAAGACTTATAGTTGAAGCCCCAACTTTTGTAACAAACTTGAGTATGATATCTTCTACCAAGGGAGCAATATCAAGTATAAGCAATCAGAATACAATAATTATATATTATACAAATGTCGGTAATCTTTTAAGTGGAGAGGAAGACTCAATAACATTGAGAGCTTATGATAATGTTGAGTTTCCGAATGAAACATTTGGAAGCTGGAAAGTTTATGTTGATAATACGCTGGACAATAGTGGATTATATCAAGCAGGAGTTTATGGAACAGGTAGCTATAATCTTACTTTGAAAGCCCCAGGATATCAATCATTAGTCTATATAGAAGCCTCGAATTCTATATCTACAACTGAGAAGAATAAAATTTATACTTCTATATCAACAAATATTCTTAGTTTTTATGTAAACAACACTGGCACATTTGGAAATTATCTTGAGAGTTTAAGAATTAAGATACCGGATATAGATACCTTACTACTTACAAATTATGTTGATGTTACTAATAATGCTGTTAATTCACAAAGGTCTGTTTCAAATGGTTATATCTGGATTAAGTATAATACACCTTTATCTTACAATGAAGGCGATGTTATAACAATTAAAATAATAGATAATATTTTACATAAAGAAACAAATGTAGTATGGAGTGCTGATGCAGCCTATACAACATCTGCTGGTAAATTTAGGCCAGCAACATTAAGAAGTGGAAAATCTCTTAACATAAACTATGTTTCACCGATGCCCGTAGGTGTTTTTAGTTTCAATCCTTCAGAAATATATTATAAACTCAAGAGTTTTACTAATATTTTGTTTATTTCAAACACGGGGGAAGGTTCAAGCGATTGGGATTTAGTAGAAATTACAATACCTCAAGAATTTGCGACAGGATTTGATAAATCTCTTATCTTTGGAACAGCGGCAACAAATATTGATTATGATTCGGTGAATAGAAAGTTGAGGTTATACTATAGTAATTTCCCGACAAAGACAGGTGAATATATTTATATTCCTTTAACAAATACTTCCACAACCAATAAGACTGTTAATTATGATATAAAAGTAAGAAATTATGTCAATACAGCTTCTGCTACTGGAAATAATGCTTTCTTACTTACTACCATTCCAGAGTATTTTGTAACTCCAAATGTTATTGATACTGCTACCTCTACAAACAATTTAAGAATAGAAGTCTGGAATACAATAAATGGAGAGAAAGGGATTAAAAAATTAAGAATAGCTTTTCCAACAGAATTTAAAGAAATTATAAGTATTGATAGTCTTATTCTTTCGAGTGAAGCTACAAGTGTAAGTGGGCCTCTTAGCAGTTTAGTGATTGATTATAGTGCAGAGTCAAAAGAGATTTCAAAATCTGATGTAAAGGATATAATAAATATAAAGTTAAGAGATGATTTTGAGATTGGGAATGTTATGAAGAATATTACTATTGAAGCTGATGCCGGGGTTGGTTTTGTTCCTTTGAATGTAAGAACTGGTAATACAAATATTATATCTTTTGTAATGCCAGAGCCGTATACTATCTCAAAAATTTCACCGGCAACTATATATGTAACAAGTCTTGAAGAAATTATAAATGTTGAGTTAAGTAATAAAGGATATGGTAGTGATTATATAACATATATGAAATTTGATATTCCTTCTGGTATGGAAGATATTGTTAATCTCTCAAGTAGTTTTGGTGGTATTATCTCGATGACTAATAGGACGTTATATGTTGATTATACAGCTAATTTCTTAAAACCAGGGGATAAGGATACTATTAGTTTTAAGATGAGTAATAAAATATTGTCTATTACCAATGTGGAGTTTAATATTAAAGTAGCAAATTTAACAAACAATGTTGTCTGGTATGATAGCAAAACTATAAATAATAATATTCCTAAAATCAATTTCAATACTCCCCCATATCTGGTATATGCGAATTTCTATAATGATAATAAACTATATATTATAGAAACAAATAATACTTTAATTTACCGAGTAAAAAATGCAGATGCTTATGGAAGATTTCTTACAAATCTTACCATAAATATATCATCAAATACAAATATATTTAGTTACTTTAACATAACATCTTTAAATGGTTCTGTAACTATAAATGATGGAACAAATATTGTTATAAGTTATCCAGAAGGAAAACTTGGCTATAATGATTATGATAACCTTTTTATTGAAGTAAATTATAACTTAAGTAATATATTTAAGATTGATTTTGTTTCTAAAGCAGTTCTATATTTAAAGAACCCATCAGAGGTTTCAAATGTTGAAACTATTGTTACACCTGGCGACAGTTCGACCCTCTGGATAACCAATGGTAACTGGGGAATAGTTGAAGGGAAGGTATTTCCATATGTTGATGGGGTAGCTGTAAAATTATACAGGAGTGGTAGTGGTATTGTAGCGACGAATATAAATGGCCAAAATTTAATCACATCATCATCGAGTGGTAAATATAAGTTGACGAGGATTCCGGCTGGTAACTATAAACTTGAGTTTTCAAAGCAGGGAGTATTTAAGACAGATAGTACGAATATATATGTAGAAGGGGATAAGATACTTTATCTACCAGATTTCAGATTGAGGAATGCTCCATTATCGGCTGGTGCAAGTGGGGTGCAGGAG
>JAOACQ010000113.1 GCA_026417755.1 Brevinematales bacterium | reverse complement strand
TATAAGAGACAGACCGGACAATGAGCCGTACACTGCCCACATTTGATACATGGGCTATTCTTAAGTTCTACATCAGCAGCAGGGGCTATTCTCATATTAAAACCTCTTTCAAGAAACTCAATAGCCCATACGTTTTGCATTATCTGACATACTTCAACGCATCTACCACACTTCACACATTTTGCCGGATTTACAACAAGAGACTTTGTAGAATCATCAATAGGTCTATCAGACAAAATTTGAGGAAAATCAACATCCCTGATACCAAAATCGGCTGCGAGTTGTTGTAACTCACAGTTTCCACTTCTTGGACATTTTAAGCAATCATTCGGGTGGGTGGAAAGTATAAGTTCAAGCACAGTTTTTCTTACTTCAAAAAGCTCCGGATCATGTGTTGTAATATCCATTCCATTTTCAATCTTTGTAGCACAAGCTCTCATAAGTTTATTGCTACCTTTTACTTTTACAACACAAAGTCCACAAGCAGCACTTGGTGGTAAATCAGGATGATTGCAGAGCTTGGGAATATTTATCTGAGCAAGTTTTGCTGCTTGAAGGATTGTCATATCCTCATCAATGTTCAAATCAAACCCATTTACTTTTATATTATATTTTGCCATAGTTTCCCCCTTATTCCTTTAATATTGCACCGAATTTACATACTTCATAACATGTACCACATTTTATACACTTTTCTTGATCGATATAATGTGGTTTTCTCTTCTCTCCAGAAATACAGTTAACAGGACATTTTATAGCACAAAGTCCACAACCAACACACTTTTCTGGAATTATTTCATACCTCAACAGGTTAACACATCTGCTCGACCTACATTTCTTTTCTTCTATATGTTCAAGATATTCTTTTTCAAAATACTTAAGTGTTGATAGTACAGGATTTGGTGCTGTTTGTCCAAGTCCACAGAGAGATGCTTTCTGCATTGCAAAACCAATTCTTTTCAATCTATCAACATCATCCATCTCTCCTTTACCTTCACTTATTTTTTGTAGGATTGTAAGAAGCTGTTTACCACCAACTCTACATGGTGCACATTTTCCACAAGATTCATCTACACTGAATTGAATGTAAAATTTTGATACATCAACCATACAGTCTGTTTCATCCATAACAATCATACCACCAGATCCCATAATAGAACCAAGTTTTGTTAGATTCTCGTAATCAACAGGTGTATCAAGATATTCTGCTGGTATCACACCTCCCGAAGGTCCACCTGTCTGAACTGCTTTAAACTTTTTACCACCTTTTATTCCACCACCAATATCAAAAATGATTTCTCTAAGGGTAGTACCAAATGGAACTTCAATTAAACCTGAATTATTCACCTTTCCGGTTAATGCAAAAACTTTTGTGCCTTTAGACGTTTCCGTCCCTATCTGAGAAAACCATTTTCCTCCTTTAAGAAGGATAACAGGAATATTTGCCCAGGTTTCAACATTGTTAATAACTGTTGGCTTATTCCATAAACCTTTGATAGAAGGAAATGGTGGTCTTGGCTTTGGCATTCCTCTATTCCCTTCAAGAGAAGTAAGAAGTGCTGTCTCTTCACCACAAACAAATGCACCCGCTCCATATCTTACTTCTATATCAAAATCAAACCCGCTACCTAAAATATCTTTACCAAGAAGCCCAAGTTCTTTTGCCTGAGAAATAGCTATATCAAGTCTCTTAATTGCTAGAGGATATTCGGCTCTTATATAAATATAACCCTTATTTGCCCCAACCGTATAACCACAAATAGTCATAGCCTCTAAAATACTGTGTGGATCTCCTTCTATTGTGCTTCTATTCATATAAGCACCAGGGTCACCCTCATCCGCATTACATACCACATATTTTGGTGAATCACTTACTTCTTTTGTAATCTGCCATTTTTTCCACGTTGGAAATCCTGCTCCACCTCTACCTCTAAGACCAGCAATTTTAAGCTCTTCAAGAATATCATCTGGCTTCATTTCAAAGAGAGCTTTTTCAAGAGCTTTATAGCCATCTCTTGCTATATATTCATTGATATCTTCTGGATTGATAAGTCCACAATTTCGTAAAACTATTCTGAATTGCTTTTGATAAAATTCAATATCTTCAACCTTTGCATTTTTTTTGCTTTGATTTTTATCATAAAGAAGTCTTGTAACATTTCTTCCCTTCATAAGATGCTCTTTCACTATCTCAGTTGCATCTTCTGGTTTTACATTTACATAAAATGTCTCATCAGGTAAAACTTTTACGACAGGTCCCTTTTCGCAGAAACCAAAACACCCGGTTTTAACAACCTGAATTTCTTTTTCAAGTCCTGCTGCGATTACTTCTTTATTTAAATTTTCGTATATGGCCTGAGATCTACTTGCTTCACAGGCTGTTCCTGCACAAACCAATACATATGTTCTATATCCCATATTTTCCCCCACTTATTTTACTATATCAACAGCTGGTTTATCAAAGATAAACTCACTCACAAGCTGTTTACGAATGATATGCTCATCAACTATTTTTTCCACAACTTCAGCTCTAACTTTACCATAAAGTGTATCAGGCATATCAGGCATAATTATCTCAACAGTAGGTTCTACATAACAAAAACCCATACACCCTGTAGGTTTAATAACCACATTTGTTAAACCTTTCTTTTCTATCTGCTCCAAAAATGCCTGGAGGGTTTCTCTGGCTCCAGCGGCAATACCACATGTGCCCATCCCTACAAGGACAAGAATTGATTTATCACTAACATCTCTTTTAGCTATTTCTTTTTTTGTGTTTTCTCTTAATTTTCTTAATTCTTCAAGAGTTAATTTTGGCATAAAATCCTCCTTTATTTTACTTCTATCTCAACAATAGAACTTTCAAACTGATTTATATATTCTTTTAAATTTTTAACCCACTTCATATCATCTGAAACAATTTTACTTTTTATAATTTCGTATTTTTTATCATTTAAGTATCTATTAAATACTATTTCACAATCATCTGAAAGCATAAAAATCTCAGTAACTAACCCGGCAATATCACCCATTGGGGGTGTATCAGGGTGAGTTTTTGGTAATTTAATATGAATGCTGGTTCCTTCACCAACTATAGAATCGATTTCTATCTTTCCATTAACAAGATCACACTGATGCTTTATAAAAGAAAGACCGAGGCCAAATTTCCTGTTTTTGTGTTTTTCAACTTCAGTAGTATCAGGATTAAACACCTTATCGAGTTTGTCTTTTTCTATTCCCTTTCCATTATCAGAAATAAAAATATCATAATCATAATCATTCTCAACTATATCTATAACTATAAAAGTTGCATCAGCCTCAATGGAGTTCTGAACAAGATCAAAAATCGCATCAGTAAGATAAAAATGCATTATTCTCCCCTGTATTTTGAAATAATTTCGTGGATCTTGTCCTTGGTTAGTCTTCCATATACATCAGCATTAATTGTAATAACAGGAGCAAGACCACAACATCCTATACACCTTACGGCCTCAAGTGAGAAAAGCCCATCTTCAGTAGTTCCACCAACGCCAACACCAATATTTTCTTCAATCTCTTTCATGAGATCCTCACCACCTTTAAGATAACAGGCAGTTCCCATACAAACTGAAATCTTGTATTTACCCGGTTTTTTTAACTTGAAGAAATGATAAAAAGTCACCACACCATAGATTTTGGCAAGAGGAACATCAAGCATCCTTGACAACTCAAGAGCTACTTCTCTCGGGATATAACCGTATTCATCCTGAACCTTATGAAGTATCATAATGAGGTTACCTTCCTTGCCTTTCCATTCGTTGATAAAGTTATTCATTTCTTCGGTAAGCCAGACGGGAGCTTCTTTCTTTTCAAACATTAAAACCTCCTGAAAATATATAAAAAACAGAGGCGAAGACAAGAGATATGTTCTAATTAAAATTTAATCTAATATTTTAATGATAAGTCTAAAAAATATCAAATTTTAAAATAAATTTTATTTTATTAATAAACATAAAATTATAAAAAAACAAGAAAATATTTTGAATTTGAATTTTATAAAATTGACAAAAACAACTTTTTTTTTTAGAATATGTCCTAAACTTAAACCAAAAATATGGAAGGAGTTTTGAAAAATGAGTATTCTTGAAAAAGTTTGGGCTAGAGGAAAAGAGTTTTTAGGGGTTAAATATCCTATAATGTGTGGAGCAATGACATGGGTATCTGATTTTAATCTTGCAAAAGCTATAAGTGACAATGGGGCTTTTCCTACTCTTGCTGGTGGCAATATGGAGCCAGATCTATTTGAAAAAGAAGTAGACAAATTCATCGCAAATCTTAAAACACCATTTGCTGTCAATTTGATAACAATTGCACCAAATTTCAGAAAACAGTATGAAATTGTTCAGTCTAAAAATGTGCCATTTGTTATTTTTGCCGGTAACTTCCCAAAAATTCATGACGTTCAGGGAATGAAGAAAGCTGGCAAAAGATGTATGGCTTTTGCATCAACTGATCAGATCTCAGAACAAATGATAAGATTTGGCTGTGATGCTTTAATACTTGAAGGAAGTGAAGCAGGTGGACATATAGGTTATGTTTCAACTATGATTCTTCTACAGCAGATTCTTTTTAAAACAAAAGATGTTCCCGTTTTTGTTGCTGGAGGAATAGGAACCGGTAAAATGATGGCTCATATGCTTCTTATGGGAGCAGCAGGTGTTCAGCTTGGGACAAGATTCGTTGTGAGTGAAGAATGCAACGTTCATCCAAACTTCAAACAGGCTTTTATTAAAGCAAGAGCAAGACACGCAATTGCAACACCACAGTATGACCAAAAACTTCATGTAGTTGCAGTAAGAGCATTAAAAAATAAAGCAATGGAACAATTTGGCAAACTTCAACTTGAACTTCTTAAAAAAATGGAAGCAGGAGAGATAACCCATGAAGAAGCCCAGTTTGAAGTAGAAAGATTCTGGATTGGTGGCTTAAGAAAAGCTGCAGTAGAAGGAGATGTTGATTATGGTTCTGTAATGGCAGGACAAAGTGTTGGTTTAGTAAAGAAAATTCAACCAATGAAAGAAATTATTGAAGAGCTTGTTAATGAAGCAGAACAAGAGTTACAATCTATAAAAAGTTATCTCGGAAGTTTATAAAAATTCTCTTGCGGGAGGTATATTATGCCGGGAGTTATTCTTTTGGTTTTGATATTGTTCTTTTATAGCATTGTTCTTTTAGAAATATGGGATAAGGTAAAATTAAATTCTCCCACTTTCAATTCAAAACTTGAGGAAATCAAAAGTTTCTTCGACAAGGGAAGTGTAAAATTTATAATGGCATTCTCAGGGCTTATAATAGGTATATGGAATTTCTTCGCGCCTGATTTTGGTTATCCAGAAGGTGGCCCCACAATAATTGGAGCCTTGCTTCCTTCAATTGCTATGATATTGAGTTCGGTAGTAATTTATCCCGGTATAATAGAGATCCTTAACATCCCGCAGGAAGAAAAAAATAAATACTACGAATTTATTGAGAAATATAGAGGAGTAGCTGGAGTTATAGCATTAGTAGTTGCTATACTCCATGCTATCCTGTTTAAAATAATTCTTTTTTAGGAAAAAATATGATATTTTTTTTAATTTTATTTCTTACAACTTCAAGTCTATTCTCCGTTTCCACAAAATACGCGGGTGGGTTCAGATTTGATAAAATTGAAGATTACGAATTAAGCAACATAACATTTCTTGAAAATGGTTCCATTGAACTTTCTCCTGAATTAAACAATATTTTTGAAATTGATAGAATTATATGGAGTGTAACTGAAATTGAAAATGATTTACTTATAGCTTCTGGAGAAAAGGCGTCTCTTTTCTTACTTAATAACAAAGGTTATAGAGAAGTTTTTTCAAGTAAAGAAAATATACTTTTCAGTGACATAATGCTATTTCAAAAAAAGATTTTGCTTACTGCTCTACCTGATGCCACTCTCTTCATATTAAATGAAAAATTTGAAATAGAAAATAAAATCAAATTCACCAATCAGTATCTCTGGAAAATATTAAATTATAAAGATAAAATTATTCTCTTTGCTGGTAATCCAGCAAATATTTATATTATTGATAAAAACTTTAAAATAGAACATACGATAGATTTTTATAACAAAGAAAAAAACATTTTAAACGGAATAATTTATAATGATGAACTTTATTTCTTCAGTGACTCCAACACGTTATATAAATTAAGCTTAAAAAATAAAATTTTCACCCCAATCATCTCTGTAGAAGATTCTATCGTTGATATTTCTACTGCTAATAATGAAATTTATCTCTTAACCGGCCAGCGTAAAACAAAAGAACAACAGAAAAAAGATAAAAAAAACAATAGCAATGTAAGTTCAGACCAAGATATATCAAACCCAATAGATACAAAATCAAAGTCATCACAACCTACATCAAAATTATATTTATTTAACTATTCTGATAATACGTTAACCAAAGTTTTTGAAAGTTCATTGTCTTTTATTTCAATGAGTGTTTTAAAAGACAAAATTTTTATTTCAATTGACGAACAGGGTGGATTCTTTGAAATAAGTAAAAATCTTCCCATAAAATTCATTTCTAGTGGGGATGGAAAATTTATAAAACTTATAAGAACTAAAACTAAGTTTTATGGCATAACAATTGAACCTTCAAGAGTTTATGAAATAAATGAAAATTCTTTCTCTAAAAATGGTTTTTTTGCCTCTGGAATTTTTGATTGTGAGATAAAATCAAAGTTTGGCCAGATAATTTATGATGGAACAACCCCTTTAAAGACAGAGGTTAAATTTTTCACAAAATCTGGATCAACCTCTGACGAAAGTTTCTGGGGAAAATGGGAACAAATAGAAAACAATAAAATCAAATCGGAAGATAATAGATTTATAAAATATAAGATAGAACTTTCGTCAGATGGAAAAAACACACCGCGAATAAATTACCTTTATATACCGTTTATTCAATATAACGTTGCTCCATATATTGAGAAATTTGAAATTAATCAACAGGGTAATAACTACAAGTTCAACTGGCAGGCAACTGACGAAAACAAGGACAACATTACTTATGACATATTTGTAAAAATTGATAATACAGAATTTGTTAAATTGAACGAGTCTCCAATAGAAGATAGTTATTTCGACATTCAAAAAGAGCTTTTTGGAGATGGAATCTATTACTTCAAACTTTTAGCATCAGATTTTAAATCAAACCAAGACAATCCAAAAGAAAGTTATAAAATAATAGGACCTTACTTAATTGATAATACTCCACCAGATGTTGTTGATATAAAACTTCAGGCAAAAAGAATAGTTTTTTCTGTAAAAGATAAATTATCCCCAATTATATCTGTAAGTTATAGTGTAAATGGTAAGAAATGGACAAAATTAAATCCTATTGATAATCTCTATGATCAGAAAGAAGAAAATTTTTCAATTGAATTAACAGGTAACGAGCTATTTATCCTTATAAAAGCTACAGATTTATATGGAAATTCAATAATAAAGAAAATAAAATGAACAGACTTAAAAAGGCTGTAAATATTTTTTCAAAACTATCCCCATTTGAAGTTATTGATACTGCAATAATTCTCGGGTCTGGTCTTGCAAGTGAAAATTTTCCATTCATTAAAATAGAAAAGGTGATTAAATTTAATGAAATTCCCTATCTTAAAAATTCCACCGTTAAAGGGCATAATTCCGAATTTATTTTTGGAAAGTTTAAAGACAAAAACATAGTAATACAATCGGGAAGACTCCATCTTTACGAAAATTTTTCTCTTTTTGAGATAGGCCTACCGATCGCAATATATGGCGAAAAAAAAACTAAAAACCTTATTATTACAAACGCTGCTGGTGGTATAAATGTTGAACTCGAAGCTGGTGATATAATGATGATAGAGGATCACATAAACTTACAAGGGGTAAATATTCTCACAGAATACCAACCTTCCTTTATAGATATGACAAACGCCTATTCAACAACTCATTTTGAAATATTGAGAAAAGAATTTAACCTTAAAAAGGGTGTTTATATAGGCGTAAGAGGCCCCTCATATGAAACCCCCGCAGAAATAAAAGCCTTTAAGATACTTGGTGCCGATGCTGTCGGTATGTCTACCGTGCAGGAAGTTATCTTGGCTAATTACTATAAAATAAATGTAATAGGTCTATCAATGATCACTAACAAGGCAAGCGGAATGCAAAAAGCTCTATCCCATACTGAAGTCATCGAAACAGGCAAAAAATCAAAAGAAAAACTATATGCTATAATAGAGAGAGTTTTAGATTTGTTATAAATTGACAATATTTTCATTTTTAATTAAACTAATTAAATAAAAATTTAAGAGGTTGTTATGTCTCTATCTGCAGCTGAACAGCTTAAAATTTTGTCAAGAGGGGTTGTAGAAATCATCCCCGAAGAAGAATTAAAAGAAAAACTTGAAAAATCAATAAAAGAAAATCGCCCATTAAGAATTAAGATGGGTGCAGATCCTTCTGCTCCAGATCTACATCTTGGGCATTCTGTCCCTTTGAGAAAGTTAAGGCAATTTCAGGACTTAGGACATGAAGTCTATTTCCTCATTGGTGATTTCACCGGAATGATAGGTGATCCTACCGGTAAGTCTTCAACAAGAAAAAGATTGACAAGGGAAGAAGTATTACAAAATGCAGAAACCTATAAGAAACAAATATTTAAAATACTGGATCCATCAAAAACAAATGTAGTATTCAATAGTAGCTGGTGCGAAAAAATGTATTTTGCCGATGTTTTAGACCTTACTTCTCGTTATACCGTTGCCAGAATGCTTGAAAGAGATGATTTTTTCAAAAGATACAAGGAAAATAAGCCTATTTCACTTATAGAATTTATGTATCCTTTGATACAGGGATATGATTCTGTTGTTCTCAAAGCTGATGTAGAAATTGGTGGAACAGACCAGAAATTCAATTTGCTTGTTGGTAGAGAGCTACAAAAAGAATATGGACAAACACCCCAAATAGTTATGACACTACCTTTACTTGAAGGAACTGATGGAGTGAATAAAATGTCCAAATCTCTGGGAAACTATATTGGAATCTCAGAAGCACCAGATCAGATGTTTGGTAAAACAATGTCTATCCCGGACAATCTTATCATCAAATATTTCGAGCTTTTAACTGATGTACCTCTCGAAAAGATAAAAGAATACGAAAAGCAAATGAAACAAGGTGAAAACCCACGAAACTATAAAGTTCTACTTGCAAAAGCATTAGTTGCACAATATTACGACAATCTTACAGCCGAAAAGGCTTTCACTGAATTTGAGAGAGTTTTTAAAGAAAAGGGGTTACCTGATGAAATGGAGGAATTTTTAATTCCGGGTAGTATGAAGATTATAGATATCCTTCTTGAAGCCAAAGTATTGCCATCCAAAAGTGAAGTCAGAAGAATGTTACAACAAAATGCCGTTTACGTAAATGGTGAGAGAATTAATGATGAAAACTATATTATTTCTTCAGGAAATGAAACCATAATAAAGGTGGGAAAAAGAAAGTTTTTAAAAGTTAAATAATTAATAAAGAGGGTGTTTGTATGAATTCAGAGCTTGATATTTTAATGGAGTTGATTGTCAAAAGTAGCCATATAGTAGCTCTCACTGGAGCTGGAATATCAACAAACTCGGGCATTCCAGACTTCAGAGGGCCAAATGGTTTGTATAGGGGAAATAACGAATTTGAAAAGCTTTTCTCCATTGAATATTTCAGAGAACATCCAAACTTTTTCTACTCAAATTTCAACGAAATGTTTCATAAAATCAAAAATGCCAATCCTAACAAAGGGCATATGTTCCTCAAAAAACTTGAAGATATGGGTAAATTAAAAGTTATAATAACACAAAATATAGATGGACTTCACAAAAAAGCAGGAAACACAAATGTAATAGAATTACACGGAAACCTCGAAAAGTTTATTTGTATTTCTTGCTATCACTTGATTGAAAATGATACAGAACAATATAAGAAGGCGATAGATAAAATGTCAAATAAAGATGTCCCCCACTGTGAAAAATGTAATGGAATATTAAAGCCAGATGTAGTTTTTTTTGGTGAATATGTCCATGATCTTGAAAAAGCATTAACAGAGGTGCAAAAGGCGGATTTGCTTCTCACCATTGGAACTTCTCTTGTCGTTTATCCCGCAAGCACTCTACCCTCTTATATAGATGAAAAAGCAAAGCTAGTTATAATAAATAGAGAACCAACACCATATGATGAAAAAGCCAAAGTTGTTTTATACGAAGATATAGATGTTATTGCAGATAAACTTAAAATTTTATGAATAAAAAAATACTATTTCTGGGTGGTGGTAATTATCATCCAATTGAAGAAATGTTCGTATTCCGGGAAATACTTAAAAATATTAATGTAGACATAATTTTTACAGAAGATAATAATTCTCTTTTAAAAGAAAATATTAAAAACTTTGATTTGATAATTTTTTCAAAAACAGACACAACATTAACAAATGAACAGTCTGAAAGCCTAAAAGAGGCAATAATAGGTAACCCATGGGGGGAATTTAGAACACCCAAAAATTTTATTGGAATACATGCAGCATCAACAACTAAAAACGAATGGTTCACAAGAATGCTTGGAGGAGCTTTTTTAACTCATCCTAAAATATCAACCATAAAAATATACAAAGAAAGATCCAGATTAACTGAAAATTTTAAAAATTTTGAGATAGAAGACGAACTTTATTTAATGGAATATTTTCCTCCTTTTAATTCTCTACTATACACATATTATGAAGAATTTAAAATTCCTCTTGCATGGATTAAAAATTATGGGCTTGGAAAAGTTTTTTATTGTGCATTAGGACATACTGGTAAAACATTTGAAAATAAAAATGTCATTAAATTAATTCAAAATATAGTCGTTACAATAATGAGAGTGGACAAATAACTCAAAGTTTGAAAGTGGAAAGGAAAGATACAAAAAGAGGTTTGAAGCTGAGGCCGTGGGGTTATTAATACAGGGAGATGTGACAGAATATAATTGGATAGAAGGAGCTGAGGAATTTAAATTGCTTACTACTTTCAAACTTGGAGAAACTATGCTCCTATTGACTTGGAACGACATTTGTTGATAAAACATTAATAAAATAATTGACAAGTCCATTTAAAACTGATATAATAGAAAATAATTTGTTAATCAGCCTCTTTTTTTAAATTTAGCTTAACCACTTATAAACTAACTAACTAACCATTTTTATCGATCGAAAGATTATCTTCATTATTTCTTAATTAAAATAGGAAATTTTAATTAACAAAAATAACCAATTAAAAATTTAGTTGATTATTTAATTATTAAGAATCAAGTTTAGAGATTAAAAACATAATTTCTTTGTAAAAGGAGGAAAAGTATGTTAAAAATCTTGAAAAACTTTTTATTGGGCACAATCGGAGTTGTTTTAATTGGTGCTGGAGTTTTTTTCGGGATACCTAAAATATTGAAGTCTATACCTAATATGGTAAATCAAGCTGCAGAAAAGAAAATCGAACAAGCAAACAATGAAAAACCTTATAGTCTGCAAGTTGCAACATTCAGGAATGAAGAAGACGCTGCTATTTCTGTTAAGAGATTAAGAAACTTAGGTTTACCTGCCTACTATGTTCCATGTCTTCTTGGAGAAAATAATTTATGGTATAATGTGCATATTGGTAGTTATACAAATACTGAGAGCGCTCAAAACTTATCTTCCAATTTATTAGCTAAGCATCCAAAACTTGAAATAAAAATTGAAAATTATAGTAATTATGTAAGTAATTTCTTAGAATATCAAAACGAAATATCAACTAATTCAAATTTATTTAAAAAATATGAAGTAAGCAAATCTCCTTCAACCTCTGTCCCTACTAATTTCTTAATTAATTTGTATCAATTTCCTGTCGACAAGAGATATAATGTTACAGAATTGATTATCGGAAATTCAAAATCCTACTGGAAATTATATTCTTATGCTGGTTTCTTGGCTAAAAAAAACTATTTTCCTACAGAAAAATTTTTTGAGGAAATGATAAGTTCTTCTCATAGCTTTTCTTATTTTCTCTGCGAGGATAAATTGTTTAATGAAAAAATCGGTGTGTTAGTCTTTGAACCCAAAAACACAAATTATTTTTCTATCATTTTGACAAATTATGAAGAAAAATTTGGTAAAAAAGTTACAAACGTTAGTTATAAGATAAAAAATGATATAGTTGAAGGAAGTATTTACGAAATAATAACCCCAAATAGTAATTATGTATATACTTTTGTTGGTAAAAATATTTTTAGCCATCATATTGTTTCATTCAAGACATTTGATATTAATTTGTCAAACTTATTGCTGTTATTTAATAATGAATATAGAAACCAAGAACTATTAATTTATCCAGAAGTATTAAGAGGCTTGGCAGTTCTACCAGAAAATTTAGAATATAACTTAGAATTCTTTGATCTATATAAATTGGGATGGAACTATGCAAGATTAAAAAATAACGCCTGGTGGGCAGTAAATATGGTAGGACATTGGAATTACGAATCTTTTTATAATAATAAATATTCTGAAGATTTTATAAAAATCTCTTTTTTTGACTTAATTACAAAAAAGAAGTCTCAAAAAATTCATAACAATTTTACTCAAGAAAAAGAAAAATACCAATTTCAAGCTATAGCACAAGGAATTGAAAGTTTTAGTGTAGATTTTGGGAATCTTAGGGGTTGGTATCTTGGTCTTAATGATTATAATGAATTGAGTTTTTCTTTTGGTTCTTTTCTTGTTGCTGTTAATAGTTTTTCTCCTTATAAGTTGCCATATTCAGATATAAAATATATCTCAGAAAATATCATCTATAAAAACACAAAAAATCAAACAAACCAAAATGAAGATTTAGTGTTATAAATCTAATTTGAGGGCTTTACAAAAAATAGTAAAGCCCTCCTTTTATTGAGTTTTTATAAAATATATGATATTATAGAAAAAAGTTAGATTTTTTTAATAAATCACATTATTGTTTATTTTTTTATAAACTTATTAAGATAATTATAAAGTTGATTCCATTTTTTTGATTTTCTTAGATTCTCAAGATCTTTATCTCTTTGAATATACAAGATGTTCGTATATCCGTTTTCAAAAGCCTTTTTAAGCATTTTTTCTGATTTTCTCAAATCTCCCAAAAGGCTATAAGCACAAGCAAGATTATAATAAGATTTATCAATAAACTCCATCTTCTTTATACTGTTATTGTAATATTCAATAGCAACCATATATTCATTTTTATCCATATAACAATTACCGATATAATAAAATAAACCTTTTACATAATCATCCTTTTCAATATAATGAAATATTCTTATGGCTTCATCTGTCATTTTATTCTTATAGTATTCAATACCTTTTTTAAATAAAATTTCCATTTTATATTCATCTTTTCTCTTCGCCAAATATTTGTTAAAATCTATTATGAAATTGGTGGAGAAATTATACCTTTGTCCATTTTTATACCAATCAAACATATAAAAATACTTTGACCATTTATCATTATTAGTTCCTAAAGTCAAAGCATTATATGCTTCATTAATAAAATCATTACTCTGAAAAACGACCCCGTATCTTAAAACTTTATCAGAAACATCCTTTGTAACCAATTCATTATAAGCAATCAAAAAGGAAACTATTCCGTCAATATCAGAAAAAATCTTATGAATCTCATTGTAATTATTTGTAAAAATAGTAAAATCTCCTTTTTTACTATTTTCATATAAAACAGTAAGAAAACTAAAATTGGTAAAACTTTCATATCCCCACTCTATTTTAATATCATCAAGAGGGATATAATTTGTTAAATTGCAATATATAATAAAATATTCCGTATTATCTCTCATATTAAAGACATTTGGTTTAAAAGAAATATAGTATTGAAAAAAAGGAAAGATAGGAATATCATAGTGAAACCGAAAATAATTATGATCAATATTAAAGTTTGTGTTTTTATTCTTTGGTATATAAAATTCACATTCTACCCGTTCTATACCATTTTTCCAAGCGTTGCCACTTTTCCAAATATATTCAATAATATTTTTATCAATCTCATAACCACTTATCCTATCAGGTGGATAATTATATATATTAGAAATTACTTTCAGCTCTTCGGGTGCAAATGAAAGTTCCATAACAAACATTGAACTTATAGATCTATTTTTTTCATAATTTACAAAAATTTTTCTTTTTCTTTCTGCACCATCCACAAATGTTTTAAACTTGAAATGATTTATTATATTCTGTTTAATCATTTCTTTTATTTCTTTTTCTGATGCCCCCTCTCCTTCTGCTATATCTATATCACCAGGTCCATTATACAAAAAATATCCTTTAATTGGAAATCCTATTTCAATATTTTGAGTCAATGAAGTAGAATTTGAGAAAAAGAAAACCGTATAAAAAGTATTATTCGAATAAACAATTTTTTCTCTCAACAATCTAATACTTTCACTTTTTTTTATAATTGGAAAAGCTATATCTGGATTATAGTTAACATATGTATCATTCGCATAAAAATTAATTGCTAAAATAATAAAAAATATTAATAATATTACTTTTCTCATAAAAAAATTATAGAACAAAAAAGAAAATTTGTAAAATTATGGAAATTCCACCTCTTTCACTTATCACTACTTAAAGAAGAAAAGTCTTATTTTAAACAAATCACTAACATTTACCACTCATTGTATTAAGATACTTTTCAAGATAAATGGCTGTATAACTATTCTTAGCTTTAAGTAATTCATCTGGTGTCCCTTCAAAAACAACTCTCCCACCTTTTCCACCACCTTCAGGTCCAAGATCAATAACCCAATCAGCTACCTTAATAAGGTCCATATTGTGTTCTATAACTATAACAGAGTTTCCTCTATCAACAAGAGTTTGAAGGACATTTATGAGCTTCTTCACATCATCAAAATGAAGCCCAACAGTAGGTTCATCAAGGATATAGAGAGTGTTGCCTGTTTCAACTTTTGAAAGCTCCTTAGCAAGTTTAATCCTTTGAGCTTCTCCTCCAGATAAAGTAGTGGCCGATTGACCTAAATGAATATACCCAAGCCCAACATTTTTTAAAACCTCAAGTCTTCTCTTTATAGCTGGAATATTTGAGAAAAATTCATAGGCCTCATCAACAGTAAGTTCAAGAACATCAGCAATAGATTTCCCCTTATAAAGTATTTGCAAGGTTTCTCTATTGTATTTCTTGCCATTACACACCTCACAAGTCAAATAAACATCCGGAAGAAAATGCATCTCTACCTTTATAACTCCATCTCCTTGGCAGGCTTCACATCTTCCACCTTTAACATTGAAAGAAAATCTACCTGCTTTATAGCCTCTCATCTTTGCTTCAGGAAGTTCTGCAAAAAGATCTCTTATTTCCGTAAAAACACCCGTATAAGTAGCCGGATTTGAACGTGGAGTTCTACCTATCGGACTTTGATCTATTTCTACTATCTTATCTATATTCTCTATACCTCTTATCTCTTTATGTTTACCCACTTCACATCTTGATTTATAAAGTTTTTTGCTAATAGCATTAAATAAAATATCATTCACAAGGGTTGATTTACCAGATCCTGAAACTCCAGTTACTGCTACCAGTTTGCCTAAAGGAAATTTTACATTTATGTTCTTAAGATTATGCTCTGTCGCTCCAATAACTTCAATATATTTACCATTTCCTTTTCTTCTTGTCTGTGGTATACTTACACAAAGTTTTCCTGATAGATACTTACCTGTAAGTGAGTTTTCATTATTCTTAATCTCTTCTGGTGTTCCTTCTGCTACCTTTTCTCCACCATAAATTCCAGCCCCAGGGCCAATATCAAAAACATAGTCAGATCTTAAAATGACCTCCTCATCATGTTCAACCACAAGCACGGTATTACCTGCATCCCTAAGTTTCTCCAGAGTTTTAATAAGTTTATCAGTATCCCTTGCATGAAGTCCTATAGTAGGCTCATCAAGCACATATATAACACCAGTAAGCCCTGAACCAATTTGAGTTGCAAGTCTTATCCTTTGAAGTTCTCCACCGGAAATTGTACTCACCTTCCTATCCAGAGTTATATAATCAAGTCCCACATCAAGGATAAATGTTAATCTCTTATTTATTTCTTTCAATATTCTATCAGCTATTTTAAGCTCATTCTCTTTAAGATTTTTTTCTAAATTAACAAAAAAATCTTTACACTCAAGAATATTCATCCTTGTAACTTCCATTATGTTTTTTCCGCTAATCTTTACAGAGAGACTTTCTTTTTTAAGCCTTTCTCCATTACACAATGGGCAGACAATTGTTTTCATATACTGAGAGAACCATTCCCGCATTTCAAAAGACTGAGTTTCAAAGTATCTCCTTTTAAGATTTGGAATAACTCCTTCATAAATACTATTTAATTCAAATTTCATTTTCTCACTTTCGTAATTGACATTTATTTTTTCTCTATCTCCATATAAAATAATGTGTTTCACATTATCTGAAAGTTCTCCAAAAGGTATATCAAGCGAAAAATTATACTTCTCTGAAAGAGCTTTAAGAAAAGACATCCAGTGCCCCTGAGACGGAGGATGGGTCTTTATTGCTCCTTCATTAATTGACTTGGTTGAATCAACTATCAAGTCTTCATCAAACTCCATTTTCTCACCAAGTCCACTACATTCAGGACAGGCACCATAGGGGGCATTAAAAGAAAACATTTTAGGAGAAATGTCTTCAAAACTTATTTCATGAACCGGACAAAAATAACGTTCCGAAAAAATCTTTTCTTCTTTCGTGTCTGGAAGGTATATTGACATTATGCCTTTACCATATTTCAAGGCTGTTTCTATTGAATCTGTTATTCTTGTTTTTGATTTATCATCAACCACAAGCCTATCAACAACGATATCTATATCATGTTTTTTATTCTTATCAAGAGGAGAAACCTCCTCAAGACTCTTTATATCTCCATCTATTCTTACTCTTACAAAACCTTCTTTTTTTAAATCTTCAAAGGTATCAGCAAAAGTGCCTTTCTTCCCTTTAGCAACAGGAGAGAGAATAATCATTTTTGTTCCAATAGAAAACTTCAAGACACTATCAACAATCTCATCTATAGTTGTAGAAGATAACTCTCTCCCACATTCAGGACAGTAAGGTTTACCAATTGTCCCCCAAAGTAGTCTGAAATAGTCATAAATTTCCGTTACAGTTCCAACTATTGAACGTGGATTAGCATGAGTAACCTGTTGCTCAATAGATATCGAAGGAGAAAGACCTTCAATACTATCTACATCAGGCTTATGCATATCACCAAGAAATTGCCTCGCATAAGTAGAAAGAGATTCTAGATATCTTCTCTCTCCCTCAGCATAAATCGTATCGAAAACAAGTGAAGACTTACCCGAACCTGAAACACCTGTAAAAACCACAAGTTTATTTCTCGGTATTTCAAGAGAAACATTTTTAAGATTATGTTCTCTTGCTCCTTTTACTTTTATTTTATCTATCATTTTACCTCTGATCAGAATTTAAAAGTAAGCCCAAGATCAAACGAAAATCCACTCTCCGGCAAATAAATACCATCAAAAACCTTTTGATTCAAAATATTGTTAAATCTTGCCTCTAGTTGTAAACTCTCATTAACCCTTTGAGAAGCATATATATTCCACTTCCAGTAAGTAGGAGTAACCTGATTATCCCCTATATTTTTTGGCCCAAGATAGCCTAGTTGAGAACCAATATTAAGCCCAATTTGCTTAAAATAGTATTCTAACTTCAATGTAATTTCATAGTCATTGAGAAGAAGAATTTCATTTCTATCAAAAATTCTTATCTTTGTCCCTATTGAAAATAAAAGATCTTCTACAAGATTAAAATTTACATACGGAGAAAAAGTAAAGATATTTACATTTGTCCTGTTTTCTATATAATAAAGACCATTAAGATTGTTATAAGCATAATTTCTTAAAGTTATGTAATAATCATAAGTCCCATCAAAACCAATAACAATAGTCTCAATTGGTCTATAATATATTCCTAAAAGATAAGTCCAGTTTTCACTAGGATGAAATTTAGTGTAATATATCTGATTTTGATTCAAAATTCTTTCAGATTTTTTAAAATCTACATTTCCAGTTATACCAGTCTTAAAATTTAAATTTTCTATTATTCTATAAAAAATAATTAACTCCGGGAACCAGAAAAACCCTTTATAACCAAAAAAAAACAAACCCGCCCCAAATTGTAAAGACAGATAAGGAAGAAGAGGCAATCTATCCCTTAAAGACAATCCCCCTGTGTGTTCTGCTTCATAATCATAACACATATTGTAAACCAATTCTCCATTCAAGAAATTATCCTTACCCCAGGTTTTCTCGACCTCCAATTCTAAAGAAAATTCATAAAGATTGGTTCTTGTATAATCTCCCGACAGTTTATGCTTTAAAGCAAAGTATTGGCCACTCAATGTTCCATTCACCGTCAAAAAATCTTCTCCACTATAAACACCTTTTAGTTTCAAAGGAATATAAAATTTATTTTCATTTACCACAGAAGAATTGGTAAATAACCCGAGAGTCCTGTTATAATACCCAGCATCAAGCGAAACTGCAAATTCTTTTGTAAGATTATACTCCATATTAAGATAAAGATCATCTATAGCCCTTTCTGTATTATAATAAATATTGGTATCTATACCAACACTCCCTCTTGTGTTTCTTAAGAAAGAAACAAAATAGCTGAAATTCGTCATTTTACGAGCTGTCTCCATATTTACAAGGAAGTTTTCATACATCCCATAAGAAAACTGAAGAGAAGAAATAGAGAATTCATTCTCTTTCTTTTCTTCTATATCCTCTTTAAATTTTTTACTCATTTGAATCTTTGAAAGCTCTTCAACATCAATATTTCTTCTCTTAATCTCAGATTTCTTTTCTTTGTTTTCAATATTTTCTTTACTCTCATCTTCTATAACTATTGGAGTATCAGGTAATACAATTTTACCCTTTGATTCCTCCTGAGAATAAAGAAACGAGGTCATAAAAATTATAAAGATTAAAAAATTTTTCATTTGAGCCTCCTTGAGATCTTCAGTTTAAATTTTAACATAGAAATTAATTATTTTCTAATTTTTTAAGGACAATCTCGGCCATAAGAGAAGCGATATGACTAACTTTATGAGAATATAACTTTGAATTCTTTATATCAGTTGAAAAATCTCCAACTATAAATATGTTTCCCGAAATATTCTTAACAATAATACTTGAAGTATCTATTCCAGCGACACCATTTGCAGAAACAATCAATTTCTTAGAATCAAAAAGCATTCTTATAAGCATTGTTTTATCAAATTCGTTATCAAACCCTTCAACAACTATTTCACAATCTTTAAAAGTTTCAATAATATTTTCTTCCGAAAGTTTCTTATTTTCAGAAATAATATCCAAACCGTTTGCAATACGCATAAGATTTAATTTAATAGCTTCTACCTTGGACATTCCAATTTGATCTATAAAATAAAATTGCCTATTCAGATTAGAAGGTTGAACTACGTCAAAATCAACCACTCTGAAATTTTTGACTCCTGCTCTCACAAGATGAAGAATAACATTACTACCTATACCACCTACGCCAGCTATGCCAATTCTCATCTATCCACCACCCACAAAATGTACAATCTCAATTATATCTCCATCCTTTATAAAAGTATTCTGCCATTCTTCTTTTTTCAAGACTTTTCCATTGTATTCAATTACTATACTCTTTGGGTTTAACTTTTTATCTTTCTGAATAAAATCAAGCAAATTCACATCATTAACAAACTCAATATATTCTCCGTTTATCTTTGCTCTCATAATACACCCTCTTTAAAGCTAAGTTATCTACAAAATACTTTTTGAGTCTTTAAGTTATATTTTCATATTAAAAAAACTCACAATGACAGTTTTTCTGTCATTGTGAGAAATATAAGTCTTAACTTCTATCAAGAGCCTGTGAAATATCATTGATTATATCATCTATATACTCAATGCCTATAGATAATCGTATGAGTTCTGGAGTTATACCGCCAGCAAGCTGATCTTCTGGAGAAAGCTGAGAATGCGTAGTAGTAGCTGGATGTATTGCAAGACTCTTTGCATCACCAACATTCGCAAGATGAGAAAACAACTTTAAAGCCTCAATAAACTTTTGTCCAGCCTCCTTTCCTCCCTTTATTCCAAAGACAACCATCCCACCAAACCCCTTCTTGAGATACTTAGAAGCAACTTTGTAAGATGGATCATCTTTAAGCCCTGGATATCTAACCCAACTGACTTTAGGGTGATTGGCAAGAAATTCTGCAACCTTAAGAGCATTGTAAGAATGTCTCTCCATTCTCAAAGATAAAGTCTCAATCCCCTGTAAAAATATCCATGCATTATCAGGAGAAATACAAGCACCTAAATTTCTTAAAGGGACAAGCCTCATTCTCAAGATAAAGGCAATCTTATTCATATCTCCTAGATCATAAGCAAATCTCATATTATGATAACTGGCTTCTGGTTCTGTATATAGTGGAAACTTTTTGTTCTGCCAGTTAAAGTTACCAGAATCAATAACTATACCACCTATAGCTGTTCCATGCCCACCTATCCATTTTGTAAGAGAATGTATAACAATATCCGCACCATATTCTATCGGTCTTAGCAAGTATGGTGTCGTAAAAGTAGAATCGACTATAAGCGGAATTTCATTTTCATGTGCAACCTTTGCTATTTCCTCAATATCAGAAACATCAAGGGAAGGGTTACCTATTGTTTCTACAAAGATAGCTTTAGTTTTTGAATTTATTGCCTTCCTAAAATTTTGTGGATCTTTTGGATCAACAAATTTAGCCTTTATGCCAAATTGAGGTAAAATATCATTAAACATTGTAAATGTTCCACCATATAGATTGTTAGCCGATACAAATTCATCTCCTTCCTTCATAATGTTTATAATTGTATAAAATATTGCTGATGTTCCCGATGATAAAGCAAGAGCTGCCGCCCCACCTTCAAGTGCTGCCATTCTATTTTCAAGGACTTCCTGAGTTGGATTCATAATTCTTGTATAAATATTTCCCATCTCTTTAAGACCAAAAAGATTTGCTGCATGCTCTGTTGACTTAAAAACATATGAACTAGTCCTATAAACAGGAGTTGCTCTAGATAAACTTTCATCAAGTTTTAATCCTGCATGAATAGCAAGAGTATCAAAACCTTTAAATTCCATAAATTTTCCCTCCAAAATTTTATTCAAATAACCATGTTGATAAATATCTTTCTCCCGTATCAGCTGCTATTGTGAGAATCTTTTTACCTCTATTTTCTTCTCTTTTAGCAACCTGTATAGCTGCCCACAAATTTGCCCCAGAAGAAATACCAACAAGAACACCCTCCTTTTTTGCCAAAAGTCTAGCTGCTTCACCTGCATCTTCATGTTTCACCTGTATAATTTCATCTATCATATCCCTGTTGAGCACTTTTGGAACAAACCCTGCCCCAATCCCTTGAATTTTATGTGGTCCTGGTTTACCCCCCGACAAAACAGGTGAATCAACCGGCTCAACAGCAATTGACTTAAAATTTGGATTTTTGGATTTCATCACTTCACTTATACCAGTAAATGACCCCCCTGTTCCAATTCCTGCAACAAGGATATCAACATCACCTCCAGTATCCTTAAGGATCTCTTGGGCTGTTGTCTTTCTATGTATTTCTGGATTAGCCGGATTTTCAAATTGTTGTAATATTATAGAACCAGGAATCTCTTTTGCAAGTTCCTCTGCCTTTTTAACAGCTCCTGTCATACCTTCCGCACCCGGCGTCAAAACAAGCTCAGCCCCAAATATTTTCAGTAATTTTCTTCTTTCTATACTCATAGTCTCAGGCATAGTAAGAATAAGTCTATACCCTTTCGCAGCACATACAAACGCTAGTGCAATACCAGTATTCCCACTCGTAGGCTCAATAATAATAGTGTCTTCTTTAATCCTTCCTTCTCTTTCTGCTGCTTCTATCATTGCAAGTCCGATTCTATCCTTAACACTTGAAAGCGGATTAAAAAACTCACATTTAAGTAAGATTTCAGCTCCGAGCCCTTGAGAAATCTTATTCAATCTTAAAATTGGTGTATTTCCGATAAGTTCTGTAATTGAATTTGCTAAACCCATAAAATCCTCCCTAAATCTCATAAGTAACTTGAGCAGAGTTTTCTTTCTTGTAATCTTCTACAAGATCTGCAAGAGTTATTGACTTAAGAGTCTTAATCATATCTTCTGTCAACTTTGACCATACTTTTCTAACAACACAAGTTGATATACGCTCACAATTCTTTTTATCAACACAATCGATAATAGAAAATTTGCCTTCAAGAGTCTCTACAACCTGAAATACTGTTATCTTTTCTGGTGGATAGGATAATATATACCCTCCCTGTACTCCTCTTTGAGAAGTAAGAAGCCCACCAATCTTTAATATCCTTACAATCTGCTCGGCATATTTTTCTGTAACTCCCTCTGCCTTAGCAACCTCATTCAATTGAACATAACCTTTATTATATCTCAAAGCAAAACCAAGAAGCAACCTTAGACCATATCTTGTTTTGGTAGTTAGTCTCATATTTCTCTCCTTAAAATATACTATTCATATTAAAATAGTATACTATATTTTAACATTTTATCTTTAATATGTCAATAGTTTTTTGAAATTATTTTGCAGTTTTTTCAATTAGGTATTATAATCTTGAGATAATAAGGGAGGAATGAATGGCAAATATAGCAATTGTAAACGGAGAAACAATCTCTACAGAAAAGTTTGAAAAATTTTTAAAAAGAATTCTATTTGAATTTCAGGAGGACGAAAACTTTGAATTGACCAAAGAAAATAAAAAATTTATAAAAACCGAAGCATTACATACTTTAATTGAAAGGATTTTAATACTTCAGGAGGCTAATAAAAAGAATATCTCTATAAATGAAAAAGAAGTTTTGGAAAAACTAGAAGAAATCAAATCTTCTGTTGATGAAGAAGATTTAAAAGAAGATCTAAAAAAAATCGGTCTATCTGAAACGGAATTATTTGAAGAAATAAAAAATGAAGAAATAATGAATAAGTTTTTCAATGAATATGGAATAAACAACATCTCTTTCACAGAAGAAGAACTGAAAAACTTTTATGAATCAAACAAAGAATTTATAAAAGAACCGGATTTACTTAGTCTTTACGAAATATATACAGAGAATGAAGCAAAGGCGGATTTACTCCTTAATGATTTAAATAATTTAAACTTAATTGATGAAATCGAAAAAAAGTTGAAAGAAGAAAATGTAGATTATTTTTATCACAACGAGATACCAGATTATAAACTGCCCCCGGAAGTAATAGAAGAATTTAAAGAAAATCCTGAGCAAAAAAATATTATACTCCGATCAGAAATGGGAATATTTATATATAAAATCATTGAGTTTAAAGCTGGAAAAAGGCCAGAATATTCAGAAATAAAAAGAGAACTTGCAGAATTTTTAGTATCGGAAGCCATAAAAGAAACAAAAGAACATATTATTCAACAATTACTTGATAAAGCTGAAATAAAATATCTTGATACTTCTATACTTGAGGAGTAAGGTGAAAAAATTTAATCTAACAGACTTAATAATCATAATATTATTATTTATTTTTTCTTTTGCTGGCATTTTTTATGGGAAAGCAACAAAAGAAGGGAAATATGTCATTATTTCTTCTCCGGAAGGGCTATACTCTTACTCACTTGAAATTAATAGAATAATAAAACTCAATGGCAAACTAGGTAGCTATCAGATAGAAATAAAGAATGGTAGCGTATCTATTATAGAAAGCCATTGCCCAAAAAAGATATGTCAGAAATTTAAAATTTCAAAGGTAAATGATGGGATAGTTTGTCCACCAAATATGATAACTGTAAGGATAATTGGAGAAGAAAAGGATAACATAGATGGAATTACTGAATGATTTAAGAAATTATGAAAAATTAACTGATAAAGAAAAAAATATTCTCCTGGCTTTTTTAATCGCCTTATCATCTCTCCTATCAATAATAGACTCTATAATAACAAAACCATTCATAGTAAAAATAGGTCTTGCTAACATAATCTCTTTGATATTAATAAACGAAAGAAAATTTAAAATAGCACTATTCGTTATATTGGCAAGAATCTTTGTCTCTTCAATATTAACAGGCACATTCTTAAGCATAACCTTCTTGCTAAGTCTCAGTGGAGGATTTTTCTCATTTATCTTTTCAGTATTAGCAATAAAATTAATCAAAAAAGCATCCCTTATAGGGATTTCTGTCATAGGTTCTTTTTCTCATATAATCGGGCAGGGGATCTTAATCATCACTATTTTTGGGTTCACAAATACAAACATCTTAATCATCTCTATTTTCTGTTTTATAAGTATCATTACTGGTATATTAACCGGCATAATAGCTAATTCAGTATATAATCTTAAATAAAATATAAATCTCCAAATCATTCTGACCTTAACATTCTTTAAAAAATATACTTAAATTTTATCAAAAACACCCACTAGACACTCGCAAATTCAATATAATCAAAAAAATTTTTATCTTTTCACCTAAAAAATAAAAAATTGATTTGTTATATATAATAGGAGGTTGTATATGTTTTCAAATAAAAAAACAAGAATTCCACAAAATTTTGATTTAATTGATTACTCAATCCCTTTCAATCCAAATCAGAAAAAACTTTTGCTTGATTACAAACTTAAACAATCATCAGAGCTTATCAACGGGTTTGCAATAATTTTCAATGTTGACAGGATTAGCGATGAACAAACGATTAATTCAATATTTGGAAACTTAGATAAAAACAAAGATAATTACAAGCTATTTTGTTATTTCGTTGATAACTCCTTCATTGAAATAAAAATAAAATTAATTCAAGAAAAAGCAAAAGAATTAAATCTTGTTGTCTCATTTTTGAACGAAAAGAAATTCTTCTTTATCTATTTTCAGATATAACAAAAATTTTTGCCAGACTTGTTAACCATAGCGTTCCTCTTTTCAGAATTAATTTGCTAATAAAAAATTTTTAATTTATAATAAAAAAAGGAGAGCAAAGTGTTAATAAGAACTTTTGAAGAATTTAAAACTTTAACTAAAAAGCAAGAAGAATTAAACCCTGAAATAATAAACTCTACCCAAAAAATTATTGAAGATGTTAAAAAAATGGGGGATGAGGCTTTACTCTTCTATTCAAAAAAATTTGATGGAGTAAGGGTAGAAAAGTTTAATTTTCTTGCTACAGAAGATGAAATAATCAAGGCATCAAAAGAAGCCGAAGAACAACAAGGTGAAATATTAAAACTTTTTCTTAAAGCTGCAGAAAATATTAAAGAATTCCATGAAAAACAAAAAGAAGAAAGTTTCTTCTATCATAAAGACGGTGCTACTCTTGGACTTAAAATTACCCCTATCTCAAAAGTTTTAACATATGTCCCGGGAGGAAAAGCCTTCTATCCATCAACAGCCCTGATGAATATTATTCCTGCAAAAGTTGCAGGTGTAGAAGAAATTATCCTAACAACCCCACCATCAGAAACAGGTGGAATCAAAAACCCTCTTGCAATAGCTATAGCACATAAACTTGGTGTTCACAAAATCTATAAACTTGGAGGTGCTCATGCCATAGCTGGCTTTGCTTATGGCACAGAAACATTACCTCGCGTTGCAAAAATAGTTGGCCCCGGTAACGCCTATGTTGCAACAGCCAAAAAATTACTGTCAGGGGTTATTGGAATTGATTCTATAGCTGGTCCAAGTGAAGTAGTAACATTTGCTGATGAAACAGCAAATCCTGAATGGATAGCCATAGATCTCTGTGCCCAAGCTGAACATACCGGAGATAATACAGTTATACTCATTTCAACTTCAACTAGTTTCATAAAAGAAGTAGAAAAAGCTCTCGAAAAAATCATAAAAAAGTTGAAACGTAGCGAACTCATTGAAAAATCAATAAAAAATTATTCCTTTGCAATTAAGGTGAAAAACTACCAAGAAGGTTTTGAAGCGATAAACTTCATAGCTCCAGAACACGTTGAAGTTATGATAAACCTTGACAGATTTGAAATTTTGCAAAATATAAAAAATGCTGGGGCTATTTTCATTGGTAACTATACACCAGTGGCCTTAGGAGATTATTTCGCAGGACCAAACCATGTAATACCAACAAATGGAACTGCAACCTTTTCTTCGCCGCTTGGAGTATATGATTTTGTAAAAAAAAGTAGTTTTCTCTCTGTAACAGAAGATTATATAAACAAAAATGCTGAAATTGTGGGTAAACTCGCTTATTCTGAAGAGCTTGAAGCCCACGCACTATCTGTTTTAATGAGAAAAACTAAAACTCATTAAGCAAAAGATTCCTATTGGAATTAATAAATGTCTGATTGGTAGTAAGAATTATTTTCTGGCTTACTTCAGAGTTAAGTTTGAGTAGTATTATATTATCAAAAACTTTTACCGTAGAGGGGTATTCAAGTCTCAATATTATATCAGAATTAACCCCGGCGACATTCTGAAAATTTGATAGGGTTCTCCATTCTACAATCTTTGAACTCTTTTTGGTTGGAACACCATAAACATCTTCTAGCCTTTCAGATAAAGTAAAAAAATCAAAATATAAGTTATTAAATTGAATAGTGATACCATACACCACATTACTGTAAAATTGAAGATAAAACTGATTGATAAAAGGCTTATAAGTTGCCTTTAAAATGAAAGGAACAGGCTCATTAATCTTCCCAAAAAATCTTGATTCATCTATCTTTAAAATACCATTATTCTCTATTATTTCGATGGCTTCTTCCATAGTAAGACCAAGCCTTAATCCATAATACGAGAATTCTTTCTTTACAGGATATATCATCCCACACAACAATAACAAAGCAAACAAAAACTTTTTCATCATCAGGCCTCTATGAGAATTTCTCAAGGTCCTCTTTTAGACTTTCTATCTTCTCAAGCATCTTTTTAATCTCTTTTTCTTCCCTTTCTATCGTTTCCTTCACAATTTTCTTCTGTTCAAGCGTTTGCAGATTTTTTATCGACTTTTCATAAAAAGCTATCTTTTCTTCATAATCCTGAATTCTTCTTAATATCGTTAACTTAGTTTCCTGAGACAACTTCCCTTCACTTGCCCTTTTTTCAAGAGCTTTAATAGCTATTTTAGCCGTCTCCCTAACATATGGAGGCTCACCCTCATCATTGGCAAGGGACTTGAAATACTCACACAGAGCATTATCAAGCTGCTCTTCAGTAATAATACCCTTCCTTATCATAAAGGAACCGAGAGGTTCTGGATATTCAGAATTTTTTCTTGCCTCTTCCTGTTCAATAATTATAGCTTCAAGCTGATTCTTGTTGATATACCCAAGTCTAACCAGAACCTCTCCTATTTTCATATAAAGACGCCTCCTTTTTTACTACTTTTATATTTTGAATTATTTTTTAAAATTGTCAATTTTTTTACGTTAAATTTTAAAAAATTATTTTTGCTTCAATTCTTGATACATCTCTACAATACTTTTTCTGAAAATTGGATGAATAAACTCTGGGGCTATATCAAGCATCGGTTTTAAAACAAACTCTCTATTATGTAGGTCATAATGAGGTATATTCAACTCTTTAATATTTATTATTTCATTATTCCAGAATAGAATATCTATATCTATAGTCCTTGGTCCCCATTTAATTAATCTTTTTCTACCAAGAAGCTCTTCTATAGACTGACATTTTTTGAGAAATTCCACTGGTGTTAAATTCGATTCTACCTCAATTGCAAAATTAATAAATCTTTTTTGATTGGTATAACCATATGGTTTTGTTCTGTAAAATCTTGATATTTTTAATATTTTACAGAAATCATTTAAATAACATAGAGCTTTTCTTATATTTTCTTTTTTATCACCTTGATTTGTTCCGATGGATAAGTATATACTCATTTTTCCGACGGATTGTATATAGTTATTCTATTTTTACCCTTTCTTTTTGATTCATAAAGAGCCTCATCAGCATGGTTAAACAAGAAATAAGTTTCATCACCATCCTTAGGAAATTCAGAAATACCCATACTTAAAGTAATATTAAAATGATGTTCGCCATTATTTACAGGGGTATTTCTCACAGTCTCAAGAAGCCTCATAGAAACCTTATGGGCATTTTCTGCAGAAGTGTTTGGAAAAATTATTACAAACTCATCTCCACCATATCTTGCCGCTATATCTACATCCTTCCTGATTGTTTTCTTTATACAATCTGATAAATGTCTTAATGCTCTATCTCCCGCTATATGTCCATATCTATCATTAATCTGCTTAAAATCATCAATATCAAACATAACAAGAGAAAACACCCTGTTATACCTTTTGCTCTTTTCTATCTCATCCTCAAATTCTTTGTAAAAATAATGATTGTTATATAAACCTGTCAAACTATCGTGAATAGCCCATAAAAATAATTTTGCATTTTCAAGCGTCGCAGAAGCAAAATTTGCTATAATCATTATCGTTTCAAGGTCGTCCTTTGTCAGTGGCTCTTTATCTTTTGATTTAACTATTTCAAGAACAGCCGGTATCTCATTATCAACCTTTAATGGAACGGCTATTGCTGAATTCACGTCAATTTTCATAATATTAGCAAGTGGAGGAACTGAATAAATACTATTCTTTAAATCTTCAACAATTATAGGAATACCTTTCAGATAAGCATCCCCTGACAAACCTTCTCCAATAAATATCTGAACATCAAGAAGTTCACTATATGATTCAAAAATAGAAGTATCAAGAATTATTTTATTATTACTATCATAGACAAAAGTATTTTGGTAAGTAAGTATATTTTTATCATTATCATACACAATCAAAGAACCGGCAGAAGCCTCTACACTCTCTATAGCAAATCTTACAATCATTGTCTTAAGAATATCACTTTCCCTTATATCAAGTATCCGTAAAAATTCACTCATTTCCTTTATAATTTTTAAAGCTCTATCCTTCTTTTGATAACCAACAACAAAATCTTCAGGACAGTGATGATTTAAATTTTTAATATCTGAGGCTATTTCTACCTTCGTTTTTTTTGGCATCAATACAAATCCTTACCTTAAAAAAAGATACTCTCTATTTTACTCTTAATTTTTTCTCCTGTCAAGCTATATAGATTTAATAACTCTTCTCTTTTACCTATAGGAGGAAATTCATCTCTTATAGTTATCTTTTCTACCTTCCTTGATGGTTCAAAAGATATGAATTTATTATGAAGGTAGGACGCCACACCTCCATTCTCTATTCCTTCTTCTATAATCAATATCGGCTTTTTATCAAACAAAGATAAAATTTTATCGTCCAGAGGCTTCGCAAATCTTAAATTATAAACTCCTACATCTATTTTACCTTTAAGTAAATCAGCAGCTTTTAACGCTTCCCCCAATAATGTGCCTGTTGAAATGATTGTTATATCTTTACCCTCTCTTACTGTTACACCCTTTCCCATCTCTATTGGATAATTACGTGGATTATATTCTGGCAAATCAATAGCTACATCTTTAGGATATCTTATGGCTATAGGCCCATTAAGATTTTCTAATGCAAACTCCATCATCATTTCAAGTTCAGTTTTGCTAGCTGGAAGTAAAATAGTAAAATTTGGAATTGTTCTTAAATATGCAATATCGAAAATTCCCTGATGAGTTTCTCCATCGTCAAGGACAAGCCCACCTCTATCAATACAAAAAAGAATCTTATACCTACCTATCCCAACATCATGAATAAGTTCATCATAGGCTCTTTGAAGAAATGTAGAGTAGATTGCAACCACAGGCTTAAAACCTTTCTTTTGAAGACCTGATGCATAAAGTATAGCATGATCTTCTGTAATTCCCACATCGCTGAAACGATCAGGATAAAGATTTGCAAATTCATTTAAACCTGTCCCAGATTTCATAGCTGCAGTAATTGTAAATATTTTACCATCATTTCTAGCAAGTTCACAAAGTTTTTTACCAAAAACCTCTGAATAAGAAGGCCCTTCTGCTTTAAGTGGAATACTCGAATCACAATTTAAAGCTACCCCACTTATTCCGTGATACTTACCGGGATTCTCCTCTGATGGGGTATAACCTTTTCCTTTTTTTGTAATTACATGAATAAGAATAGGTTTTTTTGTTTGTTTCACTTCTTCAAAAGTGTTTATTAAAACTTTTATGTTATGCCCATCCATTGGACCAACATATGCAATACCAAGATCTTCAAAGAAATTTCTTTTTATAGATAACATCTTTAAAGATTCTTTAATCCTATACAGAAATTTTACAAGCCCATCACCAAACTTTGATAACTTTTTTCTTAAAACTCTCTCAAAAGCCCACTTTAAGTGTAAATAAGACTTTATTTCCTGTAGCTTATAAAGATATTTTGATATACCACCTACATTTTGAGATATTGACATGCCGTTGTCATTCAAAATTATTATCACTGGTAAATTTTCATGGGCAATAGTATTTATAGCCTCATACACAAGCCCACCAGTAAAAGCCCCATCACCAATCACGGCAATAGTATAACTATCATCTCCTGATAAAACTTTAGCCTTTGCAATGCCCGTAGCAAGAGAAATTGAAGTAGAACTATGACCAGCGTGAAATACATCATATGGGCTTTCTATAGGATTTGGATAACCAGATAAACCATTAGCCTGCCTCAAGGTATCAAACTTATCTTTTCTACCCGTAAGTATTTTATGAACGTATGCCTGATGACCAACATCCCAGATAATACTATCTTTAAGCCCATCAAAAACATAATGAAGTGCAATGGTGAGCTCTACAATACCAAGATTGGGAGAAAGATGTCCCCCTGTTTTTGTTACCTTTTCTATCAGAAAACTTCTGATCTCCTCTGCCAATAAACTTAAATCTTTAAGATTAAGTTTTTTCAAATCTTCTGGATAGTTTATTTTTTCAAGCATATATTTCCCTTTTATTTAAAAAGATGTGTCAAAATTGAATTGACATAATTTATAATTATTTCCCTTTTTTTCTCTTCAGAAATCCCTTTTAGCTTTATCTCAAAAGAAGACATATTGGTAGTTATCTGAATATTTGTAACATTATTTGTTGGATCAAAAACTCTATTTGTAATTATCTCATTATAATTTGTCTGAAAAACAATATCACCTTCTCCAATCACATTATCCTTTTTTAAATTTTCCCTCGAAAGCTCAAAATTAAGATTATAAATATCAGTTGAAAATATCGAATTATCAGCTTCAAGATCAGAAATCACAAATTCTCCACTTAACTTAAAACCATATTTCTCACCATCTATTATTATAGAATTGTTACCTTCAAGAACACCATAATCTCCATCTATCGAAATAACTTTTGCTTTCATCAAAAAATTATTCTCGTTATTTACTGTCCAGTTTTGAGAATTTTTAGTAGTATCATTCTCCTTTGCCTCAATATCAGGGAAAAAACTGAATAAATTTCCACTTCCTTTTTTTCCCTTTTTAGTTAAATACGCACTATTTTTGTTTTCTATCCTATACTTCATTACAGCCTTATCTGAAAATCTGACAGTTATTATATCTCCTTCCCTTAACTTCTGTTTGTAAAAAATATTACCATTTTTCCAAATAGTTGTAGAAAAAAGTAAAAAAACCCCGCCTAAAAAAATAATTTTTAACTTATCTTTCATATCCTCTTTTCAACCTCTTTTTTTATTTCCAGAATAATGTCTTCAGGCCTTATATGCTCAGAAGTTGCCCTATAATTCAGAAAAATCCTGTGTTTTAACACAGGTAAAATAACTTCATCTATATCAATTTTATCGACAAAATCTTTACCATTAATTAATGCATTTGCTCTCCCTGCTACAAAAAGCATTTGCGATGCTCTGGGACCTGCCCCCCAGCTTATAAATTCTTTCACAATAGAAAAATCCGTTTCGGGAGGTCTTGAATTTCTAGTTATTTCAACAATATATTCTTTGACCTTATCAGCTACATATACCTCTTTAACCTTAGATTGCAAACTTATCAAATCTTTTTTCTTGACCACTTCTTTTAAATTATACAATTCTTCCTGACATATAGACAATATAAGTTTTTCTTCCTCTCTTGAAGGATAATTTAAATCTATTTTAAAAAGAAATCTATCCAGTTGAGCCTCAGGAAGTGGATAAGTCCCCTGATATTCGATGGGGTTCTGTGTGGCAAAAACAAAAAAAGGCTCTGGAAGTTCATAGGTCTTACCAAGTATGGTAACCTTTTTCTCCTGCATAGCCTGAAGCAAAGCCGATTGAGTCTTTGGAGGTGTCCTGTTTATCTCATCAGCAAGAACAATGTTAGCAAAAATCGGCCCCTTAAGAAAGGTGAATTCCTTTTTGTCCTTTGTAAAATCTATAACTTCAGTTCCTGTTATATCTGAAGGCATAAGATCAGGTGTAAATTGAATCCTGTTAAACTCAAGAGATAAAGTTTTTGCAAGAGCATTTACTATCATTGTCTTGGCAAGACCAGGGACACCCTCTATGATAGAGTGCCCACCACAAACCATATTAAGAAAAAGAAATTTTAATGTTTTTTCATTGCCAACTATTACCTTGGATATCTCTTTTTTAATTTTATCAAAAACCTCAATTGGTTTCATTTTTTATCCTGCTTTTTTTCTTTTTATATCCAATAGTCTCAAGGATTGGATATCTTTTCTTTTCAGATGGGCCAATAATCTCTTCTATTTCTGTGCTATTCAAAACCTCTTTCTCAAGTAGCTTGTTTGAAAGTTCATCAAGTTTTTTTATGTTATCTTCAATAATCTTTTTTGAAGTTTCGTAAGCAGTTGTAACTATACTTTTAACCTCATTATCTATAATTTCATGAATTTTTTCACTGAAATTCTTTTTAGTTACCAGATCCTTACCTAAAAATACCGGACCCTCTTTCTCTCCATAAGTTACAGGACCAAGTTTATCGCTCATGCCCCATTCACAAACCATTGAATTAGCTATTTTTGTAGCTCTTTCAATATCATTGGATGCTCCTGTTGAGATCCATTTCTTACCAAATTTAACCTCTTCTGCTGCTCTTCCAGCTAACAAAACTATGAGTTCCTGCATCAAAGTCTCTTTTGAATAATTCCTTTTTTCATCCAGAGGCAATGTTGCCGTAACACCAAGAGCCCTACCCCTCGGAATGATTGTAACCTTATGAATTGGATCAACAAGTGGTAACAAATGTCCAACTATAGCATGCCCCGCTTCATGATAGGCAGTTATAAGTTTTTCTTCTTCACTAAGAACAGCACTCCTCCTCTCAGCACCCATCATAACTTTATCTTTTGCAAACTCAAAATCATCCATTGATACAGTTTTTTTGTTTTCTCTTGCCGCATGCAAAGCAGCTTCATTAACTAGATTTTCAATATCTGCGCCTGTAAAACCAGGAGTTCCTCTAGCAATTACGCTTAAATCAACATTCTCATCAAGTGGGACCTTTTTTACATGTATCTTTAAAATCTCTTCTCTTGCTTTAACATCTGGCCTGTCTACAACAACTTGCCTATCAAATCTCCCCGGCCTAAGTAAAGCAGGATCCAAGACATCTGGCCTATTTGTAGCCGCTATAATTATTAAAGCCTCAGAGGAATCAAAACCATCCATTTCTACAAGAATCTGGTTTAAAGTCTGTTCTCTCTCATCATGAGAACCACCAAGCCCCGTTCCTCTCGAACGGCCAACAGCATCAAGCTCATCGATAAATATTATACACGGTGCATTCTTTCTCCCTTGTTCAAACAAATCTCTTACCCTAGCAGCTCCCACACCAACAAACATCTCTACAAATTCAGAACCACTCACACTGAAAAAAGGCACCCCAGCTTCACCTGCTACAGCCTTGGCTAGAAGAGTTTTTCCAGTCCCAGGAGAACCAACAAGCAAAACTCCCTTTGGAATTCTTGCCCCGATTCCTGTAAACTTTGAAGGATTCTTTAAAAACTCAACAATCTCTTTTAAATCTTCTTTAGCCTCTTCACAACCAGCTACATCTTTAAACTTAACTTTATTGTTTGTATCCTTATATAATCTTGCTTTTGTCTTGGCAAAAGACATCGCTTTACCAGGATCTCCACCCTGGGCACCTCTGATCAAGAACCAAAATCCCAGAATTAACAGAAACATTATTACATAACCTAATATAGTATTAAACAAAAAATTGTCCTTTAATTTCTCTCCTATTACCTCTACATTATGTTGTTTTAAAAGAGGAAGAAGATCTTTATCCTCAAGTGGTAGATAAGTCCTGAAATAAGTATAATTATTTATTGGAGCTTTAAATTTTCCCCGAATCATTTGACCTTCTATGACAACCTGGCTTAAACTATCATTCTCAATATAGCTAATAAACTTACTATAAGATAACATAATTTCCTTAGGTTTACTTGAAAAGAAAAGAAATGCTATCACTGACACAACTATAATAATCAGAATAAACACATATGGTGCTGAATTATCATTGTGAGATAAAAAATCTCCATTTTTTTGCTTATTAGCCATTTAAAATCTCCTTGAACTTTAGTCTAAAATAGCAATGTAGGGAAGATTACGATACTTTTCATTGTAGTCCATACCATACC
>JAOACQ010000078.1 GCA_026417755.1 Brevinematales bacterium | reverse complement strand
GCAGCTTGAAAAAGAGGGTGGAGAAGTTGTTGGTGAAGAATATACTCCTCTCGGTCATACCGATTATGCTACAGTTATAAATAAAATAAAATCATTAAAACCAAGTGTAATATTTAATACACTAAATGGGGATTCAAATGTGGCTTTCTTTAAACAACTCAAAGCTGCAGGAATATTAGCAAAAGACATTCCGGTAATGTCTGTAAGTGTAGCTGAAGAAGAGATTAAAGGTATCGGGGCTGAAAATATTGAAGGACATTATGCAGCATGGAATTACTTTATGAGTATGGACACACCAGAAAACAAAAATTTTGTCAAAAATTATAAGGCAAGGTATGGAAAGGACAGGGTAACAGATGACCCAATCGAAGCAGGCTATTTCGGGGTGTATCTCTGGGCAGAAGCAGTCAAAAAAGCTGGAACTACAGATGTGAAAAAAGTGAGAGAAGCTGTAAGAGGTGTTGAATTCAAAGCTCCCGAGGGAATGGTAAAAGTTGAACCAAGTAACAACCATACGTGGAAAATTGTTCAGATTGGAAAGGTAAGAAAAGATGGACAGTTTGATATAGTATGGTCATCAAAAGTTCCGGTTCAGCCAGATCCATACCCAGAACTTGTTTCTCCTGACAAAAAAGTTATAGAACCGGGGAAATTAGGGCCAAGATAGATATAAAAACTATTCCTGCAGGAATTTTTCCTGCAGGAATAAATAAAAAGGAGTAACTTTATGAATTTCGATACTTTTTTGATGCAAATATTCAATGGATTAAGTATTAGCTCAATTCTTTTATTGATAGCTATTGGATTAAGTATAACTTTTGGTATAATGGGTGTAATAAATTTTGCTCACGGAGAGTTCCTTATGATTGGTGCTTATACTGTGTATCTTACAGAAAAAATACTTTTTAACAAATTGGGAGAAAATTCTTTTTTTGTCTCTATAATTCTGGCATTTATAATATCTGGATTTATTGGCTTTATTCTCGAAAAATTATTGATAAAACATCTCTATGGAAAACCTTACGAAGCCATTCTTGTAACTTGGGGATTAAGCTTAATTCTTCAACAATTAGCAAGAAATATATTTGGTGCTTCTAATGTTGATGTTATAAGCCCTTCTATACTTTCAGGAGGAATAAAAATTAATAATTATATTCAACTTCCCTATAACAGAATTTTTATAATAATTATATCAATTATATGTATAATACTTCTTTATATTTACATTTACAAAACTTCTAATGGAAGAAAAATGCGAGCTGTAATGCAAAACAGAAGCATGGCTGCCTGTATGGGTATAAATACACAGAAGGTAGATTCTTTGACTTTTTCTCTTGGATGCGGACTTGCTGGAATAGCAGGGGCAATAGTCAGTTTACTGGGTTCTATTGGGCCATCAACAGGGCAAAACTATATAATTGATTCTTTTATGGTTGTTGTGCTTGGTGGAGTTGGGAACCTTGCAGGTACAGTCGGTGGTGCAATAATGATGGGTGTTTTCAATACTTTTTTTGAATTTGTAACAACATCAAGTATGGGTAAGGTTATCGTTTTCTCAATTGTAATTATATTCTTACAGTTTAGACCTTCAGGTCTTTTTTCTGTTAAAACAAGAAGTTTAGATTAAAGGGGTGTAAAAATTATGAACCACATCAAGAGTTTTTTAACTAAATATCCATTAACTTTCATAGTGTTTGTTTTTATACTTTGTTCCTTTCCATTTTATCTTTCTGATTTCAGACTTGCCATAATGGGAAAATTTATATGTTATTCAATTTTGGCAATTGGGCTGGATTTGCTCTGGGGATACACAGGCCTTTTAAGTCTTGGACACGGAGTTTTCTTTGGAATAGGTGCATACTGTATGGGAATGTATTTAAAACTTCAGAGCGAAAGTCTGCCTGATTTTATGTCATGGAGTGGACTGGAAAAATTACCTTGGTTCTGGGTGCCTTTTAGTGACTTTCTGTTTACCTGCATAATGATAATTTTACTTCCAATTATTCTTGCAGTAGTTGTAGGTTATCCTGTTTTCAGATCTGGAATAAAAGAGGTTTACTTTACAATTCTTTCACAGGCATTATCATTAATAATTTCAATTTTACTCATTGGGCAACAACCTTACACAGGTGGAACAAATGGGCTTACTAATTTTCAAAAAATATTGAATTTCTCAATAAACATAAGGGATACAAAGGTAGTTCTGTATTATGTGAGTTTAATTTTCTTGATACTGGCTTTTATATTTGCAAAATGGCTTATTTCCACAAAAACGGGGAAGGTTCTTGTGGCAATAAGAGATGGTGAAAACAGATTAAAGTTCCTTGGTTATAATCCAATTGGATTTAAACTTATGGTTTACATCATATCTGCTATTTTTGCAAGCATTGCAGGAGCTTTATTCGTTCCCCAAGTAGGAATAATAAGCCCCTCACTTGTAAGTATTTTGCCTTCTGTGGAAATGGCGATGTGGGTGGCAATAGGAGGTAAAGGTACAATACTGGGACCTGTCTTTGGAACATTTGTAGTAAATGGAGCAAAAACTTTTCTCAGTGAAAACTTTCCTGAGACCTGGTTATATTTTCTTGGAATTTTATTTATTGTTGTTGTCTTCATATTTCCAAAGGGTTTTTACTCAATAAAAGATTTAATTAATAAAAAAAAGATTGAACTTTAGCTTAGGAGAAAAAGATGTTTTATGATGATATTATCCTGATAGTTGAGGATTTGACAGTTGACTTTAACGGCTTTAAAGCCCTTAAGAATGTCAATTTATATGTATATAAAAAAGAACTTAGATTTTTGATAGGTCCAAATGGAGCAGGTAAAACAACTCTTCTTGATGTAATCTGTGGAAAGGTAAAACCAATAAATGGCAAAGTCTTATTCAGAAAAAACATAAATATTTTGTCGATACCACCATATAAAATATGTAGAACAGGTATAAGCAGAAAATTTCAGACACCTTCTATATTTGGAAACTTAACTGTCTATGAAAATTTAGAACTTTCTTTACCAGAAAATAGAGATGTTTTTTCGACTCTTTTTTATAAATTGAAAAAAGAAAGTAAAGAAAAAATTGATGAAACCCTTGAAATAATCCAGCTTTCTCCAAAAAAATTTGAGCTGGCAAAGAATCTTTCTCATGGTGAAAAACAATGGCTTGAAATAGGTATGACAATAATTCAGGAACCATATCTGCTCCTTGTAGATGAACCTGTTGCCGGTATGACCGGCAAGGAAAGGGATAAAACCGGATTGATTTTACAAAAAATTGCTGAAAAATGCTCGGTTGTAGTTGTAGAACACGATATGAATTTTGTTGAAATGTTTTCAAAAACAGTTACAGTTTTGCATGATGGACAGATACTGTGTGAAGGAATTTTTGAAAAAATAAAAAATGACCCTTATGTCATTCAAGTATATTTAGGAAGAGGAGGAGGAAAATTTAATGCTTGAAATAAGAGATTTATCATCTGGATATGGTGAAACTATAGTAATAGAAAATATAAATCTCCAGGTTAAAAAGGGAGAGGTTGTTGCTTTAATTGGGAAAAATGGAGTGGGAAAAACCACCCTACTAAAATCAGTTATGGGATTAATAAGAAAAAAAAGAGGGCAAATACTTTTTAATGGAATAAATCTGGAAAAACTCAAACCAGAACAACGAGCTGTCTTAGGAATGGCATATGTTCCACAGGGCAGAGAAATATTCCCCTTTTTAACAGTAAAAGAAAATCTACTACTGGGTATAGAAGCTCGTAATAATGTAGAAAAAGAAATCCCTAAAGATATTTATGAATTGTTTCCTGACCTTAAAAAAATTGAAAATAGAAAGGGCGGTGATTTAAGTGGTGGTCAACAACAACAACTCGCAATCGCAAGAATGTTAATAACAAGACCAAAATTAATTATGCTTGATGAACCAACAGAGGGAATACAGCCATCAATTGTTTATGCAATAGAAAATGCAATAAGAATGATAAAAGAACAAAAAACGATCTCTATTATTTTAGTAGAACAATTCGTAGAATTTGCATTAAGACTTGCAGATAGTTGTTATATAATGGAAAAGGGTAAAATTATTTTTGGTGATACAATTGAAAACCTTGATAAAAACGAAATAAAAAGCAGGGTTGGATTCTAAAAATTTAAATTACCAGGAGGTATTTTTATGAAAATGATTATAGCAATCATCAGACCAAACAAGTTAAATTCTGTAACAGAAGCTCTCAGTAAAGAGGGATTTCCTGCACTTACAGAGATTAGTGTCCGAGGGAGAGGAAAGCAAAAAGGGATAAGAATTAATGATATGCTTTATGATAAACTTCCCAAGGAAATGCTAATAATAGTAGCTAAAAATGAAGATGTTGAAAAGATTGTCTCAATTATTTCAACAACGGGTAAAACTGGAAATATCGGTGATGGTAAAATTTTCATTCTCAACGTTGAAGAAAATATAACTATAAGAACTGGAGAAAGAATTAAAGAATAAATATTAGGAGGTTGATATGTTTACAGTATATGAGAGAGAAAAATTACTTATTTATCTTGCTTCCTTGGTGGCCAGAGAAAGAAAAAAAAGAGGGTTGAAGTTAAACTATCCTGAAGCTGTTGCAATAATTGCTTCCCAGATAATGGAGTGGGCCCGTGAAGGAAAAACCCTTGTAGAAATTTCAGAAGAAGGGAGAAATATTCTCTCAAAAGAAGATGTTATGGTTGGAGTCCCGGAAATGATTTCTACATTGCAAGTTGAAGCGACTTTCCCTGATGGCACCAAGCTGGTAACAATTCACCAGCCCATTCAGTAATTCTTTAAAAGGAGGAATATATGTCTGGTTTTAAAGACTGGTATCCAGGTCAGGTTTTTTCATCAAACAAGGAAATAGAACTTTTTGATGAAAAAAGTATAACAAAAATAACTGTTACAAATACTGATGATAGGCCCATCCAGGTAGGAAGCCATTTTCATTTCTTTGAAGCAAACAGGGCATTATCATTCGATAGAAAATCAGCTTATGGAAAAAGACTTGCAATTCCATCTGGAACGGCTGTAAGATTTGAACCCCACAAAACCATTGAGGTTGACCTGATAGATTTTGCAGGAAAAAGAGTTGTAATGGGTTTTAATTCTTTGGTAAATGGTGAACTCGATAATGAAAAAAAGAGAGCAGCCGCTTTTGAAAAGGCCAAAAAAGAAGGATTTAAGGAGGTAAATTTATGAGTTTAAAAATAGACGGAATCAAATATACTTCAATGTATGGCCCAACAAAGGGTGATAGGTTAAGGCTTGGAGATACTGAATTAATAGCAGAGGTTGAAAATGATCTTACTAATAAAGGAAATGAATCTATATTTGGTGGTGGAAAGGTTATTAGAGATGGAATGGGGCAATCCCCCGAAATTACAGGGAAAGATGGAGCACCAGATATGGTAATAACCAATGTGGTTGTAATTGACTACACAGGAATCTACAAGGCTGATATAGGTATAAAAGATGGTAAAATCAGTGCAATTGGAGCATCCGGTAATCCGGCAATTGAGGATAACATAACCCCAGGTCTTACAATTGGGACAGAAACCGAAATTTTATCTGGAGAAGGTTTAATCTGTACAGCTGGTGGCATTGACGTTCATGTACACTTTATATGCCCCCAGATAATTGAAACTGCTCTTGCAAGTGGAATTACTACATTAATTGGCGGAGGAACAGGCCCTGCGACAGGTTCCTTAGCTACTACCTGCACCCCGGGTAAATTTAATATTTATAGAATGTTAGAAGCAACGGATGTTTTTCCGATAAACATAGGTCTTTGTGGGAAGGGTAATTCTTCACTTGAGAAACCACTTGAAGAGCAAATAATGGCAGGAGTGTGCGGATTAAAGATTCATGAGGACTGGGGAACAACTCCTTCAGTCATTGATACTGCTCTCAGAGTTGCCGACAAATATGGTATCCAGATAGCAATTCATACTGACACACTAAATGAGGCCGGATTTGTTGAAAATACAATAAGAGCAATAAATGGAAGAACTATTCATACCTACCATTCCGAAGGGGCTGGTGGAGGCCATTCCCCTGACCTATTAAGAATATGTGGAGAGAAAAATATATTGCCAAGTTCAACTACTCCAACAAATCCCTATACAATAAACACGGTAGCTGAGCATCGTGATATGATAATTGTTTGCCATCATCTTGATTCAAAGTTACCGGAAGATATAGCATTTGCAGATAGTAGAGTAAGACCACAAACTATAGCTGCAGAAGACATCTTACATGACATGGGAGCGATCAGCATTATTTCAAGTGATAGTCAGGCAATGGGTAGAATAGGAGAAGTCATAATGAGAACATGGCAAACAGCTCATAAAATGAAAGTTCAATTTGGACCACTCGAAGGCGAAACAAACTCAAACGACAACAAAAGGATAAAAAGATATATAGCCAAATATACCATATGTCCGGCCATAACACATGGTCTTGATCACGTAATTGGTTCTATCGAGGTAGGAAAATTCGCAGATCTTTCTTTATGGAAACCCGAATTTTTTGGTGTTCATCCTGAAATTGTAATAAAAGGAGGGTTTGTAGCATATTCTATGATGGGAGAACCAAACGCAAGTATACCAACACCCCAACCTTCTTGGGGAAGGCATATGTATGGTAGTTTTGGAACTGCATTACAAAAGACCTCTATAGTTTTTGTTAATGAAGAATCCTATTCAAATGGTGTTCATGAAGAATTAGGATTAAAAAAGATAGTGATTCCAATAAAAAATACAAGAAAATTATCAAAAAAAGACTTACCGTTCAATGATGCATTACCAAAAATTGAAGTAAATCCAAAAACATATGAAGTAAGAGCCGATGGAAAAATTTTAAAATGTGATCCTCTTCATAATCTTCCTCTTACACAAAGATATTTTATCTTCTGAAAGGTTCTCAATATTATTAAGAGAAGAAGAGTCTGAAAAACTCTTCTTCTTTTTTTATTAAACAAATCAAGTTATAGAGTTATAATTTAGTCTATGAAAAACTAAAACCTTCTGGTTCAATCTCTGATGGCATCCTCCAGGAACTTCTGGGTGAAAGGTCTACGCTTCCTACCTTTGGACCAGCGGGCACACAGTCTCTTTTCCACTGGTTAGTAAAGAATCTATCTATAAATAGCTTTAACCATTTCTCTATGACAGTATGATCATATTTGCCATTGAATGCTATACTGGCAAGAAATAAAATTTTATCATAACTAAATCCCATCCTCACAAAGTTATATAGAAAAAAGTCATGGAGCTCATAAGGACCTATCTTCTCTTCTGTTTTCTGGGTTATTTTCCCATCTGTAGGAGGAAGTAACTCCGGAGAGATTGGCTGTTCAAGAATCTCAAATAAAATTTTCTTTATCTCTTTTTCTGACTCTATAGCTTTTCTTTCAATAACAAATCTTACAAGTGTTTTAGGAACCCCCGCATTAACATTATACATACTTATATGATCGCCATTATAAGTACAAAAACCAAGTGCAATTTCGGATAAGTCGCCGGTTCCAATTACAATACCACCAACTTGATTTGCCCTCATCATAAGTAGATAAGTTCTTGCTCTTGCCTGTGTATTCTCAAAAATTATATCAGTTTTTCCCTCAGGATGACCTATTGACTTAAAAACCTCTTTTGAGATTTTTTTGATATCCATTACTTCAAGATTTACATTATAGAGTTTACATAACTTTTTTACATTATTCAATGTTTTTGAAGTTGTTCCAAAACCCGGCATAGTAATCGGAAAAACATAGTTTAAAGGCAATTTTAATCTTTTAAAAGCCTCTATTACAACTAGAAAGGCAAGGGTAGAATCAAGCCCACCAGAAAGTCCAATAACAGCCTTTGGCTCTTTAATCGATTTTAATCTTCTGATAAGTCCCGAAACCTGAATATTAAAAATCTCTTCTGTTCTTTCCTCAAGTGTCTTTTTATCCTTTGGAACAAATGGTAAAGGATCTATTTTTCTTATTATTTCTCCATCTTCATTTCTCATATTAAAGAAAATATTTCTCATCTGGGAGGTTGTATTTTCAAAAGATGTTAACCTACTTCTTTCATAAATTAAAAATTCTGTATCTATATCTCCAAATATAAGTTCGCTATCTATCGAAAATCTTTTGCTACTTGCTATCTCCACACCATTTTCAAAGATAAAACAACTACCATCAAAAACCATATCGGTTGTAGACTCAAATAAACCTGTATTAGCATAAGCATAGGCTGATATTGTCTTTGCTGATTGGGTCTTAACTAACAGTTTTCTATACTCATCCTTAGTCACAATAGCATCAGAAGCAGAAAGATTAAGAAGGATTATCGCTCCATTTTTAGCATATTCAGAAGATGGAGGATCAACAACCCATAGATCTTCACAAATCTCTACCCCAATTTTCACTTCTTGTTTCTCCTCCATCGAAAATAAAATATCCCTTCCAAATGGAATATCATAACCAAAAAGATTTATAATTTCATTTTTCTTACTACCTCCACTTTCAAACCATCTTTTTTCATAAAATTCTCCATAGTTTGGTATATAAGTTTTTGGGACAATACCAAGAATTTTACCTTTCTGAGCTACTATTGCAGTATTATAAAGTTTATTATTAAATACTAACGGAGCACCAAATACAAGAAGAGTTTGAATATTAACCGTCTCTTTAAGTAATTTTTCGACAGCAAGAATCGTTTTGTTTCTCAGAGAAGTATTATGAAAAAGATCTCCACAACTATAGGATGTGATAGAAAGTTCAGGAAATAGTATAATATCGCTTTTATTTTTTTCTGCTTTCTTAATTAACTCAATATGTTTTTCAATATTAAAAAATGGGTCTGCAATTTTCAAAATTGGCGCAGCACAAGCAATTCTCAAAAAACCATATTTAAACATTTTATTCCCTATTTAATTATAAACCAGATTTATAAATAATCAAGTAATTAATGAACAAATCTATTTGAATAGATATTTGACATAATTGCTGCTGCACACATAAAACTTATTAAAGAAGATCCTCCATAGCTTATGAAAGGAAGAGGTAACCCAGTAGCTGGAGTTATACCAAGAGTCATCCCAATATTTACAAGAAAATGTGTAAAAAACATAGCAAGGATGCCGGTTGCCACAAGCATCCCCTCTTTGTCTTTAGTATTTCTGATTGCCCTGAAAATATTATAAAAATAAAATCCAAAGAGCAAAAGTATAATAGTGGATCCAAAAAAACCAAGTTCTTCACATATTATTGAGAAAATAAAATCTGTATTTTTTTCTGGTAAGAACCCCAAAGTATTCTGAGAACCTCTGAAAAGACCTTTCCCAAATACCCCACCAGAACCTATGGCTATAGTAGATTGAATAATGTTGTAACCTGCCCCCTTGCTATCAAATTCTGGATTTATCATTACCAGTATTCTTTTCCACTGGTATGGCTTTAAAATCTTAACTGCCGCAGAAGAAAAGAAAAAAGCCGTCCCAATTATAAGGGTAAAGGGAAGTATTTTTTTGATTATTTTAGTAGGAGTAAAGAAATCAATAAACATAGTAATAAAGGAATACAAAAACAAAGACAAAGAGATAAGAAAGAAAAAATTAAAACTTAAGATAATATCAAGAATCTCAACTGGCTTTCCTCCCCTTTCAAGATAAAACTTATAAAAACCAATTATCAAGAGAAGAAGGGAAGTAAGCCCACCTATTATAAGAAGATACTTTATATACTTTGAATCTGGCATCCCTATATATACCATAAAGATAAATATTACAATAAAAACTATAGAGGTACCTAAGTCTGGCTGCACAAGAATCAACAAAAGTGGTAAAATAAGAATCCCAAGAGAATACAAAAAAACCTTGGCAACTTTTTCATTAACCTCTGCATTTGAAAGATACTTTGCAAAGAATAAAATATAAAAAATTTTCATTATCTCTGAAGGCTGTATTCCCAATCCACCTATACCAAGCCAGCTTTTTGAACCTCTTATAGACTTTCCAAAAATAATCGTAATCACCAATAGAATAATTCCTATAATATAAAGATAATGAGAAACTTCCACCAATCTATAATAATCTATAGCCATAAGCACAATAGCAATCAAAAGTCCTATACCAAACCATATAAGCTGTTTTATGTAGAGGTTTGAATTTGTACCATCGGGGTTTATACCTGTGCTATAAACAAAAATAATGCCTATGGTAGATAGAATCAAAGGAATTAATATAAAAGCAGCTTCTACATTTTTAAATAAATCCTTAAACATATTTTCCTCTTTTAATTATTTGTTCTATTTTTGAAATAAAAATCTATCAACTTTACAGCAATCGGCGCTGCAACACCTGAACCACCACCACCATGTTCAACAACCACAGTAACAGCAATAATATCATTTACATTTGTTGCACCATATGGAGCAAAACAAGTAAAAAGAGCATGCGTTTCTTTACCTTTTCCGGCCTCACCTGTCCCTGTTTTACCAGCAACTGGAATCTTGATAACATCTTTTATCCATCTTGCAGTTCCATAAGTTGTTACTCCATACATTCCTTTTTTAATTATTTCCATTTTTTCAGGTAAAATATCTATTTTTCTTAAAACTTCAGGATTTTTTTGCCATTTTTTTGCTTCATTTTCATATGACAATATCTCTTTCAATAAAAAGGGTTTAAGTATAAGACCATTATTAGCTATAGCCATAGTCATTACATTAAGAGCTACAGGTGTAATAAGTAAGTCCCCCTGTCCGATTGAAATATTAGCTGTATCACCATTTTGCCAAGGCCTATCATACTTTTTCTTAAACCACTCCATTTCAGGAATGAGCCCAGCAACCTCTCCAGGTAAATCTATACCACTTTTTTTATTAACTCCCCATTCTTCAGCATACTTTATTACCGGGTCTCTTCCCAGCATTAAACCAACTGAATAGTAATAAACATCACAGGAATGTGCAAGCCCGGTAATAAGATTTACAGGACCATGAACATTCCAGCATTTGAAGAATCTGTTTCCAATTCTCATTCCTCCACCACAATAGAAACTTTTTCCCGGATCAATATCGGAATGCAAAACCGCCGATGAGGTAACAATTTTAAAAGTCGAACTCGGTGGATATGTACCCTGTATTGCTCTATTTAAAAAAGGTTTATCAACATGAGATTTTATAAGAAAAAATTCTTCGGTAGAAAAAGAAAACTTATCGGTAAAAATATTTGGATCAAATGAAGGAGAGCTTACTAACGCAAGTATTTCCCCTGTCGCTGGTTTTGAAACCACAACAGCACCAACTTTATTAGCCATAAGATCATAGGCTAGTTCCTGCAATTTACCATCAATGCTTAAAACCAAAGTATCACCAGGAATTGGTTCTTTTTTCATTTCTTCTTCTTTTACATTCCCCAAAGCATCAACAATCCTTTCTTTTATACCTTCTTTACCTCTTATAATCTCATCATAATATGATTCTATCCCCATTTTACCCAAAATACTACCAGGATGATATTCTGGATTTGACTTCAATTTTTTCAGCTCTTCTTTACTTATAACCCCCGTATAACCTATAAGCTGGGAAGCCTTTTCTCTCAACGGATATGTTCTCTTTGGAATATTGTCCCAATATACCCCCTGAAGATTTTCCGAAAACTCACTCAGACGGACAAGAGTCCTGTAATCTGTGTCATATTTTAGAATAACAGGTGTGTATTTGTCTATAGCTTGTTGGGTTATAGAAGTTTGAATGTATTCATAACTTACCTCAAGAAGTTTCATAATATTTGAAAAAATTATCAATTGATCTTTTTTCTTTTGAGGTAGATAGGCCGGAATTATATATACAGCTATAGAAGGTTTATTATAAGCAAGTTGATATTCTTTTGTCCTGTCATAGATTATACTTCTATTTGCCTGAATCTTAAGAATCTGAGTTTGATTTGCAAGAGCTCTCTTATATAGCTCAGCACTTTTAAAAAATTGTAAATAAAAAAGCCTCAAAAAGAGAAAGCCTATAGTTGCAAATATAATAACTTCTATATAAAGAATCTTCTTTTTAGTTTTTAGCGAAATTTCTTGCATTCATAACCTCTAAATAAGTTAAATAAGAGAAAGTGGTTCTATATCAATTTCCATATATACAACATTTGAAAAATTAGAATTCTTAAAATAGCTATTTATGAGGCCTATTGCCTCTTTTACATTAATTAATTTATCAGATTTGATAATTATATGATATCTGTAGTTATTTTTCAACTTTTCTAACGGGCAACTAACAGGCCCAAGCACTTCACACTTTTCAAAATCCTTTTTATTATTTAAAATAAAAGATTTAATTTCCTCACATAATTTTTCTAATTTGTCTTTTTTTTCGCTTCTTAACACAAGCCTGCCAAGTCGAACAAAAGGTGGATAACGAAAATCCTTTCTTCTTTTTAATTCTTTCAAAAAAAAGTTATGATAATCCTGTTTTGAAGCACATTCGATAGAATAATGGGTGGGTACATAGGTTTGAATAAAAGCCATACCCTTTGCCCCCTTTCTACCAGCTCTACCTATAACCTGAGTAAGAATAGAAAATGTTCTTTCTCCAGATCTGAAATCTGGAATATTAAGCATAACATCTGGCAATATAACCCCCACAAGCTCTATTCCACCTATATCATGCCCTTTTGCAATCATCTGTGTTCCAATTACTATGTCTACTTCATGCTTTTTAATTTTATTGAGTATCTCAAAATAACTATTTTTACCTCTTGTCGTATCCAGATCCATCCTTTCAACCTTATAAGAAGGAAATATTTTTGTTATAATCTCCTCAAGTTTTTCTGTTCCACTACCTATTTCCTTTATATCTACAGAACCACAGGAAGGACAATTTTGCGGAGCTGGCATCGAGTTACCACAATGATGACAATTCAATATAAGTTCTTTTTTATGATATGTAAATGAAACATCACATTGTGGACATTCAAAAACATATCCACATTTACTACACATCAAAACAGGAGCAAAACCCCTTCTATTAAGAAATAAAAGAACCTGTTTTTTATTCTGAAGAGTTGTGATAATATTTTGCAATAATTTTTCTGACAATATCTTGTTTTTTTCTGGTTTTAAATCTATTATTTCTACAGCTGGGAGAGTAACAGAAAATCTATTTTTAAGTTCAATAAGAGTAAATTTTTTTCTTAAAGCATAATAATATGTTTCTATCTGGGGAGTAGCAGAACCAAGAACAAGGGGAATATTCTCCTTCATACACCTAAAACGGGCAACATCTCTTGCGTGGTAACGTGGCGAATTATTTGATTTATAAGATGCATCATGTTCTTCATCAAGAATTATTATACCAGGATTTTTAACAGGCAAGAATAATGCAGAACGAGGTCCTATAACAATTTTTGCTTCACCTTTTAAAGTTCTATTCCACTCATACAATCTTTCTCTTTTATTCATTTTTGAGTGATATAATGCTACTTTGTCCCCAAAACACTCATAAAACCTTTCAAGATTTTGTGGAGTAAGTGAAATCTCAGGCACCAGTAGAATTGCAGATTTACCCTTTTCTATAGCAGACTTTACAAGATACTTATAAACCTCAGTTTTTCCAGAACCTGTAACACCATGAATCAAAAAAACCTCATTTTTTGACAACTCTATTGCTCTATTAATCATTTTAAAAGCATTCAATTGTTCTTCTGTAAGTTTTTTAAACGCATTTTTTGAAATCTGATAATTGTAATTAAAGGGAGTTTCTTTTCTTTCTGTCGGGACAAACGAAAAAAAAGCCTCTCCTAAAGAGCAAAAGTAGTTTTCTTTCATCATAAATGCAATTTCAAGATGCATCTCAGTGATTATTGGATATTTGTCAATAATCTCAATAATTTCCTTAATTTTAAAATCAACATTTATTTCTTCTTCTTTGAGAATTTTCAAAACAATTCCGATCTTTTCTTCATTTTTAAATTCCACCAGAACTCTTGATAAAGGTTTAACATAAATATCATCCGGAATTTTATAGTAAAAAGTCTTATCAATTGGTAAATCTAGTACAACTTCAGCAACCATTATTCATCTCTCAAACAAACAAAGCTATCTTCAGTCTCCCAGAGTATTAACTCATATAGTTGATATTTATCAGTCTTAAACAAGGGATACAACTCGTCCCATATCCATCTTACTATGTTCTCAGCAGTTGGTTGTTTTACTATATTGTTTAAATAAGTATGATCAAGCCTCTCTATTATATTTTCGTTTACTATTTTTTTAAGTATTGTGAAATCTATTATCATACCGGATTTTTCATCCACCTCCCCCTTTAAAGTTACTCTTAATTTATAAGTATGTCCGTGAAGGTTTTCACATTTCCCATTATATTCAACAAGCTGATGTGCGGAATCAAACTTAAATTCTTTTGAAATATACATTTTCCCTCCCTTTAACACCTAATTTAGGACAAAGTTGCTCTACTGGACAAATATCACACTTTGGAGAAATCGGCTTACATATAACTTGACCAAAAGCCACCAGAATTTCATTATACCTACCCCACCATTTTTTGTCCAAAATTTTTTCCAACTCTTTTTCCGTTTCGTAAGGATTTTTTGTTTTAACAAATCCAAGTCTATTGGAAATTCTGTGGACATGAGTATCAACAGAAATTACAGGTATACTATAACAGCGATATAATATTATATTTGCTATTTTTCTACCTACTCCCGGTAAACTTATTAAATCCTTTATATTATCAGGAACTTTTGAATTATAATTTTCTTTTAAAATTTTTGCAATTTCTAAAAGTCTTTTTGCCTTAGTTTTATAGAACCCAACTGGATAAATAAGTCTTTCAATTTTATGAGCATATTTTATTACATCCTCAGGAGTTTTAATAAATTCAAAAAGATTCTTCAAAACCTTGATTGTAGTTTCATCTTTTGTCCTTGAACTTAAGAATGTAGCAACAAGAATCTGAAAATTATTTTTTTCTGATATTTTTACGAACTCTTTAACCGGAGAATTCCAGTTAACACTTTCTTTATCAAGAATTTTAATTATTTCTTCTATCATTTTTTACCCTTATAAGTGGTAATTTTTCTTCATTTACTAACAAATATCTTTCGTGAATTATCGGATTATAACTTATAGCCCGCCTTATATCAAAATTTGTGAACCCTTCTATTATATCCTTCAATCTTGCCTCACCCTCTCTCTGATAATAAGATATATTTAGTATTCCATCCCCAACTTTCCACTTATAAATATATTCATGAAGTGAAATAACCTTTTCTCCTTTTAAGGTCTTTTTCACAAATTCTCTTGATAAATAATAATTTTCTTCAATCTCTCTTTCAGTCAAATTAGTCTCGATTGAAAAATCAACTATATGACTGTAGAGCTCTTTTAGTTTAGATTCTCCCTTTTCAAATATTATGCCATCTATCACCTTCATACCATAAGATAGTGAATTATTAAGTCTTTTTATAAGTTCCCCTACCTCCTCATAAACAGCTAGCTCAACTTCACCTATCTCATATTCACTTGCTATTCCTACCGGCAAGGCACTTAAAGTCCTTATTTTTATATGGGGGTTAAATCCTTTTGTATATGCTATACCGATATTTGCCCGAATAAAAGAATAAGAAAGATGATTTTCTACATCAAGTGTGGAAAAATACTTGGCTGTTTCAAGTTTCGTATAATGAAATCTGAATATATATTTTGCTTCATTTTTAATCCATATATTTGAAAGAAAATCTTCTTTTTTTGAATTAATTATTTTTTTGTCTGCAAGCCTATTTTTAATATTTTTATCACAATTTCCACAATAGGAATGACATTTTTCTCTACAATCTTTTGTTAATTCTTTCTTTTCAGCCTTCTTTAACTCCTTAATAAGGTAACTTTTTTCTACTCTTATATCGACAATATCCCAAGGAAAAACTGTGTTTTCATCCTTTTGAGAAAGATAAAAATCTGGCTCAATTCCAGTTGTTTTAAAAGCCTCATACCAAAGATTAAGATTAAAATGTTCACTCCATCCGTCAAACCTTGCTCCAATACGAAAAGCCTTTTCAATAGCAAATGCCACCTTTCTATCTCCCCTCGAAAGAATTCCCTCAAGATAACTCACATAAGGATTATTAAATCTAATATTTGTATTCTTATAATTTTTTAATTCCCTTATTAATCTATCAAAGGCTTTTTTCCCTTCTTCAGGGGTCAACTGTCTTTTCCACTGGAAAGGTGTATGAGGTTTAGGTATCAACACTGCTATACTTATTGTGATATGAATACCTTTGAAATTCTCTGACATTCTTTTTGCTAGATTAACAACATCTATAACTTCTCTATCCGTATCCTCTAAAAATCCAAGCATAAAGTATAGTTTCACACTCTTCCAGCCTAGATTTCTGGCTATAGAAATTACATTAAATAATTCCGCCTCATTAACTCCTTTGTTTATATAATTTCTCGTATCATCGCAACCGCCTTCTACCGCAAAGGTAAGCCCACTTTTTCTTATTTCCTTCGCCTTTTCTGCAAGTTCAAGTGTAAAACTATCAAGTCTTAAACTCGGTAGTGAAAAAGAAATACCATGAGGAGAAAACTCTTCTTCCAGTGAAGCTATAAGTTCTTCAAGCCTTGAATAATCGCTTATAGATAGTGAAAGTAAAGCAAGTTCTCTATACCCGGTATTTTTAATTATTTGCTTTGAAGCAGTTATAATTTTATCTACCTCTCTTTCCCTTATTGGCCTATATATATTTCCAGCCTGACAAAAACGACATCCTCTTGTACATCCTCTCGAAACCTCTATAACAGCTCTATCCTGAATAGCCTGAATATTTGGTACTATTTGTGAGAGTGGAAAATCCAAAATGTTTATATCTTTTTCCACTCTTCTTACAACTTTCTTACCAATCGGAATTATATATCCTTTCTCTTCTTTTGTTTCATAAAATAATGGAACATAACAACCTTCTATATCCGAAAGCATTTTTAAAATTTCCTTTTTTTCAAGTCCTTTTTTCTTTCCTTCTCCTATTGTTCTTACTATTTCCACTATAATTGTTTCTCCTTCTCCAATAACAGCCAAATCAAGAAAAGGAGCAACCACTTCAGGGTTTGATAATATAGGTCCTCCTCCTATTATGAAAGGAATATCCATAGAGAATCTATCCTGTGAATAAAACGGAATCCCGCACAAATCAAGAATATTTAAAAAATTTGTAATTGTAAGCTCATATTGAAAAGAAAAACCAAGTATATCAAATTGATTAAGAGGTGTTTTTGTTTCCAGTGAAAAAAGAGGGAGTTTTTTTTCTCTTAACAATTTTTCCATATCAAACCAGGGAGCATAAGCCCTTTCACAATATATATCATCTTCTTTGTTCAAAATATGATATAGAATTTTTAAGCCCAGGTTTGAAATACCTACTTCATACACATCTGGGTAAATAAGAGCAATTCTGGTCTTATATGCTCTATCTTTTATAATACTATTTTTTTCACCGCCAGTATATCTTGCTGGCTTTTCTACAAAAGGAAGGATTTCTCTCTCAAGCAAAGTATTGAAATCGCTCATAATTTTAACTCAATCGTAAATTCTATACCTTTTCTGGTATTTTTTGCATAAATCTTGCCTTTAAAATTGTTCTCTATAATAACTTTCGACATATAAAGTCCTATACCCGTTCCCTTCTCTTTTGTAGTAAAATATGGTTCAAAAATTTTTGGCATAATATCTTCCGGGATTCCTCCCCCATTGTCTTCAACCTTTATAAATAAAACTTTATCTTCCTCACAAATCTTTACATTTACAAAAGGATTTTCAACTTGCTTTTCAACAATTGCCTCAAGAGCGTTGTTAAGCAAGTTTATCAAAACTTGTGAAAACTGATTTGGATAGCCTTTTATAATATAGTCTTTATCATAGACAAAATTATGTTTTATACCTTTAGTTTCAAAGGAATCTTTCATAAAAAGTAATGTTTTCTCAGTAATTTCAAGTAGAGAAAAGTCCCTTAATTCTCTATCTGGCTTAAAAAAGTTTCTGAAGTCATCTATAGTACTCGACATATGTTTAAGCAAATCCATCGTTCTTGAAACTGTTCTTTCAAAATATTCCTGATTGAGTCTGCCATTTTTATAATTAAAATGTAGATTCTGGATAAGTATCCCAACTGCATTAAGTGGTTGTCTCCATTGATGTGCTATGTTACCAAGCATCTCTCCCATAGCTGCAAAACGAGATTGTTGTATAAGTAACTTTTCATTTTCTAAATTTTTGCTCACTTCTTCTTTAACCCTTTTATCAAGTTCCTTATTTAAACTCTCAAGCTCTTTTAAAGTTTTTTCAAGAGACATTTTTGCAATTCTTTCTTCTGTAATATCTTCTTCCTCAGCCACAAAGTTCACAATTTGTCCTTTATCATCAAATATTGGAAAAATATTTGCCCTGACCCAGTATATTTCTCCACTTTTTTTCTTATTTTGAAAAACCCCCTTCCAGATATTACCGGCAAGAATAGTTTTCCAGAGCACTTTGTAGTCAGCTTCATCCTGGAGCCCCGATTTTATAATTGATGGTTTTTTACCAATAACTTCCTTAAGAGTATAACCAGTAATATCGAGAAAAGCTGGATTTACGTACTCAATATTCCCAGTATTGTCTGTTATGATAGTAGCCACTGGCGATTGCTCTACCACCATCGATAATTTTTTTAACTCAACCCTTGTCTGAGCTTCAATAGTAATATCCTGAACATGAAAAAGCAGATAACTAGAATTACTATATTCAAATATATTAGCCTTTATTCTATAAAAAAG
>JAOACQ010000055.1 GCA_026417755.1 Brevinematales bacterium | reverse complement strand
TTACAGAACTTGAAGAGGAACTTATTGAGCTTGAGCTACTGTTTACAGAAATCGAACTTGAACTGCTAATACTTGTAGAACTAGATGAAGAAGAGCTGTTTATATTTAAAGCATTAACTTTGTACCAACTACCCCATTGACTTGGATTATTTGCATCCCAATTATATACCATATCAAGATATTCTACACCACCTCCATTTCCACACCATGACCATCCAGCGTAACCATATCCATATTGTTTTGCATATTTAACAATAGCTTCTTCATCAGGGTTACCATCAGAATGATTATAACCAAATTCTCCAATATAAAGGGGTAATCCCTTCTTTTTGAAATATTCATAGTAATTTGTAATTTCCGCAACTGTATCAAAAACACCATACATATGAATAGAAAAAACAATATTTTTCTGTGGATCAGAATTAAATACTAATTCTGCATTATCTCTCATAGTAAAAGACCAATCTTGACCCCAATTGGGGGCATCAACCATAATAGTATGAGTAAAACCAGCATCTCTTAATTTTTTAATAGCATTGGTAGTATCTCTTGTCCAATTTTGATAGTTAGCATTACCATATGGTTCATTACCGATATTTATAATTACAAAATCTTCCTGGCCAATAAGAGAATTTTTTATTCTTATCCAGTAATCTGCTGCTTCTGAAAGAGACGCTGCTGCACCCTCTTCACCATAACCTGTAGTATCATGAACCTCAAGAATTATAGCACTAAACCCTTTCGTCTTTGAGAGAGCAATTATATTTGAAACCTCACTTGCAGGTATCTCTGTCCATCTTTTTCCACAAGCTAAAACTATCCTTACACTATTGGCACCCCAGCTTCTTATACCTGTAAGAGCAACATCAAGTTTATCTCTATACCAGCAATGTGCATGATTGATTCCCAAAAGGTTTGATGTATTTATAGCTTTATTTTTACTTTTCGAAATTATTGTATCTATTTCCGTGTTTTGTGGAGTAAAACTGCAGGAATAAAAAAACGTTAATAGAAATAAAAAGCAAATAATAACACTCTTTTTCATTTTTATATCCTCCTCTCTTAAGCAATTAAAATCAAATTGTTGTTTTAATCTGTGTTGTTCGGGGCTAATCCCGAACAACACTTTTTAAAAATAAATTATTTAATCTCTACATGGCTCCACGGGAAAGAACCCTTATATCGTATATACCAGAAACCATCAGAAGCTGCTGGTATAGTATGCTGTGCAACCCACTTGTTAGCATAGTTCACGCCATTAATCTCAAGCACATCAAGATTCCAAGAGTTAACAAATCTGCTCCAGTTCACAACAGTAGAGAATTTATCTGTCTTCCAGTAGAACTCTCCAGCTCCATCATAACTGAACGGAAGTGTTATAGTGACATATGTAATACCAGTAGAGCTTGAGGATGAAGATGAACTTACAGATGATGAACTGCTACTTACAACACTTGAACTTGACGAAGAAACAGAGCTTGAAGATAGGGAAGAACTTACTACACTAGAACTACTGCTTATAGAACTAGATGATACTGAAGAACTTGAGCTTGATACTACCGAGCTACTTGAACTAATCGAACTGCTGCTAACAACTGAAGAAACACTGCTTGAGCTTATAGAAGATGTAGAACTGCTCGAAGATACTCCGGGTTCGTTTCCATAGATTTTGACACCATTTTCATATACCGGTACATTTGGATTGTTGGTTATTGGCGTTAAACCATTAGAAACTATATTGTTGATATACTGATAAGAGAAGTCATTTGCATTATTGTTTGTTACATCTTGAGGATATGCAAATCTGAATTGGATTTCTTTCTTATATGCTGACTGACCACCAGGATAGATTTTACCATTAAATTTCAATTCAACATAGTATATATTTCCACTCCACTGTTTTATAGAAGCTGTATAACCACTATCCTGATTATAATTCATTGTAAGAGTAATATTATTTGCCGTATAACCTTTGGCTAAAAGTTCAGAAATATCAATAAAATATCTGAACACAACATTAGTACCTACTCTTGCAGGCCATCCTGTCAAGTTATTCAATATTGCTTTAACTTCAAGGAAGTTAATGCCACTTGCGTTAACAGATGTTTGAACAAAATATTCAACATTTGAAGGTGTTTCATTAGCATTAAAGTTTGCAATGGGTGTTCCTCCATAGAGGCTATACATTTTAGCAAGAGCACCAACAAATCCTGCGTTATAATCACAGGCCACCTCATTACATACATAATCAGAAATATCATCATTGTAACTATCACTTGAATTTGGTCCACCTACAAGTGCACCATAAAGAGTATGTCTGTGATAGTTTGGAATTGTCTGGCTATCAGCCCAGGAAGCATGAGCTGTTCTATGATGTGGTCTTTTTGGTGGATTTGTCCCAAAACCTACAACAAAACTTCTTCCTGCACTACCTAATGCATAGTTAACCTGATTTTCTGCAAATGTTCTATATGTTGTAGCTTTAGAACTATCTGCACCGCTCCAATCAGAGTAAACAAAAGCAACAAAGGCTGCTGTTGTAGCATATCTTAAAGAACCCCACTGATCAAGCCAGGCCAAACCTTTTGGAGTATAAGTTACTCTTGAACCTGCATAACCAACTGTCCAGAAATCAAGATTTCTTTCAATATAGGCTTTGTACTCAGGTTTACCTGTAATCTTGGCAAGCAAGAGCATTGCTCCAACATTCTTATCATCCCAGCAAAGTGCCCATTTGTTTGTCTTGTTAACTTCGCTTGCTGCATATTGTTCGGCTTTCTGTAAATATGTATTACCGGCACCAGCAAGGTATAACCATGCACCAGCCCAGATAAGTTCGTCATTAAAACCACTCCATGAATTGTAATATCCACCTGCTGCGGTATAGTCAGCATCACTTTTTTCAGTCTCTGCCTTTGTATAATACTCAATAGCATGTTGTAAATAAGTTGAATTACTAAGAACTATAGATGCTATAGCAAGAGCAGCAGCACTTTCACCCCATACTGTTGAACATTTGTTACCCTTAAAGGATGGTCTTTCCATCTGCATTACTTCAGCAGGTCCCCACCATGAATGATCTTTACCACCATCACCAACCTGATATACCCAGCCATTAGCTTTACAGGCTACAAGGTAGTCTGCTACCCACTTGATTTGATCTTGAAGATATTGGATTTGTCCGCTAGTTTGAAATGCATTTCGATATTCATAAAGAGCCCAACCTAAAACACTTGCACTATAAGCCATAGGTAGGTTGAATTTTACATGATCGCCGGCATCATACCATCCGCCTTGAGGAACATCACCAAGACCAGAATCAGCTCTCCAGTTATTCCTTTTGTTTGCTGGGAGTTTACCTGACATTTGAAACTCATAGAACATAATGGATTTTTGTAATGCTTCACCATAATTATAAGCTGGAGCTTTAGCTAAATTTTTTGTGGTAGAAACATTTTCTCCATTTTCCGGAATTATTGAACATGCCCAAATTAATATTAGGGAGAATATCCCAATACTAATTAACTTCTTCATAACCAATCTCCTTTTTTATAGTTTCCCCCTAAAAAAGTCTCCCCTTAAACCCGATTAAGCAACTTTTATCGTTCACCTCCTTAAACAAAAATTCTTTTTAAACCTAAAGAACCTTATTCATCGTTGAATTAAGAATAATTTTAAACCCTTCTTGAAAAAATTCAATAGACCTTTGGTATGATTTTTATCATACTTTAAGTATCAATTTTTTGTATATTTTGGATGAAAATAAAATTAATAAATTATTAAACATAATAGAACTTGACTTAATCAAAAATCATATTTATATTTAACTTGTAATTTTCTTCATTTTTTGTTATAATTAGACCTTTTAAGGTAGGTAATATTAATGTTAAAAAATGATAAACTCATACTTATAGACTATGGCGTGGAATTATTTTTAAAATTCAAAAAATTCTGTGATAGTAAAAATATACCATTAAATCTATACTCACCAGCACAACCAAAAAAATACAATATTTTTGAATACAGAAAAGCAATAAAAAAGTTTAATCCAGTTAAAGGCTTAAGTTATGAAGATAAAAAGATAATTCTTTTACTTCTTGGAATATTAACAGGAGCTTCTTCAGCAAGTGGGATAAACCTTTTCACTATATTTAACTTTCTACATAGAATTCCTTCTAATTCATTTTTTGCTTTCAAAAAGTTTATTAATCCTGATTCCAGACTTAATCAAAGCGGCATAATAATGTTATCAAAAATAAAAGAATACGAAATGAACAAAGAAAACGAAGACCAGGTAAACATACTCGAACTATCAACTTATTTCAATGATATATATGTTTATCTTTCTCCTTTTTTTATTTCCTCTTTCGCAAAAAATATTGGGAATGATCATAAAATATTATTTGAATACATAATCAACATCTCAAACAAACCTTATAAAGATCTTGATAGATTTATAAAAGATATAGCATCTCTTATAAAATACATTAACTTCTTCAGAAATTATTTAAAAGCACAAACAATTTCATCTAAAAAAGTTAACTCAACTAGTTTCTATGAAAAAGGCGAAATAAAAAAATATATTGAAAGAATAAAGAAAAATTTATTAAACTCAAGGATAAAAACCAATTTAGCAGAATATATAAGAAACAAAAAACTATCAAATATTGAATTCACCTTATTATTATTCTTTATCTATGAGCTAATTTCACTTAAAACTGTATCTATAGGAACGATCCACTATTTGATAGAAAAATTTGCTCTATCAGTAAAAAATATTGAAGATATAGTTAGATGCTTCAGAAAAGATGGGATCTTAATAAAAGAAGGATTCGTCTTTATTGATGAGCCATTTAACTTTATAGATGATATAAATAATGATAATATGGAACTCCCAAATTTTTTAGAAGATGAAGATGCAGAAGATGAAAATAATTTTAAATATACCGCTGAGATCGCAATTAACCAGAAAAAGATATACAATCTACTTTTTGAACAAATAGAAAATAATAATCTGTTTTTTGGATTCCCCCAAGAAGATGCTCAATTGCTTAACTTTCATGAAGATTCCTCACCCCGTCAAAAAGCAAGAGCCAATGAACTTTACGAAATCAAAATTCCTACTGTTAAAATTGAAAATGTCATTCTTGATGAAAATATCAAAAATGAGCTACTTGGAGCGGTTGACTTAACAAAGGCTGCCGACGTAATGAGACAATGGGGAGTAAAACCAAATCTATCATCTAGTGCTTTTGCATCTATAAAAATATTATTATATGGTGCTTCTGGAACTGGTAAAACACTGACAGCAGAAGCATTGGCCGGAGAAGCTGGAGCAGAACTTTTCAAGGTTGATGCAAGTAATCTTGTAAGCATGTGGGTAGGAGAAAGCACCAAAAACGTAAGAAAGGTTTTTAAAGAATTCTATAAATATGTGAAAGAAACAAACAAAAGAGTTTTTCTTTTCATCAACGAAGCTGACCAGCTTCTATCATCAAGAGGCGTTATTACTCAGGCTGCCGATAAAGAATACAACCAGATGCAAAATCTACTCCTCGAAGAGCTGGAAAATTTTGATGGTGTATTCATTGCTACAACAAATCTACCAGATTTATTTGATTCTGCCTGGAATAGAAGATTCAACTTAAAAATTAAGTTTGATATACCTTCTTATGAAACTAGATTAAAACTCTGGAAAGTCCATATTCCTGAAAGTATGCCTTTAGCAAATGATGTTGATATGAACAAACTTGCAGAATATGAACTTGCTGGTGGTTCAATAGCAAACGTCGTATACAACGCAGCAAGAAAAGCAGCATTAAGAACAGGAAAAGATAGAGTAGTAAGGCAAAAAGATTTCATTGACTCAATAAATCAGGAAATAAAATCTCATCTTGGAGGTAAAACCTCAAAGGTAGGTTTTTAAAGTGAAAATCGGGATATCCGGTGGGAGTGGTATAGAAAAAGAAATCATAAAGGCATTCCAAGATTTTCCAGTTCTTGTAAATGGAAGTAGTTACAATTTAAAAGAAGAGAAATTTGATATAATATCAAATGTAGAATTTTTCCCGGAATTTTTAAATCATAACTACATCGAAGAGTTTGGTAGAAATTGTGATGTTTATCTAGATTTTTCTCCTGCTAATAAAATTAAATATCTTGTTTCTGATTTTGCAACTTACTTCGATAAAATATGTTATATTCTTTTATATGACGAAAGCTGGAAACTCTTAAAGTTATCTGGTAAAAATTCTCACCTTTCTTGTTACAAAAAATATTCAATTTCATTACCCTTTATATCATTACCAAAAATAAATATAGACTCCCTCATGTCTATTTTAAATGAAGTAAAACAAAATTTAAATATTAAAGAAAATTGGATTTATGACCTTAATTCAAAAGAAAAAAAATTTCTGGACTTCACAGAAAAAATCGAACACAATTTTGACTTTCTCAAAGGTCAGTTCGCTGATATTGCAAGTGTCTCCTGCAGTGATAATTCTGTAGCAATCAGTCAGATGAATAGTATAGAAATTAATCTTACATATTACAAAGAAAAGTTATCTAAGTTTCTGAAACTCACAAGAGAAACCCCATTTTTCATCGAATTTAAATATGAAAGATTTAAGATATTGATTTTCAAACAGGGTCGATTTATAATAAAAGGAACAAAAGAAAAAAATACGGCTTTTTATTTTTTTTATCATTTTTTCGGATTTTAGAAAAACATTAAACTTTTGAGAAGTTATTTTCCGATATTCTTTAAAAAAAGGAGTTTTCATTGATTTATCTTGAAACTCTTAAAAAATACACCTTTGGTTTCTTAAAGGTTCTATTATGGGTTATTCTATTTTCATTAATTTACTTTTTTTATCTCCTCGCTTATTTTAAAGTAACTGGTACCAAAGGTTTTCTTTTATTAAGTGTAGGAAATTATTTTGCTTTTATTATTAATTCACTACCTTTTGTAATTATATTTTCTACAATGCTTTTCTTCTCTTTTGCAGGGCAGGATAAGTTTTATATAATAAAATTCCTTCCCATTATAAATATATTTAACACAATTATACTTACTCTATTTTTTCTACTAAACTTAAAATTTTTAATATTATACGAAAATAAAGAAGTAAAATACATTCCTATAGTTAGGGAAAATTATCTTAACGTATTTGGGCCATATCGCTTTTATTATGAGAAAAATGACAGAGGGGGCTTAACAAAAGGGATTTTATTCTACAAAGATCCATATCTACTTAGTTCAGTATCTGTAAAAGATGATTACACTTATCTCTCAACTTCGCACTTAGTAGGTAAAACATCTCTTTATGCCAATAATTCTTTTTTCAAAGTAAAAATAAAAGAGGATCTTATTTCCTTAAAGAGTTCCCCTATTTCTCCATTTCTATTAAAAATTTATGAAAATTACAATATAAAGCTCAAAAATTTCTTTGAATATACTTTTAAAACAGGTGGAATTATAATCTCAATAATAGCGATTTATATTCTATTTCTTGGTTTTAGTGGTTTCATTGTCAGCATAGGAAGCTATTTTGGAAAAAAGGAAATTTATTCTCTATCTTTTTCTACTATACTTGTCTTATCTGTTGTTTTCTTTGTGGGCTTACCTGTATTTCTTAACCTCACACACTTGATAAAACTAGGTATAAAAAACAAACTTTTTGAGGTTATAATTCCATCTTTGATAGTTGGTGTATTTGCCGGGATGATAGGATATGGACTTATTGAACTTAAGATTCTTATGAACAAGATGTATGGTAATAAGTAGAGGAAGTTATGAAGAAATTTTTTAGATTTTTATCATTTTTTCTATTTTTTTCTATCGTTATTATAGCTATTTTAATATCTATAAATCTTACTAAACAAAAAGATAGTTTTAAACTTGCCACACTAATCTTAGAAAATTATTTAGTCTTTATTCCTGTAATATCTTCGATTTCATTATTGTGGGGACTTGTAATAAAGACAAAAAAAGATTTTGAACACCCAGTTTCAAGCATTGGTGTTTCTTTCTCAGTATTTATCTATATTTTCTTTACACTTGCCTTCGCATTCTTCATTCAAGAAATTATAATACCAAAATTAATGGTCAAAAAAACAGATTTTATAAAGTTAGATTTTTTGAACAAGGATAAAAAAACACCAGAAAAGGTGAGTTATACTATATCCAATAAGGAACTCCAGAGTCTTACAAAACTACCAAAAAAAGAAAATATAGCCTTTATGATGGGTGAAAATCTTTTTGTCTATTTCAAAAAAATGTACAAAGGTGAATATTACTATGTAGAAGATCTGACAATCGTTGGATATTCAAAGAAAAAAGATGTAAGCCTCATAATCAGTGCAAAATATGCAAAAATAGTTGATGAAAATATTTATCCCCTTGCTGCTACGCTTGTCGATTTTTCCAAAGGGACAGCTAAGGCTAACAATATGACAGCAAAAAAAATACCTGTAAACTATAACCCTGAAGCAATCTACCTATTTGCCTCAGATGAAGAAATAGATAGAGTAAGTTTAGTGGATGTGTTCCGATTCAGTGATTTTCTCTTTGCTTCAAAAATTCATTATTTGAGACTGGGTAATATGGTATTTAATCAACTTATTTATTATATAATAATATTTATCCTCCTCATTTTTGCCTCAATTTTCGGAGGAAAATATGGCATGATAAAACCACTCCAAAAAGAATTTTTTGAATTTGGCTGTTTCCTTCTCGTATCAGTAGTATGCACAATACTCGCTTACGATATAATGGTGGCTTTCGCCAGGATGATCTATGAACTCATAATTTAAGGAAAATGAATGGCAGATTTTTACGATGTGCATACACATTTTTTCAATCTGAGTCATCCCAATTTCTTTTCTTTTATAGAGAGATTGAATCTCGCAGAATATTTATTCATAATGAATCTACCTGTAATTGGCCCTATAATATCGACATTTTTTTATGCTTCAAGAAAGAAGAAACTTATTAATGCTCTTTCTTTTATGGATAGAGATATAAATGATGCTTTAGATATACTTGAAAAAAAAGATATTTTTCCATTATTTCAAGAAGGATTTAAAATAGAATCATTAAGTTATGACAGATTTATTTTAATCCCTTTAATAATAGATTTTGGGCAGAAATACACCGCCCATCATGATGAAATATGGTATAACATTAACCCTCATAAGGCTGTAAAATACCAGGTTATAGATTTATTTGAAGGTATTAAAGAATTCTACAAAGAAAATGATAAGAAAATTTTAATTTTTCCTTTTTTAGGAATAAATCCTAAAAACTATTCTCTTGAAAATGAATATGATGAAAACGGACATATAAAAACAATTGGAATAAAAAGTCTATTAGACAAACATTTCAAGTATTTTTCAAAAGAAAATCTTAAAAAAAGAAAAGAATCCCTGATTAAGAAAATGGGAAAATTCAAGGACATAGAATCTCTTGGTAATTATGCCTTTTGTGGCATAAAATTATATCCACCACTAGGTTTTGACCCAATGCCAGAAAAAGAAAAAGAAAGAGAAAAGGTTGAATATTTATATGAATATTGCTCAAAAAAAGCTATACCCATAACAACCCACATTGGAGTGGGAGGATTTCAAACAATTGATAATAAAAAGTGCAATATATTTGCTTCCCCAGAAAAATGGAAAACTGTTCTTAAAAAATTTCCAGATCTAAAACTTAATCTCGCTCATTTAAAACAGAAAGATTTTAATTTTACAAAAGGAATAATAGAACTTATTATTGAAAATAAAAATGTCTATTCAGACCTTGCATATTCAGGTTTTAATAAAAAAGAATATCAAGAAATCGAAAAGAAAATAAAAAAAATAACAACATTTGATCTCCAAAAAATTTACGAAAGAATACTTTTTGGTAGCGATTTTTCTATTTCACTCTTAAGAATTGATTCTTATTCTTCTATATTAAAAAATTTTGCCACTTCAGATGCATTTTTCAACCAAAAACACCTTATAGTAAATGAAAATCCCGAAAGATTTTTGTTTGGGTAGATTTTAAAATACACATAATACTAAATATTTAACAAAATTTCTATTTTATTTAAGAGTTCTTCTTCCATCAAACTAATTTCTTTAACTTTATTTAAAAGTTCTTCTTTTTTTTCTGATATAATGTTTTTAAATAAAAAACTAATAAATTCGCTCCATGTTTTAGCTAATATTTCAGAATGAAAAACAATCGAATCTAAAGAAGTTTGATTGTATCTTTCACTAAAAAATTTTTGTATTTCAGTATAAAATTTTTGAGTTTCATTATACAAATTTTCTTTTCACAATTGAAGACTTAAGGAGATGTTTCTTTGAATTCCGTCTTATTGATGAAAATGGCACTGAAGTTTACAGGGATTTTGAGTTTTTTGTCAAGCCAAAGCATTT
>JAOACQ010000103.1 GCA_026417755.1 Brevinematales bacterium | reverse complement strand
TAAAGAAAGTTCTTGATAATCTATGGGAAGGGGCTTATATCCTTGATAATGATAGAAAAATAGTTTACTGGAATAGAGCAGCTGAAAATATAACAGGATTTAAATCCGACGAAGTTATTGGTAACAATTGCAGCGATAATATATTATGCCATATGGATGAGAAGGGGAAAGAGCTTTGTATTGGTAGTTGTCCTATGGTGGATATTCTCAAAGGAATTGAAAAAATAGAAGCCAATGTCTTTCTTCATCATAAAATAGGATATAGGATACCTGTTAGAGTTATTGGGGTTAAAATTGAGCTAGAAGATACGTATGCCCTTGAGCTTTTTTATCCGATACTTGATACACATAATTTTTATGAAAATGATATTGTAAGGGCAGCTTTTATTGATAATCTAACAGGAGCTTTAAACAGGCATGGTTTGGAGACATTTTTTTATTCAAGGTATAAGGAGATGGGTGTTTTAAAAAAAATTACTGGTGTCATTTTTGCAGATTTAGATGATTTTAAGAAAATTAATGACAGTTATGGGCATGAGATTGGTGATAGGGTTCTATATAATTTTTCTCAAACAATTATAAAAACTTTAAGAAATTATGATCTTGTGTGTAGATGGGGTGGGGAGGAATTTATTATAATTGCTTTTGTGGATAAACCAGAGATTCTTAAAAATATTACAGAAAGAATAAGGATTCTTGTTGCGTCAAATTTTATAGAGCATAAAGAGAGGATAATTAATTATACAGCTTCTTTTGGATTAACAATTTTAAAAGAAGAAGAAAATATTCTGGAGGCTATTAAAAGAGCTGATGAATTTCTCTATAAGGCAAAGATTAATGGTAAAAATAAAATATGCTCTGATTTAAGGTAGTTTTATTAATTCAAGTGATAGATTTGTTGTGGTTTTGACTAACTTTTCTGTTTCAGGTGTCTTAAGAACTAGAGGCGGCATCGTGTAGACTCCTTTAGCATTAATGACATATTTGTTAAATGTCTGGTTGTTTATTTCTATCCTTCTTATTGCATAGGGGTCAAAATTTGTATCGTTTGGATTTATAGCAAGAGGACCTTCTGCGTCTATTGCGGCTATGAAGTCGTATTCTTTACCTTTGTAGTTTATCTTCTTTATGAATTCTTGAAGATCTTCTGAGTTGTCTCCGTTCGGGTAACATATTTTATTGATGTGGCTTACTCTATAACCAAGATGAGATTCAAAAATTTCCATTGCTCTGCCTATCTCTTCGGATACTCTTTCAGGATTTTTCTTATACAATTTTGAGAGAGATTTATGGCTATATGAATGATTAACAATTTCAAATCCATAGTCAAGTAATAAATTGAGTTTTTTAGTTACATATTCTTTTTGATGAAATGGAATATTTTCAAAATCTATTGAAAAGGCAGCATTTAACTTGAATTCCGGATGTTTCTTGGCAAAATCAATCATTATTCCAACAGCACAATCAGAGTCAATAAAGATTTCACCTTTTTCATTTGTTATAAAATCAAACTGCCCAAAAGTTGCATCATCAAATGTTAAAACAAATAGTTTTGAGCCGGGAGTTATTCTTCTAAAATCTTTTGTCTGCCCTTTCATGATAGAAAGATATTCATCAAGAGAGATGTTTCTATATCCTTTCTTGTATAATATTTCAAGGTGTTTCTTAAAATCTTCTGAAGAAACAAAGAATCTTTCATTATCTTTTGTTTTTTTTATTTTTTTTGTCAAGATATAATTTGAATATACAGAGGGGGTTTCGATAATATGATATTCTAAGATGGGGATTTTTCCCGACAGGTTCTCATAGATTTCTTCAATTTTATTAAGTCTGAATTGATTGAAAAAACTTTTTTTTTCATCAATCTCAAGTTTTTCAGTTTTATCATATTTTGCAATTATTTTTGAGATTTTCTCATCAAAGTAATCTTCAAACATTATGTACTGAGAGATTAAAACAAGAGTGAAAAGTAAAATTAATAGTATAAAACTAAAATTTTTTTTTAAAAAAGAATGTTTTTTCACAACTTTCTCCAGAGTATTTATTATTATCGAAAAAAGTTAATTATTTCTTTAAAATGCTTTGTTTATTGAGGTTTGATGACAGAAATATTTAACTCATAATGCTTGACAAAAGCAAGTTATTATGCAACAATAATAAAAGCTGGAGAAGATTATGAAAAATTTTGTATTGTTTTTCTTGATCCCTGTTTTTTTATATAGTGCAGAGCTTATTCCTCAAAAGTTGATTTTAACCATTTCAGATAAAACTCCAACTTATAAAATGGAAGTTTTGCTTCAGAAAGCGGTTCTCTTGCGAGCTAAGGATAGGAAGGATATTTATATATTTTCTGATGATAATACAGAACTATCTGGGTATGGATTATCACAGGTTAATGCTAAAATACTTTTGCAAATAAAAGAAGAAAAGCAAAAATTAACATTTGAGCTTTTCGATATTTCAAAAGATACAAATAGAATAGAGTTTTCATCTGTTATAGAAAAAGAGAATTTTTTAAGAAATATTGATAGAATATCTACCCAGATTCTTGACCTGCTTTTGAAATCTTATCCACCCAAGGAAAAACAGAAACTTGTAACAGTGGAAACAGAGAAAAAGAAACTCAGTGAGTATGAAAAGGATAAACCTACTTTTACTTTAGGATTTTATTTTAATCTTGATAGTTTGAGAGTATATGATTCTGAATTTTCGCTTGATAACTCAACATACTTAGAAGAAAATTTGCCTTCAAAGTTGACTTTTTCTCCACTCCTTAATTTTGAGTTTGAATATATGTGGTTTTTATTAGTTACCAGGGCAAAGATGAGTATCTCAGGAGATTATAATTACCAGTTTGGTGTTACTCCTATGTTTGGATTTTTTGACAATTTGTTTTTTGTGGGGATAGATTTATCTTTTTCAGGTGGTAGGATTTCAGGTTTTGAGATAACTGATGAAGGTAAAAATATTAATTTTCCTGAATCATATTATTCATTTATGACCATAGGTTTTGCCTTGAGGTTTAATATTACAAGAGATTATTATTTTGGGCTTGCTTTTGGTATTTTCAGGCCTTATAGTGATTATAACTTTAATTATAGCTCTAACTTTAATATTCCTTTTGATTCAAGCGATGGGCCACCTTTTATGTCTATGGATTTTAATTTTAAGGGTTTTGATAGATTTATTTTCTCTGTGGCTTTTGCTTTTTATTCCGCTGGTATACACAGAGAATTTAGCGATAGTAAATATCTTCCTCCTGTGGCTCTTGGAATTGTTGATGGAGCTACTTTTTATTTAAGAAGGATATCTGTAGAAGATTCAGTTATGGGGATAGGGATAAAATATGAATTTTAAAAGAATTTTTGTTTTTCTATTTTTATTATTTTCTAGTTATTTTTTTGCTGAAACAAAATGGAATATAGTGGTTGCGAACTGGATTGATCTCTCAGATTATAGGGATAAATCTATTGCTTCAATGCTTAAAAGCTCGGTATATAATAAGTTGATTAAAGAGAAAAACTTTGATGTTCAACTATCAGCAGATAATATAGCCATCTTTTCAATCACAGAAGCAAATAACATTTCTTTGTCTAATAAGGCTGATATTATAGTTTATGGATATTATTATGTTGAAGGCAAATCTATTTTTGTTATAACTGAGGTATGGGATGTTCTTAAGAAAAAGTTAAAGATGAGGAGTGAAGCTAAAGGTGTTGTGGGAATTGATATATTTGATACTATTGATGAGATTTCCCTCGATATAAAACAAAAGATAAAGGAAGTTTTACCTGAACTTACTCTGGAAGAGGAAACTGAGGTTAAAAAGCTCAGACAAACAATTTATGAGAAAGAAGAAATTAAGGTTGAGAGGCAATTCTATACAAAATTTGGTGTTGGGGTTGATTTTGGCGTGAAAAATGCTACGATGTATTACAATGATGGAATGGGTAATACTTTATCCAAAAGTTTGAATGCAAATTATCCGGTGTTTTATCCAATGATAGGGTTTATGATAAGATACTGGGATATAAGAACAGATTTTTTTGGTGGGCCTATGCCGGGATGGTTAGTCTATAATTCTAAAGAAGGGGGATTTACCACAGTATCACCAGTTCATTATATGAACTTTAGTATTAGTTATTATCTGCCATTTTTTAATAAACAGTTTGCTTTGGGTTTGACTGTAAAGTTACTTAATTTTCCTGACCGTCTGGAATCTTATGATAATAAATTAATTCTTGAAGGTGAAGATTTATTACCCACTTTACCCTTTGGTTTTAATATTATATGGAATCCAAATAAAACTTTTGAGTTTTCTCTTTCCATAATTCCATTTGTAAGCCAGTATAAAGAAGAAAATAAATCCTCTGGTATTATAGACTTCAAAAGAGTTAAATATTATGTCCCCTTTATATCATTAAGCGGGGCATATTTTATCAATAGAGATATAGGAGTTGAACTTGAAATGGCTTATGCAAGTTATGATTTGTTTAATGGTAGTATAGAAAATTCTCAGGAAAAGTTAAGGTCAGAATCTCGTTCAAGTATTATGAACTTTATAATTAGTTTTATATATAGAGTTGATTATTCAGAGTTGAGTAAAAATGCAAAATGAAGAATATCTTGAGATTTTCATAAAGCATATTATTTTTGAGAAAGGTTTTTCTAAGAATACAGCTACTTCTTATCAAAATGATCTTTTGGAGTTTATTGGTTTTATTGATAGCAAAGAGATATCTGATATTAATTATCAAGAAATATATAACTTTATAACGTTTCTTGGCAAAAAGGGCCTTAAAGCCTCTTCAATAGAAAGGAAAGTTGCGGCTATAAAAACTTTTTTTAAGTTTCTTAAGAGGCAAAAAATAATAGAAAAAAATCCAGCAGATCTTATTTCTTCTCCAAAAAAATCAAAAAGACTCCCAACTTTTATGGAGAAAGGGGAGATCTTTGAACTCATTAATGTTATTCCAGAGGATACACCTCTTTCGATAAGAAATAAGGCTATGATTATGCTTCTTTACGCAACTGGTATGAGAGTTTCAGAGCTTGTGAATTTGAATTTATCTGATATAGACTTAAAAAATGAGATAGTTCATATTTTAGGTAAAGGAAAAAAGTATAGAATAGTCCCGTTCGGTAAGAAAACCAAAGAAATTATTGCTAAATATCTTATGTTCAGAAAAGAACTACAAGCAAGGAGCGAAGCCTTTTTTGTTACCAAAAGTGGTAAAAGAATAATGGATAGAGCTATAAGATATATTTTGAATAATTATATAGACATCTTAGCAATTCAAAAAAAAGTTTCACCACATACATTGAGACATACTTTTGCTACTCACCTTCTTGATAATGGAGCAAACATAAGGGTTATTCAAGAGATGCTCGGGCATTCAAACCTTGCAACAACTCAGGTTTATACTCACCTTTCTATCTCAAAACTTAAAGAGAGTTATGAAAAGTTTCATCCTCATGCTTGAATGCCTACGAAAGATAGGTTTCTCCCTCTTTCTTCACCTCTTCTGTAGGAATAGAGTAAGTCGTTGTTACAGAAACTACACAGATTAATTGAAGAAATGTTTTTTACTCCTTTTTCTGATAGGTCTTCTGCAACAATTGCTTCAAGGTTCAAAAATATTTTATTATCTTTAAGAGAAAAATATTTTTCAGGAAAGATTTCCATCAGTTCCCTTCCTACCTCGTAGGAACAAACTCTATTGTGGGGACCAATTATTATCTCTAAATCTTCTGGTTTTGTGGGTAGTTTTTTAAACTCTTCAAGCATTTTGAGGTGAATTTTGCAATTTATTCCCCTCCAACCAGCATGAGCAATTCCGATCGCATTATGTGTTTTGGAAATGAATATAACTGGAACACAATCAGCAGTTGAGACCCCTATTAAAACATCTTTTAGTTTTGTAATGAGTCCATCCCCTACTATGTAGGGATTAGAAATATAGTCAAAAATATTTTCTTTTGTTATCAATTTTATGATATCTGAGTGGGTTTGTTTAAGTGTAACAAGGTTATTGAAACCCAATTTTTCTAATAAAAGTGCTCTCGAATTTTTTACTTTTTCTCTTTCTTCTTCCGTAGTTGTAGTATGAAAAGAATAAGATAGGGAACCTTTTTTTGTGATTCCACAGAAAATATCCGGTCTTCTTGTTTTGTATTTTAAAAAAAGTTTGGTTTCAATAAACTCAGCAGGATAGAGATTCATTTTTAGTCCCTATAAAAGATTCTGAAACCTGCGAAGACTACATTTAATTCTATATCTATAGTATAAGTGTTTTTGTCTTTTTCGCTTATGTTTTTTTCTCCAAAGTAGATAGCCTCTCCGTCAGGAAAATTTATTCCTCCAAAAGCTACTGAAGTTTTAAGTCTGAAGGGAGAATTTTTCTTAAGGTATAAGATTCCTGAACCAAAGACGGTGTTTATTTTTATTGTCTTGTTTGAAGTGAGATTTTCTATCTTTGATAGATCTATTCTTCCACTACCAAAGATTATGTTATATTCTTTATAATCCTCATTTGAGTATGAAAAATCACCTTCCGCAAAAACAATATCTTTGTTGGATTGGGCAGGTTTTATGATTTTATCACCAATAAGGATTTTAACACCAAGATAGATGAAAAAGAAAGCCACAAATATTTTAAAAATTGGAATATCAATATGAAATATAGCTTTAAGAATAACACTTAAACCAAAAATAATTAAGACGATACCCCAGAAAACACCATTCCACATAAAATCCATTTTTCCTCCTTGTTTTAAGGTAACATTATATCAATATACTCTTTAATATTTTCTTCTATTAAGAATCTTCTGGCTCTCACTTCTTTAATTATACCATCAGAGGACTTAAATTTGCAAGTATATTCTAGAAAAGATTTTTTTTGTTTAAGTATGTTTTCTATGATGTCTTCTTTGAGTTTTTTTTCATCCGTTAATAATATCTTCTTAATATCCTTATCTCTTAGAATGTTGAAAAATTCTTTTGCCATATTGTTTAAAATGGTTTTGTCTTCAGATCTGTATATCAATGGAAAAGGAAGGAGTTCAAATATAGATTTATAGAATTCTTTTTCTTTTCTTTCGTTATTAAATAGTTTTCTTGTTGAATAGAAACAGGCTACTAGTTTGAGGAAGACATCGATAAGGTAAATCGTTGATTTTGTAATATCTTTTTTTAAATTTTCTTCTGTGTTAAAATATAAAAAAATGTCGGTCCCAATATTTCTTGCATTAAAATCTACTTTATAGACAAAAGGAGTATTAATACAATTTGTGCTGTATATTGTGATTTCGTTTAAGGTTATTTTTATGCCTTTACAATTTTCACCTATAACTGTGAGAAAGTTGTCTACGACATTTTGCATTATTTTCATAAAATCTTCATCTCTATCCAAAATTCCACAAAATAATTGGTTGAAAAATTCCATTCCTTTTGCATAGACATTTAAGTGGTTGAAAATTTCATTTTTTGTATCTAGAATTCTCTCTTTTTCTATAAGGGCTTTTTCTATTTCATTTTTTAATAATTGAGCATAATATTCAAATGATGAAATTTCTTTTGAGAGTTTATTTTTTTCAACTAGTAAATTTTCTCTCAATTTTTCTTCTTCGAGAAGTTGTTTTTCTTTGTTTTCTATTTTTTTGAGTAGTGTTGCATATTCTTTTTCGCTTTGTTTTATCTTTTCCTTTAATTCAAGAAAATATTTAAAATTGTTTAACGCAATTTCTATTGCACTTTTGAGTGAAAAATGTTCAAGTGGTTTTTTTAAAAACCCAAAAACAGGAAAACTTAAAGCCTTTGCAAATGTGCTTTCGTCAGTATATGCAGAAATAAAAATTGTTGGAATTCCCAGTTCAAATAGTTTTTTCCCTACCTCTATACCGTCAGGTTCAGACCCCAGATTTATATCTGAAAGAACAAGGGACATATTTAACCCATTTTTAATTTTTTCTAACAGTTCATTTCCCGATATAAAAACACCAACAATATTATAGCCGAGTTTCTTTAAGACTTCTTCAATATCCTTTGCAATTATTAATTCGTCTTCAAGTATTGCTATTTGATTCATTTTTTACCCCCAGTAAATCAAGAAATTCTTGCTCTGAGAGGATCTTTATACCAAGAGATTTTGCTTTTTCGAGTTTTGATCCTGGATTTTCTCCAACGACAAGATAATCTGTGTTTTTTGAAACGGAATCGGTGGCCAGTCCCCCATATTTTCTTACAAGTTCTTCAAATTCTTCTCTTGTAAAATTTGTGGCTTTACCAGTAAAGACTATTTTTTTTGCTTTGATTGGAGAATGTTCAACTATTTCTTTATTGTTATATTTAATTTCTATATTTGTTGCTAAAAGTTCTTTGATGAGATTTTTGTTGTTTTCGTTCTTGAAGTATTCGTAAATACTTTCAGCAACAGTTTCTCCAATACCGTAAATAGAAAGAAGGTTTTCTTTAGAAATAGTGAATAATGTTTCAATTGGACTGAAGTTTTCGGCCAAGAGTCTGGCTGTTTCTTCACCAACATAAGGAATACCAAGAGAATATATAAATCTGAAATATTCAATTTTTTTTGAGTTTTCTATTGAGTTCAAAAGATTGTTAACACTTTTTTCGCCAAATCTGTCTAAGGATATTAATGTATCTTTTTTATTTTTTAGCCTGAATATATCTGTGAAATTTTTTATGTAACCTTCTTCATAAAATCTTTCAATCAGTTCTTCTCCAAGCCCTTCAATATTAAAGGCGTTTCTTGAAACGAAATGTTTAAGTCTACCTTTCACAATTGCAGGACAACTTGAATTAATACATCGCAAAGCTACTTTATCTAACGACTTAAAAAGTGTTGAACCACAAACTGGGCACTTCTCTGGTGGAATTACAACTTTTGAGTTGGGTGGTCTTTTTTCTTTTATTACCTCAACCACCTTAGGTATAACCTCTCCTGACCTTTCGATAACAATTGTGTCTCCATAATGAAGGTCAAGCCTTTTAACCTCGTCAAAATTATGAAGAGTTGCTCTTGAAATTTTGGCACCAGCAAGAAATACAGGTTCAAAGATAGCGGTTGGTGTAATTGTTCCTTGTCTTCCTACACTGAATTCTACTTCTTTAAGGATCGTAGTGGCCTTTGCCGGTTTGAACTTCCAAGCGATTGCCCATTTTGGTGTTTTTGCGTCATATCCCAAAATCTCTTGTAAATTTATTTCATCAATTTTTATAACAACACCGTCAATTTCATAAGGTAGGTTTTCTCTTGAATTTTCAAGTTGTTGATGATATTTTACAATATCTTCTTTATTGGATAGTTTTTTTCTTTCCTCTGAAACAGGGAAACCAAGTTCCTTTAAATAGTTTAGTCTTTCATAATGAGAATTACTAAAGTTATTTGGAGAGGTTGATTTGAGTCCATAAGCAAAAAATCTTAATTTTCTTCTTGCAGTGATTTTTGGGTCAAGTTGTCTTAAACTTCCTGCTGCTGCGTTTCTTGGGTTTGCAAAGAGAGGCTCTTCGTTTTCTTCCCTTTCTTTGTTGAGTTCAAGAAAATCTTTTTTGAACATCAAAACTTCACCATAAACTATCATTTCTTCAGGAATGTTGTTATTTTTAATCTTGAGAGGGATAGATTTTATTGTTTTGATGTTTTGTGTAATTACTTCTCCAATTTCACCATTTCCCCTTGTAGAAGCGACTTGGAGAATCCCATTTCTATAAATTAATTCTACAGCAAGTCCATCAAACTTTGGTTCACAGGAGAAATTTATCTTTTCTGTTCCTAATTCTTTATAAACTCTTGTTAAAAATTGATTAAATTCTCCTTCGTTCATTGCGTTTGCCAGGCTATACATTTTAAAAGGATGGATATAATTTTCAAACTTTTTTAATGGTTCACCACCAATTCTTTGAGTTGGAGAATCTGGAGTTATAAATTCTGGATTTTCTTTTTCAAGTTTTTCAAGTTCTTTCAATAATAAATCATATTCGTGGTCACTTATTTCTGGATCATCAAGAACGTAATATCGATAATTATGATATTCAATTTTTTCCCTTAAGTTTTTAATCTTTTCTAAAATTTTTTCTTTTTGCTCCATATTACTTCCTTATTTTCAGTAAATTAAGTTTAATTTAAAAAAAAATAGTTTTCAATAAAAATAAAAAAAATTTTAAAACTCTAAAATTTTTAGATTGTTATTCCGATAATAGAAAAGCCGTAATTTTGTGATTTTTATTTGATTTTTATTTGAAAAATTGTTATTATATTTCTTGTGTGTGAGGGGACGATTGGCTTTCGACTGAAACAGCGGGAGTTTTAAGCTTCAGGCAGGGCTGAAGTAACCCTTTAAACTGCTTCAAAAAAGAAGTGCAGAAGAATCATATTCTTATGCAATGGCTGCTTAATTAAAGCAGTCTCCTGTAGGTAGCTTTCTCCTTCGGGGCTATCTATGGGCAATAATTGAAGGATAGGTTCTGGCTTGCTGCGGGTCAGAACTGAAAACAAGCGGCTTGAGTAAAAGATGGGTTGTCCTGGTTCCCCTCTTTTGCTGACAAACAAACAGGGCTAAGCCTGTGAATAAGGCTTAAAATTTCTGGTTTCAGGACGCGGGTTCGATTCCCGCCGTCTCCAGACTATCTTTTGCGGAGGGTTTTATGAAGGTTGAAAATGTAAATTTAAACCCTTTGACTTCAAATGTTGAACATACAAAGAATGTCAATTTAAAAAAGGATTTTTCACAATCCCTTAATTTTAAAAAGTCAATTGAACAGGGAGTTAATTTACCAAATAATTCAAATAAAGAGATGATAAAGGATTTCGCAGAATGGTATTTTAAGCAGGGGCAGATCTATGAGAAAACAAAGAGTTATACTCAAGCGATCTCTGCATATGAGAAATCTAATTCAGTAGAACCCGATATAAATAAAGCTGTGTCCATAGAAGATGCAAGAAATAAAGCGTATAGAAAGTAGAGTTTAATCTTTTCTTATTATTTGAAAACCTTTCACAATTGATTGTATGAACAAGATTTTTTATCAGTTTATTTTGACTAAATTTTTCTAACACATTGATCTGTAACAGATTATCAATTGATTTTTTTTATTGAAGAAGTTATAATTAAATAGTTTTTTTGAGGTTATAATTATGTTGAAAAGATTTTTTTATTCTAAATCAATCATACTATTGGGAGTGTTCTTTTTACTTTTAATATTTTCTTTTTTGTCTAAACCAGATTTTAGTAATATTGAGTATGTAGGGCAAAATTCAAGTGTTACAAATAAGGTGAAAACCTCTTTTGTAACAACTAATGCTCCGGTAGATCTTTATAATGTCAAATTTGATTTTAAATATTCTTTCATAGGGCAGGCATTTTTAAATATTATTCCAGATGATAAATTTGAAGAGTTAACTATAAATGGGGAACAAATTCCTCTTGATAAGATAAAAAAATCAGATCTTGAAAACTGGGATACAGGTTTTGTTATTTTTCTGGGGAAGTATCTAAGATATGGAGTAAATCATTTTGAACTTAAAGTGAGAAATAGAGGAGGAGATTTTGGGCTTACTATAGTTTCGGTTGTGAGTAAAGTTTTATTTTATATTAGTATTTTTGTTTTTATTTTGATTTTAGCTAATTTGTTTCTTAAAAAGGAACTTTCTGGTAGAAAAAATTTGTTTAATCTTTTATTTTTCCTTTTAATCATTTTTTTATCTTATATTTTGAGGCTTTCCGTTTTTCATTTTGTTTCTGGAGATTTTTCAATTTTTTTAAGACCATGGTATGATCATATTGTTAACAATGGATGGAAGTCTTTTTCGGTTCAATTTTCTAATTATTCTCCTCTTTATCTTTATCTTTTAGGTTTTGCGACATTTTTCCCTCTTGACAAACTGGCTGCTATCAAAGTCCTTTCTATAATGTTCGATTTTATATGTGGTTTTTATATTTTTAAAATCATCTTTGAAAATAAAAAGGATGTTTTTATTTCAACTATTGCTTTTGGACTATTTATGATTATTCCTACGGTATTACTGAATGGAGCTTTCTGGGGACAATGTGATATAATTTTCACTACTTTTTGTGTTATTTCAATTTATTATCTTTTGAGAAAGCAGTATCTTATCAGCTTTATTTTTTATGGAATAGCATTTTCTTTTAAATTGCAAGCTATATTCATAGTTCCAGTCTTTTTATTGTTGTTTATGCTGGGTAAAGTTGATTTAAAGCATTTTTTTATTATTCCAGTTGTATATTTAATGAGTATAATTCCAGCGGTTTTTATGGGGGGAAATTTTTTAGATCTATTGCTGGTTTATTTTAAACAGTCAAATTACTATAATTCTTTATCAAATAATGCCCCCTCTTTTTATCAATTTTTTCAAAATAATTCTGGTTTAACAATTTTTGGATTACTTTTTACCAGTATTATTCTTTCTATTCTGTTATTTTTGCTGTGGAAGTTGCTAGAGAAAAGAAAAATAGACAATATTTTACTCTTATACATAACTTACTTGTTTAGCATTATAGTACCTTTCTTTATGCCGAAGATGCATGAACGTTATTTTTTTATGGGGGATATTTTTTCTTTTCTTGTGGCATTTTTCTTGCCTTCTAAATTTTATTTTTCAATTATTATAATTTTTATATCATTTTTTTCATATGGGTATTTTCTTTTTGGTAAACAGCTCATTCCTTTTCATTATTTGTCACTTGGAGTATTAATATTAATAATTTTGAGCCTTGAATATTTTTTCAAAATTATTAGGGAGAAAAAAAGAAATTTTTTTGAATAATTTTGTTTTCAGGAATATTTGTATAAAAATTTTCGGATGTCTTTAAAATCTTCAAGTCTTTCTTTGATAACTTCATGGGGCCAGTCCCACCATTTTGTTTTTTCAATAGCATTGGCTATATCTTTTGGAAATCTGTTACGTATAAACCTTGCTGGATTACCAGCTACTATGGAGTAGGGTGCTACATCTTTAGTAACAACTGAAAGACTTCCGATTATAGCACCATTTCCTATATTTACGCCGGGTAGTATTACGCTACCATGACCTATCCATACATCATTGCCTACCACAACTTTTTGTAATTTTCGCCAGTTAAAGAAACTTTTTTCTGGTTCTCTTCCAAATCCATATTTTTCTGGCCTATATGTGAAATGATGCTGACTCGCTCTTTCGTAAGGGTGATTTGGTGCATTTATCCTTGTCATTGCAGCAATACTGACAAATTTACCTATTTCAGCATACAAAATCATCGAATAATCACATACATAAGTATAATTATCAAGACTTGAATCTATAATTTCTACAAAGTTCATAACTTCTGTGTATTTTCCAAGTTTTGAATTTATTATACTTGCTGTGTCAGCAATAGTTGGTTCTTCGGAAAGTTTGTTTGATATTCTGGGGTTAAATATTTCAATATATTTCATAATTATCCTTCTTTAATTTCTGTCCAGAAACTATAACCATGTAGTTTAAAACCATTTTTTTCATAGAATGAATGAGCTTTTTCTCTCTTTATATTGCTTGATAGTGCAAGTTTGTAGCAGTTATTTTTTCCACATTCTTTTATTGCAAAATCAAGCATAATCTTACCTATTCCTTTTGATCTTTCTTTTTCATCAACAACAACATCTTCGAGAATTCCAGCTTTTTTACCATTATGGGCGAAGTAGTCAAGTATGGTTAAGACAAATGTTCCAATTATTTTATTTTCTATTTCTACTACATATACTTTGTGGTATGGATATTTTTGCATTTTGTTAAAAATTTCTCTAGCATTATCAATCGATATGCATTCATCTTTTTCTTCAAGTGATTTATAAAGAGACAAAATAGTTGCAATATCTTCCTCTGTTGCTAACCTTATACTTATATTCATTTTGTTCCTCTCTTATTTTTGTTTTTGTGACTAAAAAATTTTTTTATATTAAATCATTTAAGTAATCATATGCTTCTTTTATTTTTTCTTTTATTAAATACCTTGATGAAAGTTCTATTGTATAAATCCCTTCAAAATTTTTAAATATTTCAAAAAATTCTTTAAATGGAAAATTCCCTCTACCCGGAACAATATGTTCATCCCCTCTTCCAAAAGGTAACATTTCTGCTTTATCCTTTTCTGTGTAGAAATTTGTGATTCCGTGATTGTCCTGAATGTGGAGATGAACTGTATATTTTTCTGCCTCTTTTGCTGATTTTAGTAGATCAAAATTATGATAGTTTGCACTTAGATTGAGATGTCCTGTGTCAAGAGCAATTTTTACGTTTTTTTCATTTATTCTTTTTACCTGAGAGATTAGTTCATCTATAAATTCTGCATATGAGTAAGGGGAAAAATCCAGATAAGGTCTATGGTTTTCCATCGCTATTGTTATTTCTTTATAATTTCTAGCTAAGGAGCTGAGAATATCTTTTTCAATTTCAAGTAGTTCCTTTTTTTTGGAATTGTCAATATTTGGTTTACCTAATCTGGGGAATTCAACATTATCAATGTATCTTCCAGGATGATAAACAAGTATTTTTGAACCAAGAAATTTACAAATTTCGAGAGATGAATATAGTACTTTCTTATGTATTTCTGATTGCTCATCATTAAATAAATTTAGTCTTATAGGCACGTGAACACTGATATCAAATTCAAAGACTTCGATAATCTTAGATAATTCTTTAAGAAATTTTTCGTTTATATTACCATATTCTATGAGGTCAAAATCATCGGGTCTTATTTCAATTGCCCTATATCCTATTTTTTCTATATATTCAAGAAACTTATATGTTTTTTTTAATCCTTTTTTTGAATTTGTACCGGGTATTTTTATTCCTATTTTCTTGTACATGATGAATATACCTCCACACCATTTACAAATGTTTTTTGTATTCTAGGAAGTTCACTATCTAAATCTACTATTATTAAATTTGCCTTATAGTTTTTCTCAATCTTTCCAGTTTCTTTATCAAGTTTTATTGCTTTAGCCGGATTAAGACTGAACATTTTTGAAATTTCTGGTAATGATAATATATTTTCTTTGTAAATTTTTGCAAAGGCATAAATTAAGGTGGAAGGAATATAGTCAGAACAAACTATGTCTGCATAGCCAGCCTTTATTACGTCTATTGCTTTAATGTTATTGTTATGAGAACCTCCTCGCACTATATTTGGTGAACCTACTATAACGCTAATTCCATTATTGTGAGCGTATGAAGCTACTTCTAGACTCATAGGGAACTCAGAGATTATAGCTCCACATTCTCTGACAAAATCAATTTTTTCGATGGTATCATCATCATGGCTTGCGAGGGGGACACCGAAACTTTTACATATATCTGCAATTTTTTTTGCATTGGATAGCCCATAATTTTCTCTTGATTCTTGTTTGTTTTTTATTACTACTTCTAGCTGATGTTCATTGTCTTTGAAATGGGATTGATAATAATTTTTGAATTGTTCAAGTGTTTTAAATTGTCCCTGTCCTGGTGTATGATCCATTATAGAAAGAAGGTCTATATAAGATTTTTTTATTAAATCTTCTATGATAGGGATAGCTTCGGAATATGTTATTTCATATCTCAAATGAATCTTATTTTCGACTCCAAGTTTTTCGGACATTTCTTTTATTTTCTGGATTATTTTATCTGCCATGCTCATTGTTCTTAAAACAGCTTTGTTTGAAAAATTTTCTGCAAATGAAATTGAATGAAATATTGTTGTTATACCAGCCATTGCCATCTTTTTATCAAGCTCTGTAATTGCTATATCAAAAGGTATGTGAACGTTAGGCCTTACCTCTATTTCTTTTTCTATAGCATCACAGTGAAGATCTATAAAACCTGGTAATACATAACTTCCACCTGCATCTATGGTGTTAATATCTTTATAACTATTTTGTTCTATTTCTTTTATTATCCCATTTTCTATATAAATAGAAGAATTCTTTAAGATTTCATTTTCAAGAACTATGTTGGCATTTTTGATCTGGAAGCTGTTAATTATTTCCATCTTAAATCTCCTTTTCAGAAAGATAGTATATTTCATCACTGAATTTGTGAAGTAACTCTATATCATGAAATATTCCAATCATTGTGCAACCTTTCATTCTTAACTCTTTGAATAGTTCGAGAACTGTATTTGCGGTTTTACTGTCGAGTGAAGCAGTTGGTTCATCGAGAAGTAAAATTCTTGGCGTTTTTATTATAGCTTTTGCTATATTTATCCTTTGTTGTTCACCACCACTGAAGGTTGCAGGATAGGCATCAAAAAGATTTTGAGGAATTCCGAGTCTTAAGAGTAGTTCTCTTGCTCTTTCTTTTGCCTCTTTTTCTGAAACACCCTCGACTATAAGAGGATTGGCTACAATGTCAAGTGCTGAAACTCTTGGTATCACTTTCAGAAACTGGCTTATGTAACCTATTTCAAATTCTCTTATTTTAGTTATTAAATGATCTTTTAAAGTTGCTAGATTTACTTTTCCAAATATTTCAGATTCATACCATAAATTTCCTTCTGAAGGTATATATGTTCTGTAGATACACTTTAATATAGAGCTTTTTCCAGCACCACTTGGGCCAGAAATGCCAAGTGAGGAACCTTGTTTGAGTTCAAAATTTACGTTTTTAAAACCTTCTATGTTTTTTCCTGATAAGTGATGAATTTTAAAAGACTTACTTAAATTTTCTACTTTTAACATATTTTTTCCTTACAAACTTGAATTTACAAGTATCTGGGTAAATTCATGTTGTGGGTCTTCAAGAATCTGATCTGTAAGACCACTTTCAACTATTTCTCCATCCTTCATTACAATGCTTCTTGTTGTAAGATGCTTTATTATACCAAGATCATGAGAAACAACTATCATAGTAAGATCCATCTCCTTTTGTAAGTTTTTGATTAAATCCAGTACCCTTGCCTGTACAGATAAATCAAGTCCAGTTGTTGGTTCGTCAAGGAATAAAAATAAAGGTTTTATTGAAAGAGCTTTTGCAATTTGGACCCTTTGTTGCATACCACCACTAAAATTCTTTGGCAATTCGTCAATTCTATCTGGGGAGATTTCTGTTCTTTGTAGAAGTTCTTTAGCTCTACGTCTTATTTTTTCAACACTTTTTATTTCTGCCATAATAAGTCTTTCTCCAATGTTACCACCCGCAGAAACATTCATCTTTAAACCTAAAAATGGGTTCTGGTAGACAATTCCCATCAAAAAATTTCTCACCAATCTTTTTTCATAATTGGATAATGAGAAAAGATTTAATTCTTTTTGAAATAAAAAGTTTAATCTATTATCGTTAATGTCTTCTTGTTCTATGCTTAATTTTAATTCTCCAATTGTAGGAGAAATATCAAAGTTTAAAATTTTAAGTAAAGTTGTTTTGCCAGAGCCACTTTCACCAACTATACCTAAAGCCTCACCTTTGTAGACTTCAAAGGAGATATTTTTACAAGCAATAACTGAGCCACAATTCTGGCATATGTTGTTTATTGAATTAGTAGTGAGGCAATTTTTGCATCCGGTTCCAAATACTTTCCATATATTTTTTGCTTCAAGAATTGGTTTCAATTTTTCCCCCTTCTTTTACTTTTTTGCAATAAGAAGTGTCAGAACATAGCCAGATTCTTTTACCAGTCTCTTCATCTATTATTTCGTTTAAGAAAATATTAGAGCTACCACATTCATTACATTTGTTATTTTCAAAATCTTCAACCCTGAATTTAAAATCTTCAAATTCAATTGGGTTAACTTCAGTATAGGGGGGTATAGCATAAATTCTTTTTTCTCTTCCAGCTCCAAAAAGATATAAGCAATCAGCGTTATTTAATTTTGGTATATCCCAGCGAGGTATAGGGCTTGGGGACATTATGTATCTTTTATTTACCAATACTGGGTAGCTTGCACCTATAGTGATTTCTTTATATTTCACTATAGTTTCATAAAGATATAACCACATGGAACTATAGTCTCCTTCTGCATGCATTCTTCTTGTTTCCCTTTCCGATGGTTCAATAATTCTTAAAGGCTCGGGTAAAGGTACCTGAAAGATAAGTACTTGATCGTTTCTTAATTTTTCTTCTGGAATTCTGTGTCTAGTTTGAATAAGAGTGGCTTCTTGGGTGTCGGTAGTAGTTTTTATGTTTGTAACTTTTTCTACGAATTTTTTTATATTTACTGCATTTACGCTGTCATCACTGCCCTGGTCTATAACTTTGAGTATATCATCTTTTCCAATAATGGAGAGAGTAATTTGAATTCCACCTGTTCCCCAACCTCTTGCTATTGGTAATTCTCTTGAGCCAAAAGGTATCTGATGGCCGGGAATAGCTATAGCTTTAAGTATCTTTCTTCTTATTTCTCTCTTTGTGTTTTCGTCCAAAAAAGCAAAATTATAGTTCATTTTACACTCTCTTTAATTGATTTTTTGAGTCTATCAAATTCAGATAAAAATGTAACATAATGTGGCAACTTAAAATGGTTAACAAAACCCATTGACTCGATTCCATCTATGTGACTGAGAACAAATTCCTGGTCCTCCGAAGGATAAAGGGGATTTTCAGCTCTCATTGCTATATCAAGTATTGCCATACTGATAGCCTTTGTTTCATTATGTCCAAAACATATTCCATAACCAACCTGAAATTTTGGTTCACCTTCAACTTTTGTTATTTTTGAGAGTAACTCAGCTTCTGTAATTAAAATTTCACCAAAAGTTATTTCTTTTTCCTTGAAGGGATGTTTTATTTTGAGTTTTATATATCCTACCCTTAGTTCTCCTATTGTAGGATGAGAAACACCATAACCTCTCACATTGGAATAAGCCAGAAGCAACATACTACCAGTTTCTCCTCTTGCCATAGCTTGTAAAGTTGCACTTCTTTGAGCAGGAAAGGAAAGGGATTCTTTAGTAATATCAAAAATTTCTTTATCTTTTTTTACTACATCTTTGGAAACTACGAAACCTTCCCCTCTCAAAATTTCAATGAGTTTTGGGAAATCGTCTGGTAAATCCTGTGAGAGGGATATGTTCCCTAAAAAATCTTTGTATCTTTTTTTTACTTCATTTTGATCTTCATTTACCAATTCAAAGTTGATTAATCTTAATGAATAATCCGTTGAAGGGCCTAAAAATTGTCCACCCGGTATATCTTTAAAGGCTGAAGAAATCCTTCTGATAAGTCGGATTTCTTTTGTTATTACTGGAAGAGAATAGCCGATTCGTGGAAGAGTGCTCCTATATGCTCTCAAGATAAAAGATGCTTCGAGAGTATCTCCAGCTGCTTGTTTTATTGCAATTGCTGCAAGATCGGGAGAATATAGTGAACCTTCGGACATGACTCTGTCAACCAAAAAATGGAGTTCTTTTTTTATTTGTTCAATAGAAATTGAAGCAAGTGAACCATCGTTTCTTAAAAATTCAAGAAAATTTAAAGAATTATCTATAGCTTCTCTTCCGCCTTTTACAGCAACATATCCCATTTTATCTCCTTTAAAACCCAAACTTATTTTTTATAAAAATTCTATTCTTGTAGATCTTGGGATACACATAACGTCATTTTTGTAACAAAAAATTATGTCTATCCCAAGTGGAAAGTTTAAGTTAATTTTTTCGATTCTTTCTAATTCCTGTCTTGTGATACCTTTTATGGATATTTCATTTGAATTTTTTATGCCTGGGCCTGAAATTTTTATGTTAAAAGAAGGCTCTTTTTCTATATCTTGAACATCATATATTAAAGTAACTCCCTTTTCAGGTTCTTCTAATGATCCAATCTTTATATTTTTCAGAATATTTTCATTCGCACCACCGCAAACTATTATGTAGTCTGCTTCTTCTATGTTTGTATAGTTTGAATTTGTTAAAGAAATAATTTGTTCTATAAGATTTTCTTTTAATTTTTCTCCAACTATTGAAAAATTAACCTCATTGTCAAGTAATGTTAAACATACTTTTTGTAGCGTAGAAAAACTATCATCGTTTTTGAGATTATAGAATTTACCCGGGTTTGCCATTGCATTCATAAGTGTTCTGAAAGTTTGTTGTGTTATGAAAATTTCATCAAACATATTAACCCTCTACCATAAGCCCAAAGTTTACTTTTGTGCTTTCAAAAATCTTTTTTTCATTTTGTATGTGTTCTGTATAATAATGCATATTTGTATTAAACCAGTCATCTATCATTTTGAAAATATCTTCGTTGTTTGTATTTTCCAGACAGTCAAGACAGGCCAAAATATAAGCCCTATCTTTGGAATCTCCAATTATAATTCCATATCCTTCTTCTTCATTATATGTTACATAACACTCTGTTACAAGGACTTCTCCTATATAAAATTCTGTATCAAAACAATCTATTGTTTTGCCCATAACCATACCTGTTCTGGATTTTTTTTCTTTAAATTCCATATTTTCTAGTTTTTCTTTCATTTTTTTTATTTCATCTTCAGGGAAAAAATTAATTGCAAAGTAACTTTTTGTTGTTTTGTTCATCTGTGTTACTCCAGTATCTTTTTTCTTAGCTTTGTTGATATTATATCTGCTGTTAATATAGTGAGAAACATAATTATTATTATAGTAGTTGTTTTGTTGTATTCCATCATTTTCATTGTTACACTTAGTAAATAACCTATACCACCTGCACCTACTATACCCAGAACAGTAGACATTCTGACATTTCTATCCAGTGCGTAGAGATTATAACTATTGAATAAAGGAAGAATTTGCGGTATTATAGCGTGTCTAAGTTTTTGTAATGTATTTGCACCGGTTGCTTCTATAGCTTCGATTTGTTTTTCATCTATATTTTCTATTACTTCTGTATAAAACTTTGCTAGTAGCCCAGCTGAACTAAAGGCCAGGGCTAAAACTCCTGGGAAGGGGCCAAGACCTATTGCAACAACGAAGAAAATAGCAAATATTATATCAGGCATTGCCCTCAAAAAATTTGCGACCTCTACAAATATACTTCTTATTATTCCTATTTTCATAATGTTCTTTGAAGAGAAAATTGCAATTAAAAAAGCTATTAAAGAAGCAAATATTGTTCCTGAGATTGCCATTCCTACAGTTTCCAATGTTAGTCTTAAATATTCTTTAAAATCTCCTATCTTAGGTGGCATCATATATTTTAAAGTTTCAAACATTCTGGGCAACGCAGAAATAATGTTTGGTATTTGTGAGATAATACTTGAAACCGACGCAATAATGAGGATAATAGATAAAAATGTTAAAAATGTATCAAATATTTTAGTTTTTTTGGATAAAAATTTACCTTCAAGTATAGAATTTCTTATATAATCTGAGAGTTTGGAAATTAAAGAAACAATTATGATAATAAGTATAATAATTGTGGCAACCTTATCATAATGAAATTGTCTTATCCTTCTGTATAGTTCAATACCTATTCCTCCTGCTCCAACAATTCCAAGCCCTACAGTAACACGAATATTATGATCATAAATATAAGCGGTATATCCGGTGAAAAGGGGCATTATCTGTGGAATTATAGCGTGTCTTATTACCTGTAGAGAGTTTGATCCTGTTGATTTTATTGCTTCCACCTGTTTTTGATCTATGCTTTCTATAGCTTCTGCATAAAACTTTGTTGCAAGACCAACTGTGTGAAGTATTATAGCTATTATTCCAGGAAGGCTGCCTATTCCTATAGAACTTACAAGTATTAAGGCATATACAAGCTCCGGAATTGCCCTCAGAGCATTTACGCCTCCTTTAACAATACTATATATGTAGTTATTTGGAGATGTATTTTTTGCCATAAGGAAAGCAAGTGGGAAAGAGAATAATATTCCAATGGTTGATCCAGTAGCTCCAACTCCTATAGTTTCTAAAACCAACATTAAGTAAGTATCTATGTTTGATAAATCTGGAGGTATCATTTCTTTGAGAATATCAAAAGAGATAGAAATTCCAGAAAAAAGAGTTATTAAATCAATTTCTGTAATTTTAAAAGAGTAAAATATAATGATCAACAATAAAAATAAAATTAAATATTTATTTAAAAAGTTTTTTAAGCTGTAATACATTGTTCTGCTCTTATTTTATCAGAATATATTTCATCCAGATGTTCGGAATATATAAAATGAAGTTTCTCTTCTGTTAATCCATCATAATTGCCGTCATAAACTATAACTCCATTTTTCATAGCAACAATTCTTTTAAAATAGGACTTAACAAAGTCAATATGATGAATTACAACTACTGTTGTCAGTTTTGTTTCTTCGTTAATTTTTTTTAATAGAGACAATATCTTATGAGAAGTTGTTGGGTCAAGATTTGCAATAGGCTCATCAGCAAGTAGTAAAGATGGATGTTGCATCAAAGCTCTCGCTATTGCAACTCTTTGTTTTTGTCCACCAGAACGTTTATCTGCTCTATCATAAATACTATCTTTAAGTCCAACATAATCTAAGTATTCAAGGGCTTTTTTTATTTTTTCTTTTTTAAATATTCCAAGTATTGACAATAAATTTTCAAATCCTTCGCAAGAACCAAGAGTTCCGTTGAGAACATTTTGTAATGAATTTGTTCTTTCTACTAAATTAAATAACTGATAGACCATTCCGACTTTTTTTCTCATTTTTCTTAATTTATTGCTATCACTATAGTTTATTTTTTCATTATCTAAATAAACTTCCCCAGCGTCTGGGATAACAAATCCGTTTACAGTCCTTATTAATGTGGTTTTTCCACAACCACTTGCACCTATGATAGCTACAAACTCACCCTCTTTAATTTCTAAGTTTATACCTTTTAAAACTTCTTTTTCACCAAATTTTTTATGGATGTTGTTAAATTTTAACATTTTCTACCTCCCATTATCTTTTTGTTGGGACTGTCCAAAGAGTAGTTTTTCACTCTTTGAGATTATTTCGACTTTTAGGAAGTTTTTTTGTTGCCGATAGAATTAACGAAACAATCTTCCTAAAGAGTGCCTTTTTGGATAGTCCCAACATTATATTTTTTTATAGGTTATCAAGCACCTGTTTTATTTCTACGATAACTTTAAAATCTTCCTCTTTAACTAATCTATAGCCTTTATATGTAGAACCCTGAATTCTAGCAATATTTTCAGGCATATTGACAATTGCTTCTTTTAAAGGCTCAAGAATATCTTTTGGTAAATCTCTTCTATAAGCAATAGGGGATTCTGGAATTTCATCGGATATCCAGATTAACATATTGCTGTTTGTGTCAATTTTTCCATCTCTTAGCATATCTTCATATGTTTTATCCCAGCAAGCCGCAAAATCAAGAATTTTATGTTTTACAGCAAGCTGCCCTGCATCATGGGCACCTATATAACCTATTTTTTTAAATAGGTCTTCTGGTTTTATCCCAGCCTTGTGCATAAAAAATCTTGGAACAGCATAGCCAGAAGTTGAAGCAGGGTCTGTGAAAGTTAAGGTGTATTTCTTCTTGAAAGGCTGAAGTTTTTCAACAAGTTTTTTCATTCCTTCTTCTCCTCTTAATGGCTCTGTAATACCAAGATTTTTGGCAATTTCTGCAGAAGTAGTTATGTAGGAACGATATACAGACCTACCATCATCTTTAATAGGAACAGCAAGAGGTACAGCATCAGCTCTTTCTGCAGCCATTACGTAAGAAAATGGTCCAAACCATGCAAAATGAACTTTTCCGGCTCTCATAGCTTCGACTACACCTGTATAGTCAGTTGCTATAAAGGTCTTAATTGGTCTTTTGAGAACATTTGATAGATATTCTACCAATGGTTTTTGTCTTTCCATCATTACAGTTGGGTCCTCAGCGGGGACAACACCCATTATAAGTTCTTTTGTTGGCATTAATTTGCCGAGTTTTGCTTTTTCTTTCTTTGTTGGTTTCTTTGTTTCTGAAAAAACTGTATTAAAAAGCAAACCGACTAACAAAATCGAAAATACAATTTTCTTTAACATAGTAACCCTCCTAAAAATTTTTAATAATTATGGAACTTTTTGGTTAAATTTTGATTAAAAAAAATTAAATAGATGTTTAGTTTTTTGTTAATTTTTTAATTTTAAAAATTAAAACATTTTCAACCTTTGTTTTCTTTGTTTGTTTAACTTATTTGGGAGAATAAAGTTGGTTTTACTGGTTTAAATAAATTTATTGATAAGATTTGTTTTACTGATTGTAAAGTTTTATTTACTTAAAAATTCAAATAATTTAATAAATTTTGGTAATAGTTTGTGGACTTCGTTTATTGACTTTGCTATATCCTGTAAACTTTCAGGATATTCGTGGGTTATCATATTTCTAATTACTCTCATTTTTAGCCATAATTCTTCGTCTATTGGAATTCCTATTTTTTCTCCGATATTTATAATATCTATCATTGCTTTTTCATTAATATCTTCACCTTTAAGAAAAAGATAAACTCTTATTAATTTCCCAATAGTATCCTGAATTTTTATATATCTGTAAGCTATTTGATCAAGTATTGAAAGAGTTTCTTCATTATTATATAGCTCATTTATTTTATCCTGATTAATTGGAAGATAATTTGAAATTTTTTCAAAATTATTTTTCAGAATAGAAAGGTGTTTTGAACATTCAGAAAGGTAACTTTTATACTTAAGAAGTATATCTTTCATAATATTACCCCCTTTTCTATCGCAATTTTTTCTATTTCTGTTTTGGGTTTACCAGATACTATAAGTAAATCAATCTTTCTTTCTCCTAATGTTTTATAAAAACCTTTAAGTAACTCCAATTTTAGCTGAAAGATATATTCATCAGATAATTTTGGTGGTAGTAATATTAGAATATCTATATCTCCACCTTTACTATTTAAGTCTGTCCTGCTTCCAAATAAGTAGGTTTTTGCCTCAGAACCGGCTATATCTTTGACTACTTGTTTAATAGTTTTTATTTGAGTTTCTGAAAGTCTGATATTCATATAGAGATTATAAATTAAAAAATTTTATTAATCAAAAATTTATGGCTGAAAATTTAATGAAAGAGATTTTTCTTTGGTTAATTGTTTAAGGTTCAGAAAAAGGTATAAGTCAAATATTCTGAATCTATTAGGGGGGATATATTACTAAAAAACCTTGAACATTAAAAATTCCCAGAATAAAAAATAAATTTATCCTGTAATATGCTGAATGACTTAATTATAAAAATCCTGAAATTTTTGGATAAAAAAGACTTTTTCGGTTTAATATTAAGTCAGAATTTTGTTGTTTAAACCATTTATTGAATAAATAACTTTTTCATAATTTCAAGATCGAGTTCAGGATAAACAGGGTATTGTGATAAAAGTTTTTTGACTTTCTCTTTGGCTTCTTTTTTAACGGTTTCGTTTAGTTCATATTTTGCCTTACTTTTTTCTCCATTTACTACCAAAGGTTTCACATTATCGAGAACCATCTTTATTATTGAAGCTATTTCCTTCATTTCTTCTTTGCCCATACCAAGTGTTGTAATTGCGGGTGTTCCAATCCTTAGGCCACTAGTATACCAAGGACCATTTGGATCAAATGGTAGTGAATTTCTGTTTAGCGTTATTCCGCACTCTCTCAAAGCACTTTCTGCCTGTCTTCCAGTAAGAGCAAAACTTGAAACATCTATGAGGAAAAGATGGTTATCAGTTCCTCCTGTAGCTACTTTCATTCCAAGATTTATACATTCCTGTGCAAGTGTCTGAGAATTTTCGACTATCTTTTTTGCATAGGACTTAAATTCAGGTGAATTAGCCTCTTTTAATGCGACTGCTTTTGCTGCCATAACATGTGGTAGTGGACCACCAAGAACAAGAGGGCAACCTTTATCTACTGCTTCGGCAAACTCTTTTTTGCAGAGAACAAGACCACCTCTTGGGCCTCTTAGGGTTTTGTGAGTTGTTGTAGTTACAACATCTGCATAAATCACAGGATTATATTCTCCACTGAAGACACCACCGGCAACTAGCCCCGCAAAATGAGCCATGTCAACCATTAATACTGCACCAACCTTATCAGCTATTTCTTTCATTTTCTTAAAGTTGATTTTGCGTGGGTAAGCACTGTAACCAGCAAGTAGAATTAAAGGTTTTACTTCTTTAGCTATTTTTTCTATTTCATCATAATCAAGTAAGCCAGTTTCTTTATTCACAGAGTAAGAATAGGCTTCAAACATTCTCGCAGAGACATTATTTCTGTAGCCGTGAGTCAAATGCCCACCAGAGTAATAGTCTAAACCTAAAAGTCTTTGATTGCTCATTTCTTTTCTTAAATTTTCCCAATCTGATTGGTTTAACTTTGAAAGGTTTGTTTCTCCAAGTTTTTTAAGCACTGGAACTTCGATACGTGTTGAAAGAATTGCCCAATAAGCAACCATATTTGCATCAGCTCCACTATGAGGCTGAACATAGGCATGCTCTGCACCAAAAAGTTTTTTTGCTTCTTCTACAGCTATATTTTCTATTTCGTCCACATTTTCACAGCCAGCGTAAAATCTATGGAATGGATACCCCTCTGCATATTTATCTGTAAGTAGGTTGCCCATAGCAAGCTGTGTTGCAAGGGATGAATAGTTTTCGCTTGCTATTAATTTAAGATTACTTCTTTGTGATTCTAGTTCAAGGACGATGTTTTTTGCTATTTCTTTTGAGACTTTCGATACTTCGTAAAGATTACAAAGATAGGAAACAAAAGCGAAATTTATCTCTTTTTCTTTAATATAATTTGTTATTTCATTTTTTATATTCATATTTAAACTCCTGTATTTATTATAAAGTAAAAAATTATTATACTCAACTTTTGATTTTACATTGAATTAATTTTACTTTTTTTCTATTTTTTGTTATAATTAAAAATTATGTTTTTTACTTTTCGGAGAAAAATATGTTTAGTGTTAAATTATTAGATAAGAGTGTTGAATTTGAAAAACCGGTTAAAATATATGAAATATTAAAACTTCTTGATATACAAAAAAGCAAAATTGTGGCCGCAAGATTTAATAATGAGCTTTATGATCTTTCAAAAGAGATAGATTGTAGTGGTGAATTAAATTTTATTTCTTCTGATAGTGAAGAGGGTTTAGAGATTTTAAGACACTCAGCTTCTCATATTATGGCTCAGGCTATTTTAAGAATTTATCCTGATGCTAAGTTTGGAGTTGGGCCAGCTATTAAAGATGGATTTTATTATGATGTAGTTACAGAGGCTAAAATTTCAGAGGAAGATCTTCAAAGAATAGAAGAAGAGATGAAAAAGATTGTAGCTGAAAATCTGCCAATAGTGAGGGAAGAGTTATCAAAAGAAGAGGCAAAGACTCTATTCAAAAAGGCTGGTCAGAAGTATAAACTTGAATTGATAGAAGAGATCGAAGGTGATAAAGTTTCTATTTACAAACAGGGGGATTTTTTTGATCTGTGTAGAGGGCCACATTTGCCTTTTACCGGAATGCTTAAGGCATTTAAGTTGTTAAGCGTTTCTGGAGCTTACTGGAGAGGAAATGAGAAGAATGATTCGATGACAAGAGTTTATGGGACAGCTTTTTCTGATAAAGAGAGTTTAAATACTTACCTTAACAATCTTGAGGAAGCAAAAAAAAGAGATCACAGGAAACTTGGCAAAGAACTTGAATTGTTCAGTTTTCATGACGAAGGACCGGGATTACCTTTCTGGAAACCAAAAGGTTTAATTTTTAAAAATTTACTTATTGAGTTTATGAGGGAAAAACATCGTGAAAGAAATTATATTGAGATAGAAACACCGACTATGTTGAGAGTTGAATTATGGAAACAATCCGGGCATTATGATAATTACAGAGAAAATATGTTTTTCACCGAAAAGGATGAGGAAGTTTATGCTATTAAGCCAATGAATTGCCCAGGAGGTATACTTTATTATAAAGAAAGTATTCATTCTTATAGAGAGTTACCACTTAAGATTGCGGAATTTGGAAAAGTTCATAGATATGAGAGAAGTGGTGTTCTTCAAGGCCTTTTCAGGGTTAGGGGTTTTACGCAGGATGATGCACATATTTTTACCTCTCCAGAGGCTTTACAGTCAAGCGTTATAGAGCTCTTGCAACTTATTGATGAGGTTTATAAAACCTTTGGTTTTGAGTATAGTCTTGAATTATCTACAAGACCTGAGAAATCTATGGGAACAGATGAACAGTGGGAAATAGCAACCAGTGGGCTTAAAAACGCACTTGATGAGCTTGGGTTAAATTATAAGATAAATGAAGGTGATGGAGCTTTTTATGGGCCTAAAATAGATTTTCATCTTAAAGATGCGATAGGAAGAACACACCAGTGTGGAACTATACAGCTTGATATGAACTTACCTGAAAGATTTGATTTAACTTATATTGGTGATGATGGTAAAGAACACAGGGTCATTATGCTTCATAGAGCTGTTCTTGGAAGTATTGAGAGATTTATGGGGATACTTATAGAGCATTATGGAGGAAAATTTCCCCTCTGGCTTTCACCTTTGCAGGTAGTTATAATCCCAGTGTCAGACAAATTTAATTCGTATGCGATTGATATCAATAATCATTTAAGAAAGGCAAAGATAAGAAGCGAGATTGATTTAAGTAACGAAAAACTTGGATATAAGATAAGAAGTGCACAAATGTTAAAAATTCCTTATATGTTCGTTGTGGGTGAGAAGGAAGCCTCTACAAACAGTGTTTCAATAAGACATAGGGATAGGGGAGAAGAAGGACTTCATAAATGGGAAGAAATTTTAAAGAAGATAGTTGAAGAAAATCAAAAGAGATTGTAAAATATAATGTAAAAATTTTAAGGAGGAATTTATAGCTACCGAAAATTACAGAGTTAATGAAGAAATTAAATCTAAAGAGGTGAGAGTGATTGGGGAGGATGGAGAGCAGCTTGGAGTTCTTTCTATTAAAGAGGCTTTACAAAAAGCTGAAGAACTTGGAGTTGATCTTGTGGAGGTTTCTCCTAATGCTGAGCCTCCTGTATGTAGACTTATTGACTATGGTAAGTTTCTCTATCAAAAGGAGAAGAAGGCAAAAGAAGCAAAGAAGAAACAGAAAGTTGTAGAAATTAAAGAGTTTAAGTTAAGACCCTGGATTGATAATCATGATTTTGCTTACAGAATTGAACAGATGAAAGAGTTTCTTACAAAAGGCGATAAGGTGAAAATAACTGTAAGATTCAGAGGGAGAGAGTTGTCCCATATAGATCTAGGTTTTCAACTTACTGAAAAGGTTGTTAATGAGCTTGCAGGAAGTTGTGTTGTTGAGAAACCGGCTAAAATGGAAGGTAAAAATATAACCCTTGTTTTGGGACCAGCAAAACAGAAAAAATAAATTTTGGAGGAATTTTATGCCAAAAATAAAGACACATAAATCAGCTGCAAAAAGGTTTAGTGTTTCTGGTGGAGGAAAAATCATGAGGAATAAGGCTTATAAAAGGCACTTATTAACTCATAAGTCGCGAAAGAATAAAAGAAATCTTTCAGGTAAAGAGGTAGTTTTCAGCGGGGATGTTTATAGAATCAAAAGGATGCTGCCATACGCTTAATATTTTAAAGGAGGAATGAAATGAGAGCAAGATATACAGTCGCAAGTAGGGCGAGAAGAAAAAAGGTTTTAAAATTAGCAAAGGGTTATCATGGTGCAAGAAAAAATAGAATTAAGGCTGCAAAAGAAGCAGTAATGCATGCCTTAAGATATGCGACTATTGACAGGAAAAATAGGAAGCGAGATTTCAGAAATCTCTGGATTGTAAGAATAAATGCATTTGTGAGGGAACATGGTTTAAACTATAATAGGTTTATAGAAGGTTTAAGAAAGGCAAATGTTGCTATAAATAGAAAAACACTTTCAAATCTTTGTATAGAAGATCCATCTGCAATGCTTAAATATATCGAAATTGCAAAACAACATATTAAAGTTTAAAAAGGAATAAGGAGAGTATGAGAGTTTTTTTGCTCTCCTTTTTCTTTATAATTTGGACAAATCTTTTTTTATATTCTTATGAAGAAACCCCTTATTATCTTAATAATGGGGAGGTTCGTTCTTCTTTTGGAGTTGATTCTTTTTTTTTGAGTAATTACAACTTAAATTTTTCATATTTTTCTTTTGATTATGGAGTAAATGATAGATTTTTAATTGGTTTCAGATTGCCCTATATATTTTTCAATTCTTTTTTAGGAGAGGGAATAATAGGAGATGTGGAACTTAATGCAAAGTTTTTACTTGAAAGAGATTTTTTTGAATTATGGAGGTTTTCTTTTTTAACCTTTATCAAGTTTCCTACAGGTGTTGTAAAAGAGGATTCATATAAATTTATAATGGGAAATAGGTATTCATTTTTCCCTTTTTCGCGAGGAACTTTTGGTTTTTATCCTGGTTTTAATTTTTCTTATTATCTTAAACCTTTTATGTTATGGCTTAATTTGTTATATTGCGTTGATAATTATTCTGATGAGGGGATTGTAAGTTTTAATCCGGGTTTTGATCGTTTAAAGTTAAGTTTAAATTCCGATGTTGAAATAGAATTATTTAAGTTTAATGAGACTATTTTCTTATACTTACCGGAAGTTTCTTTAAGCTATACTTACAATATTTCTAAAGATGTTTTATATCCAGATTCATTAGAGGTTTATTTAGAAAATTCTTTAAAAACTGGAAAATTTTTTAAATTTAGTTTAGGATTTTTATTGCCGATAATTTTTGAAAAGAAAATTTATGATTATTCTTTGTGGATAAAAGTTTCTTTTTGGTTTTAAGGAAGTTTTATGTCTGTTAATAGTATGAGTGATGAAGAAATTCTTTACCGAATTTGTGAACTTAAAAAAGATGAGAGTAGTTATGCTCAGGTTATAAAGACATACTATGAAGAATTATACAACAGATATTATTTACAGTGTTATAATATATCAAGGTATTATGGATTAAGTAAACAGGATGCTGAAGATGTTGTACAGGAGTCTTTTCTTAAATTTATGATGAGAGATAGAACTTTTGAAAGGGGAAAGCTGTTTAAACCTTGGTTTTTCAGAATATTAATAAATACCATTAAGGATAGATATAAATATTTAAAGAAAAATAGGTTTATAAATATAGAAAAATTTGAAGAAATAGATATTCCAGAAGCTAAAAATGATATTGAAAATTTCACAGTAAAGGAGAGTTTAGAAGTTATTATTAATAAACTTCCTGAAAAATTAAAAAAAGTAGTTTTACTAAAAAATTTCTCAGATATGAGTCTTGAGGATATAGCTAAAGAGAGTAATATCTCAATAAGACAACTCCATAATCGGCTTTCAAAGGCATATCAAATTATTTTAAAAGAACTAAAAAAATAAATTTTTTAAAAACTTCTCAAAATTTTTTATGTTAAAGTATTTATAATTAGAAGTTTGAACTTAAAATGAAAAATGAAAAAATATTTAATTATGGAGGAAATAATGAATGAGAAGGAGTTAGAGTTTCTTTTGAAGTCAAACATTTATGTTGACTCAACACCAGATTTTGAAAAGGTCTGGAAAAACTATTTCTTAAAAAAGAAGGAGGGTAGTTATATGTCTGAGAAAAAAGGTGGAATTAAGTTATTTGCTTGGCTTGCAGCTTTTTCATTATTAATTGTTTTCGGGGTTGTTTTTGTTTCAAAGTATTCCCTTGTTGTTAAGCAGAATAAGATTGATAAGGGTGAGGCTTTGATTGTTTCTGCTGTTGTTGGGGATGTTTATGCACAAAAGGTTGGAAGTTCTGACTGGAAAAAGGTTAAGGTTGAAGAGATTTTACAGATGGGTGATAATATTAAGACGGAGAAAGAATCATATTGTGAAATTCAGATGGTGAAAAGAGGTATCTTCAGAATTGAACCTTCTTCACAAGTTTTACTTGCTACGCTTGTAAATAACGATAACAAAGTTCAATCAAAATTTAAACTTGAAAAAGGTGGGATGGCACTAAAACCTAAAAAACTTGAAAAGGGTGAAGTTTTTGAGGTTCATACTGAATCAGCAGTCGCTGCTGTAAGAGGAACAAAATTCTTTGTTTCTGTTGATGAAAATGGCGATACAAAAGTTTCTGTGGCTGAAGGAAAGGTTAAAGTAGTTCCTGTTGTTAAATCTATTGATAGTGCAAGAGAAGCTGGTAAAATTGATGATAAAACAGCTGAAGTTTTGAAGGAAAATGTTGTTAAGCCTGTAGAAGTTGGAGCTGGAGAAGAGGTTGGCCTTAAGAAGGAAAAGATAGAAAAGGTTGATAACATTATTAAAGAAGTCATTAAAGAGGTGGCAGCGTCGGAAGGGGCTAAACCTGAAAATATAACAACTAAAATTCAGGAAAAGGTTGTAACAGAGGTCGCTAAAAAGGATTCAAAGGCTGAAGATTTCACAGCTATAATTGTAGAAAAGAGGCAGATTAGTAAAGAAGCTGAACAAAAACTTAATCTTATTTCAGAAGATAAGATTCTTGAAAAGAGAGAAACCTCTAAAATAAATTTTAGTTCGGTTCCAGATAAAGCAAAAGTTTTTATTGATGGGAAAGAAGTTGGTATTACTCCATTTGAGATGCTAATACAAAAAGGTAAAAAAATCAACGTAAGAATAGAAAAAGATGGATTTGAGATGTTTGCAAAAGAGTATGATGTCTCAGCAGATTTTAATATAGAAGCGACCTTAAATCAAAAACTTGTTGAAGTAGCTTCTTCAAGTTCTGTATCATCTGTTGGTTCAGAGATAGCTAAAATTGATACACCAAAGATTGTTTCTGGAACAATAGATTGGGAAAAATCAATTACTCTTAATGTAAATGAATTTGATTATTTGCCTGTATTGTATAAAGGAAAGATTATAACTGTTTCGCTTGACAATGTTTATATTTTTGATTTAAGCGGGACTCTTACTAAAAAGATGACTGTTAAACCAGGTATTCAGCTTACCAAAGTTGCTGTTGGTGGAAATATGTTTGTAGTTGGTGCTGAAGATGGTGGTTTATATGCTTATGATTTAAATGGTAAGTTACTGTGGAAAAACGAGAAAGTAGGTGGGCAGAAGTTTGGTGGACATCCAGTTATGTATGGTGATAAAATATTTGTTAGCTCATTTAAAGATGGAATTTATATCTTAAGTCAGAGTGGTGAGATTCTGGATAATATAAAACTTTCTGCTCAGATTTTTGCTTCTCCTCTTGTTATAGATGGTGGGAAAAAGATTATCTATGCTCTTGAGAATGGCAATCTTGTATGCTATAGTTTAGAGAATAAAAAGGAAGAATGGGTAAAAGCATATGAGGATAGAATTGTTTATCCATTAGTCGGAAATGATAATACTGTTGTAACATTTGTGAGAGGTAGTGGAGTTCTTAAAGGTTATTCTACTTTGGATGGAAACAAAAAATGGGAAGTAAATCTTGCTGAGTTACAGAAGACAGATATAGATCCAATTGTAAGTGGAGGAAATATTGTTATTGCGAAAGGTGGTGAAAGTTCTTCTGTTGTTACAATTGTTAGTTTGGGAAGTGGTAAGATTGTTAATAGAATTCAAATTAATGACAAAATAACTCAACCTTATCTCTCTGGAAATTCTCTTTTTGTAGGGACAAGAAGTGGAAAGATTTATGCCTATGATATTGAAACCAAAAAGAATTTGTGGACAAGTGATACAAAGAAAAAGTCTTCTGTTTCTGTGGTAGCAGATAAAGAGGGAGTATTTGGTATATCAAGTGGAGCAATGTTGAAAGTCCAAAGATAATAAAAAGGGTGTCTTTAAGACACCCTTTTTATATTATCAGATAGTCCTATAAATATCCATAAGAATATTCCTATCGGAGCAACATAGAGATGTGCATTAAAAATTGAGTCTATAAAGAACCACAAAATAATGAAAATAGCGTATGTTTTAAATAAATTCTTGTTATCTTTGAGTCTTTTGATGTTTTTTATAAATTTAAAAATTAAGAAGGTATAAAATAATAAAAAACCTATAATGCCTGTTTCTGTAAGTAGTGCAAGATAATTATTGTGAACATAATCTACATTATCAAAATAATAAGATGGATAATGATTATATTCTGGAGAGTTATAAGAATTTTTATAAGTTTTCTTAAATTGCATTAGGCCAATTCCTGTGATAGGGGCTTGTTTAAATAATTTTGTTGCGATTTCATATTGAAGAAGACGCGGACCAACATTGTATGAATCTTTAAGATTTATAATTGAACTTTTTATTTTGTCAGCGGGATTTAAAATTGTAAAAATTGTTATAATAGTTAAAATAGGAATTATTAAAGTAGGCTTTCGTAACTTAAAAATAATAAAAACAATTGATAAAAAAAGTATTATATAGCCGCTTCTTGAAAATGTGAAAAATAGGGTTATAATACCAAGAATAGTTGCAGTAATAAAAAAAAATCTTTCTCTTAAAGAAATATTTTTAATATTTTGAGATAAATAAAACAATATTATAGATATTAATATACCAAGAATAATGCCAGCACCAGTAGGATGTGACAATATTGATGAAATTGGAGAAAAAATTGTTCCACTATATGAATGTGGTATTTTGATTGAAACAGAAAAAATTGAAAAAACAATATCTTTTCTTATTATAAAATAGTGAAATAAAGAAAAAGAATTAAAGATTATTAAGCCAATAGCTATAGATTTTACAATATTCTTGAATCTTTCTTCATCGATTAGAAAATTCTTATAAAAAATAAATACAAAGATATAAAAAGGTATCAAAAAAGAAGAAAGTAAAGAAGTTGTAATATCTTTTACAAAAAAACTTTTGATAAAAACCGTAAGGAAGAAAATAACAAGTAAGTAATCAATCCTTTCAAAATCAATTTTTATCTTATTTTTTATAATATAAATAATGAAAAATAATATTGCTAATATCTGAAAACCTATAAAAATGGCGGAGATTAAAGTAAAACAAAAAGAGATTGATATGAAATAAAAAATAATATCTTGTATAGTTATAGTTTGTTGTTTCATTTTTTCCCTTTAAAGTTCTTGAATTAAATTATTACAAATTCAAAGATTGTATATTTTAATGTTAACATTAAGAAATGTCAAAGTTAAGCTATTATAAAAAGAGAAACAAAATAGATTATTTGGAAAATAATAAACATAATACCTTCCCATCTTTCGATTTGATGCCTTTTGCCCGTAAAAAGAAATAAGAAAATTAAAGCTGAGGCTATCATATTTATGGCTATATCATACTGGTTTATAGGTTTTACAGATACATTTGATATAATTGAAGAAACACCTATTATGAAAAGTACATTAAAGATATTTGAACCTAAAACATTGCCTATTGCAATATCTGTGGCTTTTTTAACAGAAGCAACTATAGATGTTATTAATTCAGGGAGAGATGTTCCTATTGCTACAATGGTTAGTCCTATTACCCTTTCGGATATTCCAAGAAATTTTGCGATATTTATTGAGGAATTTACAACAAATCGGCCGCCAAATACTAAAAATACAAGTCCAACTATTATATACATTAAGGAGGTTTGAATTTTTAAATCTTTAATTTCTTCCTCAAGTTCAAAATCTCTTGTAATACCAAGAAATATGTTGTATGCAAGAAAAAGGATAAAAAATATAAGCAAAATAAAACCATCAGCTTTTGAAATTTCAGAATAGGCTCTATTATCTATAAGTGTATCATTAGCCATTATAAAAATTATTATACTTGATAGAATTACTATTGGCACTTCTATTATTGTGGTTGTTTTTGATACTTTTAGATTCCTTATGATAGCTGAAATTCCAAGTATGGAAAGTATATTGAAAATATTGCTTCCAAGAATATTTCCAAGAACTATGTCTGAATTATTTTTTAAAGAGGCAAAAATATTTACAATCAGTTCAGGGGCGGAGGTTCCAAAAGCTACAATTGTGAGCCCAATTACTATTGTGGGAACATTAAGTTTTTTTGCTAAAGCAGCACCACCATCAACTAAAAAATTAGCACCGTATATAAGAAGTCCAAAACCTATAATTAAAAGAATAAAATCCATAAAATTCTCCCAATATTTTATTATAACACAAGTTGACCATTTGGTCAAATTAAAAAAAGTTTTTTATATTTGACTTTTTTTTTAATAGTTATATAATAAAGTTAATAGTTTTTATTTAAGAAGTTATATAAATTTTTCCGATAGATTAGGGCAGGAAATTTAAGTTAAAGGAGTGTTTTATGAGAAGGATTATTTTCATTGTATTGTTTACACTGCTTGCTGGAAGCGTTTTTTCTCAAGAAAATGTTTTGGGGTCTTTTTTAAGTCCAAATGTTCCTGTTGAAGCTATTCCTAAGGATTTAGCTTTACCTGATAATGTATTACCTTATTTGAAAAAGGAATTTAATGACTCGATTGGTAAGAAGGCAAGTTTTGATGTTCAGTTTAAGATTGTAATGCTTGTTACAAAAATTACGAATGTCCCTTCAAAAAAATATGATTTTCTTGAAGAAATTATTACTTGGGATGTAAGAAGTTATATGAAAACCGAACAGAAAAGTATAATTGTCTCACCAGACGCAAGAGTTTTGGCAATAAATGATCTTGTTAAAAGTAAGGATAATAAATATATCGAAACTCTTGTGAATATTATAGAGAGAGACACCTCTTTACATCCAAGAATTGCTGCTGCAAAGGCTCTCCCACTTCTTGGAGATGTAAAAGGGATTGTTCCTAAACTTGTGGATTTACTCAGAAATCAATATGGAGCCTCAAGAGCAAAGTTTAAGGAAGAGGATACAAGAAGATTTGAAGATGATAGGGTTGCTCAGGCTATAATTGAAACTCTTGGAGATATTGGAGATCCTAGAGCTTTTCCTGTTTTACTTCAGACTGTTATGAATCCTGATAGACACAGGGATGAAACAGTAAAGGCTGCCTGGGAAGCAATGAAGAAACTAAAGTGGTAATAAGATGTTTAAGAAGATATTTTTTATAATTTTAGCATTTTCTTTTTCAAGCATTTATGCGAATGATGATGAGCTCCTTAATGCCTATAGAGTATTAAAGAGAATTGGAGAATATGAAAATAAAAAGAAAGCTATAGTAGTTTTTCAAAAATTTCCTGATAGGAAAAGAGTTATTTCTATGGTTGTAGATTTGCTAACATATAATTATGATAATCCTGGTTTCAAAGAAAATGATCAGATTGCTTTTTATGACGATGTGATTGCAGAAGAACTTGTGAAGATTCTTGATAAAGAAAGGCTACCATCTAATTTCCCTGCCTTTTTAAGGATTGTCTTATATAGTGATAGGCATAGAGATCAAACTGTTAAGGCTGCCTGGCAGGGTATAAAAAATATTGACTGGACTAAGGAATAAAAGGAGGTTTTTATGAGATATTTTAGTTTATCAATTATATTGAGTGTGTTATTTCTTTTTTCTGGTTGTGGTGAGAAAAAGACAGAAGTTAAACCAGAAAAACCAGTAGAAAAGAAAGAAGCCGAAGTTAAGAAGTCTGAACCAGTGGAAGATACATCATTTAATACCGTGATGAGGGTATTAAAAGAGGCTTTGGATAACGAAAAAACAGCGTCAGATTCTGCAGCAAAATTGAAAACGGCGAAAGCATATATTCTTGTGATTAAATTTCTAAATACAGATAAAGAAAAAGTAAAACAGGCTGGTATGACGGATAGAGATATAAGTGAGCTTAAAAAAGATGCTAAAGAAAATGCAACAGTAAGATTAAACGAAATACTTTCGAGCCAGACAGCCCCAAAAGCTATAAAAGATGAAGCTCAGGCAAAACTTAATGAGTTAAAAGCATTATAGAAAAAAATAATAAAAGGCTTGCTTAACGCAAGCCTTTTATTTACTTACTATCGATAATAATGTCATCAAAATAGTGAACGCCTTTTCCGAAACCAGATGTGCAGAACTGGATTTCTTGAATAGGGAAATCCATTTTCTTGTTTATAGAAGCATCTGAAGGTTGCCAGTCAGTTCTTGACTTAAAATCAGAAAGAGGAATAACAAGTTCTTTCCAGCCTTCAAAATCATCAACATATGAATATCTGAAAAATTCTTTCTTTGCATCTGGAATGTCAATGTTGAGCTGAGATTTAGAATTTGAACCAAAAACCCACATTCTGAATGTTTTCATTCCAGTCCAGTCTTTCTTTTCTGCTGGTGGAACAACTACTGCACCACTCCAGTCTTTTGTATTGTGTTCAACTCTTGCAGCAGCTTTTCCATTCTTTACTTTTTCTGATGAGATCTTTGCATCAATTTTACTTTGTGGACCTGAGAAAATGTTAATTTGTAAAGAAGGGTCTTCAAAGTCAGTTATGAGAATTTGCTCTGCAATAGGTTTTGTTTCTGCTTTGGCAACTGTTTTCTTATCATCCCCACAACTAGCTAATGTAATTGCCATTAAAAGAAGAGCCACTAAACACGTGTTCTTAAACATAAAAATTACCTCCTAACTTTCTTTTTGGTTTAAATTTTAAACTCATAATAGAAAATTGTCAATACTTTTTTTGTTTTTTTTAAATACATTAAAAAAGTTATTTATTAATAAGATAAAGGCCATACAAAAGATTGTATGACCTCTTATAATTATTTGCTATCTATGACTATATCATCAAAGTAAAGTGTAAAATTCCCAAGAGTTGCTGTGCAAAATTGAACTGTCATCATTGGATAATCATATTTTTTGTTTAAAACGGCATCAGAAGCCTGCCAATCTGTCCTCCATTTAAAATCAGAAAGGGGGATTACAAACTCTTTCCATCCTTCAAAGTCATCTGTAATAGTATATCTGAATTGTTCTTTTTTTGCATCTTCAAGATCAATATTAAAGCTGGCTTTAGAATTTGAACCAAAAACCCACATTCTGAATGTTTTCATTCCAGTCCAATCTCCTTTTCCTTCATCTACAGTTATAAGTGCTCCTGCCCAATCCTTGGTCTGGTGAGTTACTTTTGCGGATTGTTTTCCACTTTTGGCCTTTTCAGTAGAGTAGACTGCAGTTACTTTGCTTTGAGGTCCAGCATAGGTAATCAATTCTTTAGAATTGTTTTCAAAGTCACTTATTAAGATGGTTTCTACTGCTGGCTTTGTTTCTTCTTTTGATACAGCTTTTTTGGTTTCAGGGCCGCATGCCAATAATAATGTTAACGTTAAAATAGCCGAAAAAAATCTTAACATAACCACTCCTCCTCAAAAAAGATTTCATTAATTGTAATTAATTTTTTGTAAAATATCAATAGATTTTTTGTTATAATCCAGTTTCTTCGTTAACATCCAGAAGAAGATTCATTATCTGGATAGCAGCTCCACTTGCTCCTTTTCCAAGATTGTCAAGTCTGGTGAGAAGAATGAACTGTTCTTCATTACCAAAGACAAAGATTTCTGCCATATTTGTTCCATTACAGGCTGTTGGGTCAAAATATCCTTCTTCAAGGAACTCATTATTTCCTTCATATACTTTCACAAAAGGTTCATTTGCATAATGTTCTGATAAAACCTCATATATATCTTTAAGATTTATATTCTTTGAAACTAACTTTTTATACAGAGGAATGCCAATAACCATTCCATTGTAAAAATTTCCGACTATGGGTGTAAAAATCGGCGTTTCTGAGAGGAGAGTATATTTTGTCATTTCTGGTAGATGTTTATGAGTAAGATTTAAGGCATAATGTCTTGTGCTTTTCCAGCTTATTTTATCTTGGTTTGTTTCAAATTTTTCAATAAGTTTTTTACCTCCTCCACTGTAACCAGTAATTGAATGAGCGGTTATAGGATAATTTACTGGGACAATTCCTTTTTTAACAAGAGGATATAAGGCAAGAATAAAACCGGTAGCATGACAACCCGGCACACATATTCTCTTAGAATTTTTTATTTTTTCTCTATAATTTTTTTCATATTCTACAAGTCCATATGTCCATTCAGGATGAACCCTATGAGCAGTACTTGCATCTATAACTTTTGTTTTTGGGTTGGATATTAATGTTACGGATTCTTTTGCGGCTTCATCGGGAAGACAAAGAAAGACTATGTCGGCAGAATTAAGATAGTCTTTTTTTGCTTGAGGATCTTTTTTCTTTTCTTCTGGGATTGAAAGAATCTCTAAATCATTTCTTAAGTTAAGTCTTTCGTTTATTTTCAGACCTGTTGTGCCAGATTGACCATCAACAAATATTTTCCATTTCATAAGTTCCCCTTTTTATGCTGATTCTCTGATGACAAGTTTTGATTCAAGTTTCTGAGAGATAACCTCTTTATTATTAAGAAAGTGTATCAAATTTTTTGCTGCTAAATATCCAACCCTATAAAAAGGGTTATCTATAGTTGTTATTGTGGGGGAGGAAATAAGGGAAATCTCCTGATTGTCAAAACCTATTACTCTTATATCATCAGGCACTTTTATATTTAATTTTTCAAGTCCTTTTATTAAACCATATGCTGTGAGGTCGTTTGCACAAAGTACAGCTTCGGGTAATGGATTAATTGCAATTTCTTTTGCGGCTTCAAACCCACTTTCTTTTGAAAAGTTTCCTTCAACGATTTTAAGATTTGTCATATTAAATTCTTTTACAAGGGAGAGATAAGCATTTTCTCTATCGATTGCATTAATATATTCTTTGTTTCCACCTATGTAAGCTAACTTTTTTATTCCAATATAGCTAAGATAATTAAAAGCCTCTTTCATACCACTCATTGAATCAATATCTATGAATAAAGAATTTTTATCCGGTAAGTAATTATAAACAAGTATGAAGGGAATATTTTCTTCAAGAAGATAATAAAATCTTTGGTCTTTATATTTTGTTCCTAAGAAGATAAGTCCGTCTACAGTATGAGAAAGGACAGTTCTTGCAAGTTCCTTTTCGTTCATACCGTTATCAGAGATTACACTTATTGTATAGTTTTCTTTTGAAGCACTTATTATACAGCCAAAAAGCATTTGAGAGAAATATTCAGAATGGACGGTTTCTATTTTGTCTTTTGTTACATAATATGGAATAACTATACCTATTCTATAGCTTTTTTTTTGATAAAAACTTCTGGCAAGATGAGAAGGTATATAATTCAAATCCTTTGCTATTTTTTTTATTCTTTCCGCTGTCGATTTAGGAATAGATGGATGGTCATTTAATGCTCTTGAGACTGTAGAAGGAGATACACCTGCTTTTTCTGCTACATCTTTTCTTGTTATTTTATGTTTTCTCATATATTTATTATATAACAAAATTGATTAATATTCAAAAAAGTTAAAACTGGCATTTTTTTTACTTAGAAAATATAATAATAAAAGAGTAAAATTATGATAGAAGAAAAAATAACAAGTCCTTCATTTGTTAATGGAGATATTGATGAAACTTTAAGACCATCAAGTTTCAATGATTTTATTGGTCAGGATAAGGTGAAGGATAATATAAAAATTTTTGTTGAAGCCTCAAAAATCAGAAAAAGTGTTCTTGATCATGTTGTTTTATATGGTCCACCTGGTCTGGGTAAAACAACGCTCGCAAGAATTATATCAAATGAACTTCAGAGAAATATAAAAATTACTTCAGCTCCTGCGATAGAAAAACAAGGGGATTTAATAGCCATTCTTACAACTCTTGAAGAAGGAGATATAATTTTTATAGATGAAATACACAGGCTTAAGAAAAATCTTGAGGAAGTTTTATATTCTGCAATGGAGGATTTTAAGGTTGATATCATAATTGGTGAAGGGACAGGGGCAAGAACTATTAGACTCAATCTTCCTCATTTTACCTTAATTGGAGCTACTACAAGAATAGGTTCTTTAACAGGACCTTTAAGATCAAGATTTGGTATTATAGAGAGGCTTGATTTTTATGACGAAAAAAGTTTAAAGCAGATCGTCGGTAGAAGTTCAAAAATTCTTGGTATAAAGATTTCAGAAGATGCTTTAAGTGAAATAGCAAAAAGATCTCGCGGGACCCCAAGAATTGCAAATAGACTTCTCAAAAGAGTTTCGGATTTTGCTCTTGTTGAAAAGGTAGAACCTATAGATCGAAGTTTTTCTGATTATGCATTAACTAAACTCGAAATAGATCATAAGGGGCTTGATGCTATGGATAGAAAAATACTTGAGATAATAATCAAAAGATATAAAGGTGGACCTGTGGGTTTGTCTGCTATATCAGCAACTATAAATGAAGAAATAGAAACCCTTGAGGATGTTTATGAACCATTTCTTATCCAACAGGGCTTTCTATTAAGAACACCAAGAGGTAGAGTAGCTTCAAAGTTAGCTTATGAACATCTAGGTATCAAATATCATTCTATAGAAGAGGATTTAAGCCTTTTTTAGATTTTTACCACTTTTATCATATTTGTGCTTCCAGATACCCCAACTGGGACACCAGCAGTTATAACCACAAAGTCATTTTCTTTCACTAAATTCTTGAATTTAAGAATTTCTGAGGCTCCTTCAAGGAGTTCATCTACAGTTTGTACTATTCCTATTTCTATAGGTGTTACTCCCCAGACAAGAGAAAGTCTTCTTGCTGTCTGAGGAATAGGTGTGAAGGCAATATTAGGGATCAAAGGTCTGTATTTTGCTATTTTCTTGGCTGTATTTCCACTATTTGTAAAGCATGTGATATACTTTGCACATATTTTTTCTGCTACTTCTATAGTTGCGAATGTAGTAGCCTCCTCTGTGTCTGATTTTGTTATCTCCATAAGCTCTGTTTCTGTTAAATTTCTTTTGAGTTCTACTGATTTAAATATAGCACTTTCTTCTACGTATTTTGCTATTTCTTTCATCATACGAACTGCTTCTACAGGATATTTGCCCATAGCTGTTTCTCCAGAAAGCATAACTGCATCGGTGCCGTCAAGTATAGCGTTTGCAACATCATTTGCTTCTGCTCTTGTGGGACGTGGATTGTTTATCATTGATTCGAGCATTTGAGTTGCTGTTATTACTGGTTTACCGGCCAAGTTGCATCTTCTTATTATCTTTTTTTGTAAAACCGGGACTTCCTGTGGTGAAGTTTCTACTCCAAGGTCTCCTCTTGCAACCATTATAGCATCAGCCGCATCTATTATATTATCTATATCAAGAATTGCTTCAGGTTTTTCTATTTTTGCTATTACAGGGATTGTTTTAAAATACTCTTTAAACATTATTTCTTTTAGTTCTTTGACATCGTTACTATTTCTTACAAAGGAGAGAGCTATGTATTCAAGTTCATTTTGAAATGCAAATTTCAAGTCATTACGATCCTTTTCTGTAATTGAGGATATCTTGAGTTTGACATGAGGTAAATTTACTCCTTTTCTTTCTTTGAGAATACCCCCATTAATAACTTCTGTTAAAATCTTTTTGCCATCAATTTTTTTTACTTTTAGTTCTATAAGTCCATCGTCTATCAATATTCTTGCACCACTGAAAATTTCTTTGTGAAGATTTTTATAGTCTATGGAGGCAATTTTTTTGTTATCTTTAATCCCCCCCATTAACTCTTCAGTGGTTATTATAAATTCCTCACCATTTATTAATTCAAGGGTTTTGTTTTCAAGTTGGTTGATCCTGATTTTTGGTCCCTGTAGATCTTGAAATACAGCAATAGGTTTGTTGGATTCTAAAGCCATCGCTCTGATATTGTTTAAAGAGTTTTGATGGTCATCATGACTTCCATGAGAAAAATTAAGTCTGAAAACGTCAGTCCCTTCTTTGATTAACTCTTTTATGATTTTTTCGCTTGAAGAAGAAGGTCCAATTGTTGAAACAATTTTTGTAAATTTTTCGTTTAACATTTAAGTCCCCTTATCTGTTTTATTTTTCCCCATTTTCCTGTAGTGAACCTACAAATACCACAAATTTCAAGGCTTCTTCTACAGAAATATTTATTTTTTTTACTTTATCTTTTTCTGTAATAATTGTAAATCCTGTAGTTGGATTTGGAGAAGTCGGTATGAAAACACTTATATATTCTTTGCCATCTTCTGAAATGATCTTTTTATCTACTTTTGAAGTTATAAAACCAACACTATAACTGCCAGGTTTTGGAAATTCTATAAGAACAACAGAAGAAAATTCTGCTTTTTTTTCTTTGAAAATCATAGAAGAAAGTTGTTTTAAAGAATCATAAAATGTCTTAAAAATTGGCACAATTGAAAATATTTTATCGAACAATGACCTGATTAATCTTCCAAAGAATGAATTGACTAAAAAACCAATTATTATTATAAGCAAAAGCACAATCAAAAAGGCGATAATGGTTACGGTAATTTTAATATAAGGCAATTGTCTTATTTCTAGTGGAATAAAATATATTGCAAAATGAAACATACCATAAAATAGTTTGAATACATAGTATATTATCCATAACATTATACTTATAGGAATAATAAATATTAAGCCTTCAATAAATGATTTTCTTAGATTTTTCATAAAAGTTTTCATATTTCACCCTCTAATTTTTTAACACATTCTTTTAATGAATCCTTCCAGTACGGGATTTGTATATCGAGAAAAGTTTTAATCTTACTTTTGTTTAATACGCTATAATGCGGTCTCTTAGCAATAGAAGGGTATTCAGAGGTTAAGATGGGGGTAATTTCACATCTTATATCTGAAAGTTCACAAATATTTTTTGCAAAATCAAACCAGCTTGTCACTCCTTCATTACTATAGTGGAAAATTTCTTTTATTTTTTTTGGATTCTTTTTACAGATTGAAATTATAACTTGAGCAAGATCTCTTGCGTAAGTGGGAGTACCAACTTGATCATATACTACTCTTAAGTTTTTTTTCTCTCTTGCATTTTTAATAATTGTCTTTACAAAATTATTTCCATAAGAAGAATATAACCAGCTTGTTCTTAAAATTATTAGATTTTTCGCCTCTTTTAAGGCTATTTTTTCGCCTTCAAGTTTAGTTTTACCATATATAGAGAGAGGGTTTGGTTTATCTATTTCTGTATAAGGTGTATTTTTTTTACCGTCAAATACAAAATCAGTAGAAATGTGAATTAATAATGCATTGGTTTTGTTAGCTATCCTTGCAAGATTTTTTAAAGCATAAGAATTAATCTGCCTAGCTTTTTCTTTTTCTGTTTCTGCTTTATCAACAGCAGTATAGGCAGCACAATTGATTATTATTTCAAATTGATGGTTTAGAAAGAATTTTTCGATCTCTCTATAATTTGTTATATCTAATTCAATAACATCAGTAAATCTAAAATTAATATCCTCTTTTTTTGACAATTCTTTTATTTCAGAACCCAGTTGACCGTTTGAACCTGTGACAAGGACATTCATTTTGTTTCTCCATATATAAAATTTAGCTCTGCATTTTTTAAGTAAGGTAGATTTTTATCCTTATCTGATATAATTATATCTTCTTTGTTAATCGATAAATTTATGTTGATTTCAGGATCATCAAATCTTATCCCTCTCTCACTTTCTTTGTTGTAATAGTTGTCACATTTGTAAAAAAATTCAGCAGTCTCACTTAAAACAAGAAAACCATGAGCAAAACCTCTTGGTATTAAAACTTGTAGCTTGTTTTCTTCTGATAGTTCTATTGAAAAACATTTACCAAAGGTAGGGGAACCTTTTCTGAGATCAATAGCATAGTCAATTACCTTTCCTTTTAAAACTCTTACTAACTTTGTTTGAGAATATGGTTCCAGTTGATAATGAAAGCCACGAAAAACATTTTTTTTTGATAATGATTGATTATCCTGAACAAAGTTGTAAAATAAACCCTTTTCTTCAAAAATTTTTTTATTATAACTTTCAAAGAAAAAACCTCTGTAGTCCTCAAAAACTTTTGGTTTAATTATATATAGGTCTTTAAATTCTGTGTTTATTATTTCCATATTTTTACCTTCAAAATCTCAAATTTACTGTTGCTAAAAGAGTTTTGTTGTCTAACTGATATATTCCGATATATATATCTTCCGAGTTAAGTGCTAAAGCAGTCATACCCATTGAAAACATTGTGGAAAATAAAAAGTAATTATAAAAAATCTTACTCATATAATCATAATACTGGTAATAATAGTTATCTTCTGTTTTTTTATAGGAATAATACTGATCTTTGTGATATTCTGATAGGTAATGGTTATATACATCAAGACCAACAAAAGTGAGAGTAAGGCCCCACGAAAAGAAACTTAAACCCCACATGGTTTTTTTAAATGTTTCAGTGTTTCCAATTTGTGTTTTAAATGAAGCGTTTATTTCTATATCTTCATCCGCCTTATTTAAGATGAAGTTATAATAAAAGGGACTTAAATTTGTGTCTGGCGGGTAAACCACAACTCTATGAGTATCAAATAAAGTGAGATTTGAAACTGTTAAAGGTGTTTTACCTTTATAGATGGAGTTTATGAAAACTCTTGAATTGGAGATGGTTGAGTCAATTTTTATTTTCCCACCGGTTTTATTTTCTTCAAGATCATAAAAGATAAGGTTTGTTTTGTTTTCCTGTATGATATATTTCATTGTGGTTCTTTTATAGCCTTCTTTTGAAAAGGTTATTTTATGGGCTTTGCTTTCTATAGATGGAAAATATAATGGTGTTTTGCCAAGGAAGATCCCATTTATGTATACATCTACCTCTTCTGGTGAAGAATTAATTATCAAATCGCCAGTGGGTTTATTAAGTATAAATTTTCTGTAAGGTTTGATAAATAATATTATATTTTCATTGAGGGTATCTTCTCTCGAAGTTATCTTATAACTAGTTACGTTTGTTGAAGTTAAAAAATTTGTGGTGTTAATTTCAATTTCTAACATTTTTGGTCCACTTGCTTTTGAATCTTTTGAGATTTTGTATTTTCCTGTAATAATTGAAGAATAAATTGAGTTTGTTATTTCTGTTTTAGAAAGAACAATTTTTAAGGCTGTTATTTCATTTTCTAATTCAGGGAATTCATTTGATATCATAAGATAAAAATTTTTCTCTGTAAGGATTGGGAGGTTTGTTTCCATTATATTGGAAATCTTAATATTTGTAACTTCATTTGTTAGTATGTTTGTGATTGTTTTAAACTCGAGAATATTTTTGTTTTTTTGCTTTAATATATTTGTCTCAATTAATTCAATGTTTGAAATTTCTCTGGAAATGTTGGTTGAAAACTGGGTTATGGTAGTTACAATGTTTGTTAGGTATTTGAAAAAATAAGAATTTTTTGAAATATCACTAGCAATATTTGTGTATTTTATTTTCAATGGTAAATATGCATTTTCGTTTTCAAACAAAAATAGATATTGAATTATTAAATCTGGTATTGCATTGGAAAGGTAATCTATTTCTTTAACTTGAGATTCATTTTTAAATTCTTTAACTTGAATATATAGAATCTCTTCCTTTGCGATTTTTGATTTTATAATATTTTTTTCTTGTTCAATATCTTCTTTTGAGAATTTACTTACGTTAATACAGGCAGAAAAGAAGAAAAAAAGGATAAAAAACTTATTTAATCGCATTATTCAAAAAACTCCACATTATATTATAAAACTTTAATTTTAAAAAGTAAAAAAATTTTATAGTGATAAAAATATAAAATCTATTTTTTATTGAATAAAATTCAGTTATGTTTTATATTATTAATGTAAAAAGGAGAATATAATGAAATTGAAGATTAATAATGAAATAATTGATTTTGTGCTTGAGAATGAGAAAAATGTTCTTGATGTTCTTAAGTCTTTATCACAGTTACTTTCGACTGAAGATGCTCTTATTACAAGGGTTTTAATTGATGGGAATGAAATAAACTTTGATGATGATGCTCTTTCAAAGATGCCTGTTGATAATGTTAGGGAAATAGAAGTTGTTGCTCAGAAGAAGGAAGAGGTTATTTATGACCTTTTTCTTGAGTGTCAGAGACTTCTAACCGAAGTAAAAAATTCGCTTAAAGAGAGAGGGTTAAGCCAAAAACAGGAGATTATTGATGCTTTTATATGGGTTAAAGATACAATTCAAACTATCGGTAAAACTGGTTATATTGGAAATAGTGAGTCTATTACAATAATAAGTTCAATAGAAAAAGTGATTAAGTTTTTTGAGTTAGATGAAAAAGATATTAACATAGAAACACTTATAACTGTTATTGATAGTCTTATAAACTATGTGAAAGCTGTAAGGGAGAAACTCATATATTTTCAACTCCCAAAAAAAGAAGAGCTTGGTAATTTGATTGATGAAAGTTTAAATTTATTACCAAAAGTTTCTGAGGCTTTTCAGATTGGTAAGGACAAAGAAGCTCTTCAAAGTATAGAATATTTGATAAATGTTATGGAAATTCTTACAACATTCCTTAAAAGGAATATAAAGACCTTCAAAGAAGACAAACAAGAAAAAGTTAGTAAACTTTATGAAGATATGAATTCTCTACTTGTTAAGGTTATAGAGGCTTTTGAAAATATGGATATGGTCTTGATAGGAGATTTGTTTGAGTATGAGTTATCTAACCAGCTTGCTTTGTATAAAGAAGTTGTTGTAATGGATAGTTAAAGGGGCCTTTGTGGATGAGGTAAATATTATTAATAATATTGCAGAAATAGTTTATAAGACTTGTGGTATTGTTTTTAAAGAATCCAATATTTCAGTTCTTAAAAGCAGGCTTGATGCAAAGATAAAAGAAAAAAAACTACCAATAGATAAGTATTATGAATTATTAACTACTGACAAAAATGAACTTAATTCGTTTGTTGATTTTGTTACCACTAATTTTACGAGTTTTTTCAGAAATGAAAGACAATTTGAAATGTATGAAAACGAAATTTTACCAGAAATCATTAAAAATTCTGATAAAAAAATTAAAATCTGGAGTGCGGGTTGTTCAACTGGTGAGGAACCATATACAATAGCGATGGTGACTTATGAATATATGGAGAAAAATGGGTTTTTCAATAAGGGTTTTGATTTTGAAATTGTTGCCTCAGATATAAGTCTTGAGAGTCTTTTTATTGCTAAGGAGGGTAAATATTCTGGTAAAAGTGTTACAAAGGTAAGTAATATTTACCTGCAAAAATATTTTGATTCTGTATCTAATGATATTTTTATAATAAAAGATTTTTTAAAGAAAAAGATTAAATTTGACCTGCATAATTTGATATATGATAATGGAATAAGGGATATTGATTGTGTGTTTTGTAGAAATGTGATAATTTATTTTGATGAGGATGTGCAGAGAAAAGTACTTGAGAATTTTTATATATCAACTAAAAAAAATGCTTATTTATTATTAGGTCACTCAGAAAGTTTATTTGGTATTTATGAAAAATTTAAACCAGTAACTTTGAACAATGGAGTGGCTTATGTTAAAGACTGAAGATAAAACCAGGGTTATGATTGTAGATGATTCAGTATTAGTAAGAAAGTATCTTTCACAGATTCTTTCTGATATTGGAATGGAAGTGGTTGCGACAGCTTCAGATGGTAAAATAGGGTTACAAAAGATGTTGCTTTATTCTCCTGATGTAGTTGTATTGGATATCGAAATGCCGGAAATGAATGGAATAGATTTTCTTAAATACATTAAGACAAATCCTCCTCCTAAAATTCCAAAAGTTATAATGTTTAGTTCATTGCTTGAGGAAGGTTCTTCTGCAGTTTTTGATGCTTTAACTTATGGGGCAAGTGAGTTAATAAAAAAACCTGATGGAAATATTCAGGATAATATAAATTATTTAAAAAATGAATTTAACTATAAGATTAATGGATTATTATCGAGAAAAGATGTTTTAAGCGAATCAAAAATAGAAAAAATTGAGACTAAAAAGGATTATGCTGTTGGTTTGAATGAGTTTGATAGGGTTTTTGAGAATAAAAGAGTGAAGCCGGAGCTTGTAGCTATAGGAAGTTCTACGGGTGGACCTGTAGCTTTAAGAAGAATTATAAAGGATCTTGATAATTTACCAGTTCCTCTTGTGATTGCTCAACATATGCCACCCGGTTTTACACTTGAGTTTGCAAAGAATCTTGAACATTCTTTTAACAGAATGGTGAAAGAGTTAAATAATGAAGATAAACTTGAGGCTGGAGTTATATATATATGTCCTGGTGGAAAGCACGCAAAACTTGTGAAGATTGATAATTCTATTGTTTTTAAAGAAGATAATAATGAATATGAAGGTTTTTTTTTCAAACCTTCAGTAGATATATTCTTTAAGTCGATAAGACAGTATGTGTCAACTGATATTCTTGCAATTATATTAACTGGAATGGGTAAGGATGGAGCAGCAGAATGTGTTAGCCTTAAAAAGGCAGGAGCCTTTGTGATCGCACAAGATGAGTTATCGTCAGCTGTCTGGGGTATGCCGGGTAATGCAGTAAAAATGGGTGGGGTTGATGTCGTCTTGAACGTTGAAGAGATTGGACTTGCTATAAATAGATTTTTTAAATAATTGGGGTTATTTATGGATTTATCCGAAGAATTAGTAAAAGATTTTTTGTCAGAGGCTTTTGAGCTTGTTTCTTCTCTTGAGGAAAGTCTATTGGTTTTGGAGAAAGAACCAGAAAATCAAAAGTCTATCAATGAAATTTTTAGAAGTGTTCATACTATTAAGGGTGGTGCGGCTACGGTTGGTTTTAGTGAAATTAAGGATTTTACCCATCTTTTTGAAGATGTTATGGATATGGTGAGAAAAAAGAACTTAGCTATTACATCTGAATATATCTCAAATTTTTTAGAGGCTAAAGATGAAATAGAAAAAATGCTGGTTGAAAGAGAAAAAGGAAATGTATATTCCTCGGATAGGCAGCTAAAACTTATTGAGTTTTTTAAGTATTTAAAAGGAGAAAAATCACCTTCGGGGATGGTTTCTTCTTCTACGAAGACTAGTAAGCTATCGACAGAACTTATTAAGTCAAAACTTACAAATTTTGAAATAGAAAATATTCATGAATTAATTGAAAAAGGTAAAAAAGTCTATGTCCTTTGCTATGACTTTAACGAACAATATGAAATGAAGGATGTTGCACCATTTCAGGTTTATGCTCTCTTAAATGATATTGGTGAGATTATCAAAATGGAACCAACTCTTAACTATTTAGAAAGTGTTTTTGCTAAAGAGGTATGTTTTGTTTTTGCCACTGAAAAATCTGAAAAAGAAATAATGGATAAGACTTTTTTAACAGAAATGCTTAATAAAATTGATATTTTGCTCCTGACAAAAGAAATGTTAGATGGTTTTTCAGTTAGTAATCTTCAAAAACCGCTTGATAGTTCACCCCAAAAGGAACAAAAAGATGTTGAAGAAACAAAGAGGGCAACATCAACTATAAGAGTAGAAAGCTGGAAGGTTGATGAGCTATTAAATCTTATGGGGGAACTTGTTATTACAAAGGCTTCTTTATCTCAGATCTATGATAAGATGGGAAAGGCCGAGGTAGTTTTAAAAAATATTCTTAAACCATTCTTGAGTGGAGTCTTAAAACTTAATCTTGATAATGATGAAAAAATAAAATTAGAAAAAAATGCAATTTTGCTTGATTCATTCATTGAAATGTTTCAGGTTTTTGATGATTATAGGGAGACTGTCCAGAAGTTATCAAGGATTTCTTCTTCACTACAGGAAAATGTTATGAATTTGCGAATGGTTCCTATCCAGACAGTCTTTTCGAGATTTCCAAGACTTGTGAGGGATATGGCAGAAAAGATGAAGAAAGATGTTGAACTTCTTATAGAAGGGGTTGAAACAGAGATAGATAAAAGTATGGTTGATGATATTTTTGATCCTTTGATCCACATTATCAGAAATTCTCTTGATCATGGTATAGAGCCAACGGAAGAAAGGCTTAAACTCGGTAAACCAGCAAAAGGAAGGATTGTGCTTAAAGCATATCATGAAGGTGATAGTATAGTAATTGAGGCGATGGATGACGGAAGAGGGGTTGATTTTGATGCCTTGAGAAAAAAAGCTATAGATAGTAGAATATTTCCTAGAGAAGTTGTGGAAAAAATGACTCAAAAAGAGCTTCTTGCCCTCATCTTTTTACCTGGATTTTCTACTGCAAAGCAGGTTACAGAAATATCAGGTAGAGGAGTCGGCATGGATGTGGTAAAGAAGAAGATTGAAGAAATGGGTGGGAATGTAGGTTTCTATACTGCTAAAAATAAAGGTTCTAGAATAGTTGTAAGACTCCCATTGACATTAGCTATTATTCAAGGGCTACTTGTGGTTGTTAATGAGATTCATTATTTTGTTCCTATTGCTTCTATAGAAGAAACCATAGTGGTTTCAAAGAATGATTTCAAGGATATCAATGGAAAGAAAATGATATTTTTAAGAGAAAATCTTGTTCCTGTGATTTTCCTCGAAGAATTTTTCTATCACAAAAAAATTTCTATCGAGGAAATTGAAAAAAATTATTGTATTGTTGTAAAATCAAAGGATAAAAATTTTGGGCTTATAGTTAATAATGTGATTGGGGAGCAAGATATAGTTATTAAACCACTAAACAATAGACTGGTTAAAACTTATGGTATTTCTGCTGCTACTATAATAGGCAATGGAGATATTGCTTTTATAATAGATGTTGAAAGGGTTATTACTCATTCAGAATAAAAAAGGAGAGAAAGTTGGAAAAGGAAATATTAAATAAAAGAGTTGAAAAAGAAGAAGAAAAAGTTAAGCGAAATATTCTTTTTAATGCTATAATATTTAAACTGGATAAAAGTTTTTTTGCAATTAATATAAATTATCTTCAGGAGATAATATTTTTTAAAACTATATATAGAGTCCCGAATACAGCAAAAGAGCTTCTTGGAGTTATAAACCTGAGGGGAAATATTGTTCCTGTTTTTAGTTTAAAGTCAATTTTAGAAGAAAATGATGAGATTAAGCATACAAATAAGATTTTTGATGAAGAAAAGCTAATATTAATTCTCAAAGATAAGAAAGATGTTTTTGGGCTTGTTGTTGATGGTATATATAAAAATGTTTCAGTAACTGATGAAAAATATAGAAATCAGGATGTTATAAACAAATGGGTTAAGAATTATCTATTTGAAGGAATAATCCTAGAAGATGAGAGAGAGATTTTTACTTTATCTTTATCTGGTATTCTTGATTATATTTCTGTTATAAAGCAGGAAAGTAAATATAAGGAGGTAAAATGAGGATAGAATATATCAATCCTTTTATCGAAGCTGCTTTTGATATTCTCAATGAAGTTTTAAAAACAAATGTCAAAAGGAATGAGCTTTACCTTAAGAAACTTGGGGATTCAATGAAGGGGGTTGCTGTTGTCATAGGTGTTACAGGTAATGTTAGTGGGAGGATTGTTTTTGATATGACAGAGGATACAGCTTTGAATATTGCCTCTAAAATGAATGGGGAAAAGTTCTCAAAATTTGATGATATGGTCAGAAGCACTATAGGGGAACTCGCAAATATGGTAACAGGTAGGTCTGTAACTAGACTTGAAAAAGAAAATCTATCGTTCAATTTTACTCCACCTACTATAATAACAGGAGAAAATATTCATATTTATGAATTTTCTGATATGGAGGCTTTAATAATTCCTATAGATACAGGACTTGGAATTGTAGAAATCAATGTTGCCTTTAAAGAAAATTAAAGGAGGAATGTATGGCTATAATTTTTGATGAAAATGGTCTTCCTACAGGTAGAAAGGTTGAGGGGGGACATGTAAGAGTATTGATAGTTGATGATTCACAATTTGTTATAAAGCATCTGACACAAATCTTTATGTCGAGGGATTTTGAGATTGCAGGGACGGCTGAGAATGGTAAAGCTGGGCTTGAGTTGTTTAAGTCTATGAAGGGGCAGATAGACCTTGTAACGCTTGATATCACAATGCCAGAAATGGATGGGATTGAGACACTTAAGGCTATAAAGGCACTTGATCCAAACGTTACAGTGGTGATGATAACAGCTCTTGGTACGGTTGAATCTGTGAAAGAAGCTATAAAACTTGGTGCAAAAGGCTATATTGTAAAGCCAATTGATAGGGAAAAGGTAATAGAAAGAATAGGACAAATTCTTAAATAAAAAGGAGTGGTACAAATGAGTTTTTGCATTGGTGTTGATCTTGGAGGAACTTTTATTAAGGCAGGGATTGTTAATGAGAAGGGGGATATAGTTGACTCTCTTCAGATTCCAACAGGAGTTGAAGCAAATTCCTCTTTGGTTGTTATGCAAAATATTAAAGATTCTATAAGTAATCTTATGCTTAAAAACAAGGATAAGAAAATCAAAGCTATTGGTGTTGGGGTTCCGGGTATAGCAGACGATAAGGGTAATATTAATATTTTTTCAAATATAAGGGTTTTTGAGAATTATCCAATGGCTAAAGAACTTAAAGAAGAATTTAAAGTGCCAGTTTTTGTTGATAATGATGCTAATAATGCAGCTACTGGAGAGTTTTTGTTTGGTGCTGGTAAAGGAATGAGTAATTTTGTGGTTATTACCGTTGGGACGGGTATAGGGGCCGGGATTTTTATTAACGGAAAAATATACCATGGTAAGAATGGTTGTGCGGGTGAGGTGGGGCATATGCTTATTGATCTGGACGGAAGACCTTGCGGTTGTGGAAATTATGGGTGCTGGGAGGCTTTTGCTTCTGCTTCATCTATCATTAAAAGAGCAAAATCTCTTGTGAGAAAAGGTGTAAAGACAACTCTCATTAAATATTATCCTGATAACATAAATGCTAAAGTGATAGTTGAAGAAGCAAAAGGTGGAGATAAGATTTCTCTTGAGATATTTGAAGAAATGTGTAGATATCTTGGGCTTGGTATAGCTAATATTGTTAATATATTAAACCCCGAATGTTGTATAATAGGTGGTGGGGTGTCGGGGGCTAAAGAATTTTTGCTTGAGAAGGTAAAGTTTTATACTTCGCTTTATGCTATTCCTTTTGCTTATCAGGTGTTTGAAATAAAACTTGCAGAGATGGGTAATGATGCGGGTATTCTTGGTTCTGCGGCTCTTGCTTTTACCAGCTTAAAGGATTAGTCTTATGAAAAGGTTTTTTTATTTCTTTTTACTTCTGGCAGGGTTTAAATTTTCTTTTTCTATTGCTATTGATTTCAGGGGAGCTGATTTTTCTAAGATTACCAATATAGTTCAATCAATGGAAGCAAAAGGTGTTAAAATAGATTTTGTAATACTTGATAATCCTTTCAGAACTACAAAGGAAGGTGGTATATACGATTTTGAGTATGAGAATATTTCAGTTAAAGAAATATCTTCTTTTTTAAGCCAGAAAGGTATAAATTCTTACATTTATCTATCTTTATTTAATCAACCAAAGTATTTTAGTAGAAGATTATGGAACCTAAATGACTTTAAAAAAGAGAGTACAAAGTATTCCTTTAACTATGTTCTGAATTATTCTTCTCCCATTACGAAAAACAAGATAAAGGGTTATTTGTCAATCATTAATTCTAAAGGTTATAAAATCTCACTTGATCTCTCTACTTTTCAGGATAAGGAAGTTGAAGATATTGTTCAGAGCTTTGCTAATGAGCTTGAAAATTCGATTTTTTTTGTAAATAATAAATTATCAAGAGTAAAGGGTAAAAGTGTGTGTGCCAGTTATTACTGGGATTTAAGAAGGAAATTTTTCTTATTTCCTGAGGCTGATTTTAAGGGGATTGATAATTTTAATTTAGCGGGGGAGATTAATTTAATTGAAAGTGATGAATTTTCTATCAATAATATTTCTGCAATATGTTATATGATTATTAAAAAAGAAAAAATTCTTGTTAATTATAAGTTACTTAATCCTGTAATAATAGAGATGATTGATTTTTTAGAGAAAGATAATTTTAAAAGGATATATTTCTCTGATAAAATTATGATTTTTAGTAGTGGGAATAAAGTATTTGTTATTAATCTTTATGACAATTTTTCTGCATTTGATATAGATAATAATTTTGATAAAAAGAATGGGGTTTATTTTTCTTTAACAGGTGGTGGAGTTTTGAAAGTAGATAGGAAGTTAAACTTCTTTTTGTTTCCTGGAACTGTTTCCTGCTATTATCTTAATTGAGGAGTGTGATGAATCCGGAAGAGATTTTTGTTAATGCTATGAAGAATGTTAAACCTGTTAAAATTGAAAATATAAAAGAAAGTAAAGAAAATAAACAGTTTATAGTTATAGATTTGCATAGAAAAACTTTGAAAGAAGCAATATCTATAATTGAATATAATGTTAATAGAGTTCTTAATGAGAAGGTTATTCTTAAGATAATTACAGGAAAAGGTAGACATAGTAATACTTTAAAACCAGTCTTAGCAGAAGAAATAAAGGTTTTTCTTAAAGAGAAAGGCTTGAAATATAAAGAAGGAGAGGGTTTTTTTGAGGTATGGTAAGACTCTTATATTTTTTTGTTTTTTTAGGGTTTGTGTCCTGTTCATCTTATTATAGATTTGATGAGGCTTATGATAAAAGAGATTTTTTAAAAGCCTATAGTATTCTTGAAAATATAAAAAATAAAAATAATTTCAATTACCAGAAGAGGGAGTATCGAATAGTTTTAAGGCTCTCGCTTGAAGGGGACAAAGACTTTATTCATAAGTTAAGTAATCTTGTTGAGAAAGATATTCATACAAATATTATTAATTATAAAAATTTTGGTTTGGCTTATCTACTTTTTCTGAATTCTAAAACTAAAAATGAATATTCAAACACACTTTTATTTTTCAATGCTATAAGTAATGTCCCAGTAGAGTTTAAAGAATATTTTTATAAAATGAAAGGAATTTGCGAATATAAGATTGGAGAATATGATAAGGCTATAGAAGATTTGAAATTATCATATCATAAGTTTTCTTCTTCTGATACACTTTATTTTATTGGGATGTCGTATTTGAATCAGAAAAAATTTAAAGAAGCGAAGGAATTTTTTGAAAAGATAGTTAATACAACTCTTGATAATTTTTTTAATGCGCTTGCCTATTTTCAGATAGGAGAAATATATTATGAAGAGGGAAAATATAAAGAGGCTTTGGAATATTATCTCAAAGCTCAGGAGACGTATTCAGATATTCCAAACTTTGCATTTAAGACATCGAAATGTCTAAGTAAATTGGGGTATAACTCTCTTGCAGAAAAATTTCTTAAAATTGCTATGAGGATAGATAAAAATTATGCTACAGCCTGGTTTTATCTTAATATAAACTGAAGGGATGGTATGCAAAAGAAAAAATATAATTTTTTAATAGTTGAGGATGAAATTTCTGTTTTAAAGGTTTTAAATGATATTTTGAAGCTCTCTCCAGTTGTCAATATGCTCTATAGTGCCGAAAATGGAGAAGATGCTTTTGAAATCTATAAGACAAACGAGATAGATGTTGTGGTTACAGATATTATGATGCCAAAAATCACAGGGCTTGAATTAATAAAAAAAATAAAAGATTATAATCCTGAAGCTCATATTATAGTTATCTCTGCTTATGGGAGTGTTGAAAATTTGAAAGAGGCAATAAGAAACGGTGCCTATGATTATATTTTAAAACCTTTTACAGTTGATGAAATACTCTTTGCTATTAATAGAGTTGTTGATAAACTTAGACTTTTGTATGAGAAGAAAAAATATATTATTTCACTTGAAAAAGCTGTAAAAGAAGCAAAAAAGGAGCTTGAAAGTTCTTTTTATGATAGTTTAAAAGCTATACTTAATACACTTGAGGTTCGTGATGTTAAAACTCTTGAACATTCCCATAATGTAGCAATATATGCAGAAAAGTTGGGTAAAAAAGCAGGGTTTTCAAAGAAAGAACTTGATAGTTTGATTATGGGAGCTACACTTCATGACATTGGTAAAATTGGTATACCTGATAATATTTTGCTTAAAAATGGGAAACTAGAGGAGATGGAATATGAAATTATAAAGAGGCATCCTCTTATAGGCAGGAAGATTCTCTTACCTATGCTTGCAAACAATTCACATGTTCTTGAAATAGTTAGTTATCATCACGAAAGATTTGATGGAGATGGCTATCCTGAAGGACTTAAGGGGTTAAAAATTCCTCTTTTTGCGAGGGTTGTAAGTATTGCTAATGCTTATGATAGAATGTTGAATGGGACTCTTTATTCTTCTCCTAAGGATTTTGAATCAATTAAAAAAGACTTTATTTTTAATTCTGGAAAGCAGTTTGATCCTGAATTAGTAAGAATTTTTTTATCTATAATAGAGGGATAAATGGCTACTGTTGACAGAAATTTTAATATAGATTTCTTTTATAAACTTCTTGAACTGGGTAAAACAAACGAAGCATTAAAGATGATTTATGATTTGTTTGATGATCTAGAAGAAATAAAAAAAATGTTGTTTTATCTTTCAAATATATTTCTTGAGAAAAATGAGTTTAAAAAGGCCAAAATTATAATAGGGGAGGCTCTTAAACTTGAACCGGAGAAAAACTATCTTAAATATAATATGGGAGTCGTAAACTTTTATCTTTATGATTTTGAGGAGAGTTTAAAATATCTTAAAAGCATAGATGTTATAGATGATTATTATTCTTATGCTTTACCTTATATAGCATATTGCTATATTGAGCAAAAACAATACGAGAAGGCTTATAATATCACAAAGGATGAGAAATTTTTTGATTCTTATGATGAAAATATTTATATGGTAGGTATAAGATTTATTGAATTACAAAAGATTGATTATGCCATCGATTTATTTCAGCGAATGTATGAGAAAAAACAGACACCACTTTCTATTTATGGAATGGGGATAGGTTCTTTTTTGAAAAAAGAGTTCGTCGATGCGGTTAAATATTTTGAAAATTTTTATAATATTTTAAAAAAAGACAAAAATATTAAAGTTCAGGTTGATTATCTATATTTTGGGCTTGGAATTAGTTATTATGAAACTGGACAATATGACAAGGCAATAGAATTTTTAACTTATGGTTTAGAGCGAAAAAAATATCTATTTGAACTTTATAATTATATTGGACTTTCTTATAAGGCTAAGAATGATTTTAGTATGGCTTTAGAATTTTTAAGGAAGGCTTTTTTATATGAACCTTTAGATCAAAATTATTTTGGTGTTTTAGGAGATACATTTTTTGAGCTTGGCGATATTGAATATGCAAAAAAATCTTATCAGAAGTGTTTTGAAAAAACAAAAAATAAGGTTTTTGAGATTAAAATTGGTCTTATAGCTGTTATGGAAGGAAATTTTGAAGAAGGTTATAATATATTTAAGAAATTTTTAGAATATGAGGTTGATAACAATTTTAAGATTGAAATCTTGAAGCAGTTAGCTTTGTGTAGTTATTATATTGAAAGATATGAGGAAGCTCTTATTTATGGACAACAGCTTCTTGAGAATAATGTCAAAGAAGAAAGATTTTTTTTGATAATAGGTAATTCTTTATTTATGCTTAACAAACCAATTGAAGCAGAAGAAATTATAGAATTGTCTCTTAAATTTTTTCCTGAAAGTTCAGAATTACTCTATACTTTAGGAATAGTTAAATCTAATTTGCTAAAATATCAAGAAGCTGATAAAATATTTGAGAAACTTATTTTAAGAGATAAAAAAGGAGAATATCTCTATGCTTATGCCCTTACTAAGATCAGACTCAGAGAGATTGATAAGGCAGTAGAGATATTTATGGAATGTATAGAATTTTTTAAACAGAATGAAGATTTTCTTTACAAAATTGGGCAACAATTATTTGAAATTGGAAGGGAAGATTTGGCTGAAAGAGTCTTTAATATGGTATTAGCTCTCAATCCGGAACATAAGGGAGCAAAAAGTTTTTTAAGTTAGTAAAGTGGGTTATTATGAAAAAATTAGTTTTTTTGATTTTTTTGTTGTTATTTTCTTGCAGCCAGGAACACTTGATTCTTATAAGAAACATTAAAAAGATTGATTTTAATCTTATGGAACAAATTTTGAAAGATATTGGGGCAATTAGTAATAAAAATAATGAAACAAATATTCTTTCAGAAGATGAGAGGATTGAACAAAATTTGCCTGTAGAAAAGAAAATAGAGAGCGAAAATAAAATTGTGAGAATAAAAAACAATAATATTTTTACAATAAAAGTTCCTTATAAAGATGGATTTGTAGTATTAAAATCAATAGAAGGAGACACTATATTTAATTCAAATGATACTAGAATAGAAGATGGGATCTTTTCCTTTATTTCCGGGAAAAAGGATAGTAAGATAAGATTTGAGCTTGTTAATGCTGATGGTGAGGTTAAAAAAAGACTTAATTATTACATAAACATAATTGTTGAAACTAATGTGATCCAGAAAGTAGAAGAAGTGTCAAATAAAGAGAAAAAGGTAGAAGTAACAAACGAGGTTACAAATGAAAAAATCTCAGCTCTTGGTATAAAAGGAATTATAGAAAATATTAAAAACAATCTTCCTTATGCTGAAGCTGTAAAAGAGTATGAAAATTTAATTAATTCTGATATAACAGAAGATGAAAAGGATATAGTGAGGTATAACCTTATCGAACTTCTTATAAGAAGAAGCAATTATGAAAAGGCACAAAAGATAATTAATGATATAAAAAATGAGGGGAGAAAACTTTATTATAACGGTTTATTGAATATTGCAAGAAAAAGAGATAAAGAAGGTTATATTTATTATAGAGATGCGCTTGCAAAATCAGATAATGATACTAAAAAAATGGTTATAAGTGGTTTACTTGAATTGTTGAAGAGAAATAAAATTGCAACATTGGATGAAGTGGAAGATATAGAAAAGAATATTATGAAGTTTAAAAATGATAAGAATTTTTATGCTAATTCTATGATAAGTCTTGCAGAGGTCTATGTTTATTTTGAAAAGGTTTATAAGTCAGAAGAAATATTAAAGGGGATAATAGAGGGAGAATATAGCGAAGCTATCAAGAAAAAAGCGAGAGGGGTATATAAGGATTTGAGGGAAGGCTTTATAGAATATCGATAAGGATGGACTATGAAACTTGAAGAACTTGATAAAATCATCAAACACCCTGAGGAAGAAAATTTAGAGATTATTAAAGAAATGCAGAACTTTGGTATTATAGGGTATTCTAAAGCCATTATTAATGCCTTTCTTAAATTGAAGAGAGCTGCACGGAGTGAAGCAAATATATTGATAGAAGGAGAGAGTGGAACGGGAAAAGAACTCTTTGCTACTGCTGCTCATATGTTAAGTAAGAGGGCTTCAAAAAGACTTGTTAAGATAAGTTGTGCTGAAATTCCGGAAACACTCCTTGAAAGTGAACTTTTTGGTTATGAAAAAGGTGCATTTACCGGTGCTGATAAAAAGAAGATTGGTAAGTTTGAGCTTGCTAATGATGGATCTATATTTCTTGATGAAATAGGTGAGATTTCCTTAAATCTTCAGTCTAAGTTACTCCGTGTTATAGAGAATAAAACTATTTCAAGAGTTGGTGGACTTGAGATTATTCCTGTCGATGTGAGAATAATATCAGCAACAAACAGAAATTTGTGGGAAGAAGTAAGGCTCTCTAAGTTCAGAGAAGATTTATACTACAGACTTAATGTTGTTTATCTTAAGTTGCCTTCATTAAAAGAAAGAATGGAAGATATACCTGTTCTAACAAAATATTTTATTAAACTTTACTCAAGAAAGGAAAACAACCCAATTGAGTATATTGAGAAAGATGTACTAGATTTCTTTCTCTCTCTTGACTGGAATGTTAATGAAAGGCTGCTTGAAAATGTCATTCATCATGCAATAATAATGTGTGAAAATGGAAAGATAACTCTTAAAGATTTGCCAGAGAATATGTTTAATATATCCCTGAAAGGAGGGATATTAGAAAATGAAAGATTTGTAAAGAAAGATAATCTCGTAATAACTGAAAATGAACTCAAAGAGATAGAAAAAGCACAGATCATTGCTGCGCTTGAAAAAAGTAGATGGAGAATTTCTGAGGCTGCTGCAATGCTTGGAATTCATAGAAATACTTTGAGGCAGAAAATGATTAAGTTTAATATTATTAAGTGAGGTTTTTTGATGTATAGAATTTTTTATATTACTATTTTTATTTTTTCTATTGCTTATAGTGGGGTGAAAGTTAATTATGGAATTAAAACAGGTCTTGAACAAAATTTTTATGATTATAGAGGAGAAAGTTTTAAGACAAAGATTCAACTTGGTGGGGGTTTTGCTAATCTTTTTAAGATTGCTTTTAATGATTATATTGGTGTTCAATTAACTTTTCCAGGTTTTTATTATATTGGAGAATCAGATAAGGTTGGAGGATATCTTTATCCTGATAAAATTAAGTTGCCTATTGGGTTTGATTTTGTATTTAATTATAATATTAAAAGTTTTTACTTTGAAGCAGGAATTGGAAGCGGAATTCCTTATTTTTTGATTTTCTCTTATTATTATCCTCGATATGTTTTAACTGAACTTTCAGGTTCACTTGGGATGGGGTATAATTTTAGTGATAAATTTTTTGCAACTTTGAATGTTGGTTTGATTAAATATTTTGATATTTCAAGCGATGTTAATATTTCATTATTATATTCTTTAAGTTTAAGTTACAGGGTATTTTAATGGTTATCTTATTGTTATTATTATTCTTAACCTCGTGTTCACTTTTTAATTTTGAGACGGGTGATGGTAGAAAATATGCCACAATATATGGGATAGAAGATTATGCTAATGTCAATGATTTGAAATACTGTGTTGAGGATGCAGTTAGTTTAGAGTCTTTTTTAAGGAATAATGGTTTTACAGTCAGGATGAAAACGAATAATACAGCAACGAAATTAAACATTTCAAATGATATTGTTGAAACAATTGCTTCCCTAAAACCTGAGGATACGTATGTGTTTTATTTTTCTGGACATGGAATGAGAAGCAATCTATTAAGCTATATTGTTCCTTATGATGCTAATGTGGGTGATATCAATAGTTTTATTTGTGAAACAGAACTTTTTAATTGGCTTAAAAATTCAAGGAGTGAAAAGGTTTTGCTTATTTTTGATAAATGTTTTTCTGGTGCTTATATAGCCTACCGTAGATTTTTTGTTATGACGGCTTCTATGGATGGTGAGGAGTCGATAGAAGATTCTGATTTAAAGCATGGACTTTTTACTTATTATTTACTTAAAGGTCTTGATGATAAGAGGGCAGATATAAACCTTGATGGGTTTGTAACTTTCTCTGAACTTTATTACTATACAAGGTCATATGTAACAAATTATTTTTTTATAGATTCAAAGGGGATGAGAACAAATCAGAATCCACAATTTCTTGGGTCTACAAATGTAGATATGATTTTTTATTAAAAAACCCTGTGGCTATCTACCACAGGGCTCTTTATTCTTTAATTAATTCTTTGTCCAGTAAATTTCATCGATCCAGTATTTTGACATTGGGACAAATTTGTTACCCTGAGCCATTCCAAACATAATATTTACATCTTTAAAGTTGATCTGAGGAATGAAATCAGCTAAAGGGATTGAGATCTCATGCCATTTTCCATCAGCTTTGAAACCATAAGCATCAAGGTTTAACCATGATTCTGTTTGGTAGCTATGTTTTACAAGAACTTTTACATCTCCAGCACCTGGTGCAGCTTTAATGGCAAGTTTAAGATAGCCTTTTTCAAAACCAAGCATCTTTTGAGAACCAGGATTGATCTTGTGAAAACCAAATCCAAACCATGTTCCAGCTCCAGCAGTTACAAGCAATGCCTCTTTTCCTTTGTAAACTTCGTCATTTACAGGCTTCATCTTGCAGGTTCCTTCCCAGAGGTAAACAATCATTTTAGCTCCAGAAACAGGTGCAAAAGGCATCTCAGTTGGAATACCACCACCATATACATCACTGTAGATAGGGAAAATATTGTCGTCAGTTTTTAATTCAACAGGAGCGGAATCTGTTTTTGTTTCCTGTTTTACAGTTGTTTCACTTTTTGCACAACCAACGACGAAAATTAAAGCTACAATACTGATAGCTTTAAATACTCTTTTCATAAAATTCCTCCTATGATAAAATTTAAACTTTTACAAAATTTCAATAATTTTCTCTTTGAAGTAATAATGGAACTCTATATGCTATATAGCAGAATACATCTTAAGTATAATTATTTTTTTGATTTTTGTCAATGCTTTTTTGATTTATTTTATTTTTATATTGACAAAATGCTTTCTATTGACTATAATCAAAATACGGTTGATTTTTTAATTTTCAAGGGTTTTTTATGTTAAATAAAGTCTTATTTCCTGTCGTTTTCACCGAAGAAACGGAGCAAATAATAAGTTGTCTTGCTGGTTTATCGAAGAATGGGGTTAAGGAGATATTACTTTTCCATGTATTAAATGTTTCTGATGAGATGAGTAAGTTTGCCAGTGAAAAGTATGAGGAAGAGTTATTGTTTAAATGGAAAAAGTTTCTTGAGGATTATGGGCTTAAAGTAGATTATAAAATTATTACTGGTATACCGTGGATTGAGATAGTTGATCTATCTGAAAAAGGAGATTTTTCATTTATTATAATTGGTTCTCATGGTAGTTCATTTCTTGATAGAATGATTCTTGGTAGTGTGACGGAGAGGGTAGTTCAACATTCAAAGAAACCCATACTTATTTATAAGATTAGAAGCAAGGTTGAAGGAGAAGGCTTATATTGTAAGGATATATTTAAAAAGATTCTTTATTGCACGGATTTTTCTCATTCTTCTGAGAAATGTATTCCTTATATTGAGGCAATGCTTCAGAATGGAAATCAGCAATTAATAATATTACATGTTCAGGACTTAAGAAATCTCAAATATGCTGAAGCAGATAAAATTGATGAATTTAACAAAAGAGATCTCGAAAGGCTTAATGAGTTAAAAAATTACTTTGAGTCTAAGGGGTTCAAGAACGTTATGACTTTACTTACTACAGGATATTCTATCACAGAAATACTTAATTATGCCAGCACAGAAAATCCTTCATTAATTGTTATAGGTAAGAAAGGAAAAACAAATCTCAAAGAGATGCTTCTTGGGGGAGTTTCACAAACACTCATTCACAAGTCAAATGTTCCAATATTTCTTGTAGAAGATAGGGATTAACTTATGGAGATTTTGCGTTTTGTTCTTGGTGATTTGATGGTTAATACCTATATTGTGAGAGGTGAGAATGAGAGTTTTGTTATTGATCCAGCTTCTGATGATGAAGAATTTATAAGTAAGATACCAGAAAATTTGAAGTATATCTTCAATACGCATGGGCATTATGATCATATTGCTGGAAATTCTATTATTAAAACAAAAACTGATGCTAAGATTATTATACATAAAGAAGATGCAGAAATGCTTGTAAATCCAGTGTTGAATTTTTCAAGTTTTATGGGTATAGCTTTTACTTCGCCAAAAGCTGATATTTTAATTGAAGGTGAAGAGGGAAAACTTATTTTTGATAATGAAGAATGGAAGTTTTTACATATGCCGGGGCATACTAATGGGCTTGTTATCTTATTTAATGAAAATAAAAAAGTGATGTTTTCAGGTGATTTGATTTTTGAAGATTCTATAGGTAGGGTTGATTTGCCGAATGGAAATGGAGACAAGATGAAGTGCTCACTTAAAAAACTTGAGAGATTTTCTGATGATTTTCTTGTTTATCCAGGACATGGGGAACCTTTCTATCTGAAAGATTTTAAAAATTGGATAAATTATTTTCTTAAGGAGTTGTAGGTGGATAATAATGATTTGTTTTTTGATTTACCAGAGGATCTTATTGCAGAGAAACCACCAATTTCAAGAGAAGATTCAAGATTACTTGTTGTAGATAGAAAGCAAAATAATTTTCTGGAAAGGAAATTTTCAGAAATAATTGATTATTTCAATGAAGAAGATTTGATTGTTTTTAACAATACCAAAGTTTTTAAAGCAAGACTTATAGGAAAAACAGAATTGGGTAAAGATATAGAATTACTTTTGATTGAGAGAATTGATGATAATAGTTGGAAAGTAATGGTAAAAAATTCTAAAAAATTTAAAGAGGGCACAATCATTTATTTTGATAAAATTAATGCGATTCTTTTAGAAAGAATTGATGAATTTAGAATACTTAGATTTGATGAGCCTCTCGACTATGAAAAGATCAATCAAATAGGTTTAACTCCTTTACCTCCTTATATAATAAACAAAAGAAAAAAATTAGGTTTATCGGAATATATTAAAGAAGATGATGAGAGATATCAGAGTGTGTTGGCAAAGTATTATGGTTCCGTTGCCGCTCCTACTGCCTCTTTTCATTTCAGTGAAAGACTTTTGGATGCCTTGAAAGAAAAAGGTGTGGAGTTTGCGTTTGTGACATTGCATATTGGACCAGGCACATTTAAACCTATAGAGGGAAAAATTGAAGATTTTAAAATTCATAAAGAGTGGTTTAGTGTCGATGAGGAGAATGTTGAGAAGATTAAAAGAGCAAAAATTAATAATCACAAAGTCACAGCAGTTGGAACTACAAGCGTGAGAACACTGGAAACTCTTGGAGAATTGTTTGGAGATGTTAAAAATTTTAAACCACATAGTGCTTATACTGACTTGTTTATCAAAGACAATTTTAGGTTTAAGGTTGTTGACAGAATGGTTACAAATTTTCATTTGCCTTATTCTACCCTTTTACTTTTGGTATATGCTTTTGCAGGGAAAGAACTTATTAAAAATGCGTATGATTTTGCAATCAAAGAGAGATTCAGGTTTTTCAGCTATGGAGATGCAATGTTTATTATTTAATTGCAAAAAAAGTTATTAAAATTTATAATATTAAAATGAAAAATGTGTTAATAATTGGTGCTGGTGGAGCAGGGCAATTAGCAGTCTTACTTATCCAAAATAATGAACGATTAAAAAAGATTTATAATATTGTTGGTTTCCTTGATGATAATGAAAGTCTTGAATATGTTCTTGATTTTCCAATTCTTGGAAAAGTCTTTGATGCACCAGATATAATAAAAAAATATCAGATTGATGAAGTTTTGATTGCTATTCCTTCTGCAAGGAATGATGTGATCCAGAGAATTTTCAAAGTAATTCTTCCCCTGAGAGTAAGTGTAAAGATTGTCCCCGGGCTTTATGAAATTGTTGAAGGAACATTTGACTTAAGACAAATAAGAAAGGTTAATCTGGATGATCTTCTTGGTAGAGAAGAGGTCGGGTTTGATATTGAGAAGATTTCTCCATTTTACTTGGGAAAAAGGATTTTTGTAACCGGTGCTGGAGGGTCAATAGGGAATGAAATAGTCAATCAGCTTCTTAAACTCCCTGTTAAAGAAATTATGGCTTTTGGGCATGGAGAAAATTCTATTCATTTACTTATTTCAAGACATAAGGATGATAAAAGGCTTAAGTATACAATTGGTGATATAAGGGATAGAAAAAAACTGAATTATGAAGTTAAAAATTTTAAGCCAGATATAATTTTTCATGCTGCTGCTCATAAACATGTATATCTTATGGAAGAATGCCCTGATGAGGCGATTAAGAATAATGTTATAGGAACTTATAATACAGCTATAGTAGCAGTGGAAAACAATGTGAAAAATTTCACTTTAATTTCTACTGATAAGGCTGTCAATCCTACCTCGATAATGGGAGCGACAAAAAGAATTGCTGAAAAGATTATTTTATCTCTTAATCAACTTAACAAGACAAAATTTAGCCTTGTGAGGTTTGGAAATGTTCTTGGTTCGAGGGGAAGTGTTGGACTTATATTTAAAGAACAGATAGAAAATGGTGGGCCTATAACTGTTACCCATCCGGATGTAACAAGGTATTTTATGTCTATCAGAGAGGCTTCCCGACTTGTTATAAAATCACTCACAATAGATATAGGTAATATATTTGTGCTTGATATGGGAAAGCCAGTCAAAATTATAGATATTGCTAAAAATTTACTCTATATGTATGGTTATAATGAAGATGAGATTCCTATAGTTTTCACAGGTCTTAAGAAGGGTGAAAAATTACATGAAGAGATAATGAGCAAGAGAGAGAATCTTCATCTTTCAAATTTTGAAAAACTTTACATTTCCAAAGAGAATAATGTTTTTTTTGATCTAAATAAGATAGAGGAGATTATAAAAGAATTTGAAGATTCAGCAAATAGTTTTGATAGAAATAAAATAGTCTCTACAATAAAGAAATACTGTGAAGAATATGAGGAAAAAAATGATTAAAAAGATTCCATTTTCACCACCTGATATAACTGATAGAGAGATCAATAATGTTGTTGAGGTTTTAAAAAGTGGGTGGATAACTACAGGCCCAAAGGTTAAAGAATTTGAAGAACGGATAAAATCTTATTGTGGAGTAAAAAATGTTATTCTACTTAATTCTGCTACTGCTGGACTATTTTTATCTCTTAAGGCACTTGGTATTGGGGAAGGGGATGAAGTGATTACGACTCCCTATACGTTTGCAGCAACTTCAAATGTTGTGTTGCATTGCGGGGCAAAGCCAGTTTTTGTTGATATAGGGGAGGATTTTAATATTTCTGTAAAAAATATTGAAAAGGCCATAAATAGTAGGACAAAAGCTATTATTTCTGTTGATTTTGGGGGTTTCCCTGTAGATTATCAAGAAATCCTAGATTTATGTAGAAAATATAACATAACATATATTTCTGATTCTGCACACTCTTTTGGGGCTATTTACAATGGAAATAAAATTGGCACTATTCCAGATTTTACAGTTTTCTCTTTTCATGCGGTAAAAAATCTGACGACTGCAGAAGGTGGTGCTATAGTTTTTAACTCGGATGATGAAGATTTGTATAGAAAATTGAAACTTCTTTCGCTTCATGGGCAAAGTAAGGATGCTTTTGAGAAGTATGCGACTACCAATAGCTGGTATTATGAAATACAGGAGGTAGGGTATAAGTTTAATATGACGGATATACAGGCTGCATTAGGTATTGCACAATTTGATAGGTATGAAAGTGAAATCTTGCCTCGTAGGAAAGCTATTTTTAATATTTATAATGAAATATTAAAAAATGAGAATTTAATCTTACCACCTCAAAAAACTGAAAGTAAAGAAACTTCTTATCATATTTATGCCTTGAGAATAAAAAATATTGATGAAAAAGTCAGAAATGAGGTTATAAAAATAATGTCTGATAAAGGAATAAGCCTTAATGTTCATTATATTCCTGTCGTGATGCATCCAGTCTATAAAAAAATGGGGTATGATATAAAAGATTATCCTAAAAGTTATGAAACCTACATTTCCGAATTAAGTTTACCAGTATATTCTCAAATGAAAGATAGTGATGCAGAATATGTTGCTTCTTGCTTGCTTAAAACACTTTCAATCCTTAAGATTGTCTGAAATAATATTGATTAATGGTTTAAACTCTTTATCCAAACTTTTTTCTACCGACTCAAGGCCTTGAATAAGATGGGGAGATTTTAAGCCATGATAAATTGATAATGCTGCCTCAACGTATGCAGCTATTTTATCGGCAGATTTTATTAAACTTCCATCGACTGGAGAGTAATTATCCGTAGCTGTTTCTTCTATGATTTCATTTACTACTTCTGGAAAATCTTTAAAAATTCTGTTTTTGAATTCATCAAAGGTTTTATCATCTATTATACCTATGAGGTATTTGAATTCTTTATGAATAAAGTTTGGCAAGAGTGGTAAAATCTTATTTTCTATCTGTTCCCTTTCATACTTTTTTATTACTTCATCAAGTTTTTCGACATCTCTTTTTATTGGGGAAACTATATCTCTTGTTGCGACTTCTGGTAAGTCATGAAATAAGCCGCAGTAAAAATTGTTATAGCATCTTTTTGGAGAAAAATCTTTCTTTAATGAAATGACAAAGGCAAGACTTGCAACTACAAACATATGACCAAGAACACTTGTCAGAGGAACTCTTGGAGATTGAATCCATCTTTTTTGAAATCTTAATTGCCCTACAAGGTCTATAAAATTGTAACTTTTTTTCTTAAGGAAAATTCTTTCAACTCCTGTCAGATCAAAATAATCTTCAATTGTATCCTCTATACTTTTTTTTATTTCTTCCATTCCATAAAATCTTAATCCCATAGAATATATCATTTCAAATTCCCAGTATGTTGCTAAAAAGTGAGCAGCTCTTATAATTCTGTTTTCTATCCTTTTTTCGGAGTCAAAATAAGAATTAAAAATATCAATTCCAAAAATTTCTATAATATCTTTGAGATTACTTATGACGTAGTTATGAACTTCTTTTTTCTTTTCTGACATTATTCTATGATATACCTGAGGTTTTATATCGGTGAGCACAGAACGATATAATGCTTCAAATATTATTCCTTTTATTAAATAATTCCAGTCTATTGCAGTTCCTTTTTGTTCTTCAAAATGTGAAACAAGATAAGCAATGATAGCTTTATGAGCCTGTTTGTCGAGTTCAGTGATCTGAAAAGGTTTTGGGTGGTCATTCCACCTTTCAATATAAGATAAATCAAATAACTTAAGTATAAATTTTGAGATTAATTCAAAGTCTTTATCTAAAAGTTTATTTTTCATAATTATTAATTTAAACTAAAAGCAAAGTTTTGTCAAAATTTGTTGTAGAACCAAAAGATAAATAGTAAAATTAAAAGTATGATTAAAACAATTAGATTTTCAGAAAAATTGATAGAAAATTTAATATTCTGGATAATTTTTGATTCTGATTTTAAATTTTTTACAAATTTTTCTACGTTTATTTCAGTTAGATTAAAAATATTAAGATTATTTGTATCTTCTTCTGAAATAGGAATAAAATCCTCTTTTTCATTCAAATGAACTTGATATTTTATTTTGTCTATTTCAAATATACCAGTTTTTGAGGTATCAAATTGCGAAGGTTCATTTAATATATAATTGTATTTTTCGGAAAATGATTTTTTTTCTGTGAAAAAATCCTTTAGATTATCATACCAATATTTAACATAGAAATTTTCAGATAGATCTGTTAAGATGGCTTTTTTTAACTTTATTTTCCAGCTATTTATGCCATCGATTATTCTTATGTTGTTTGATAGTATATAAATATTTCCATCTTCTACCTTTTTGTGTTCTTTTAAACTTTTGTTTGTAAGTATAGTTAGTAGTTTGTTTTTTTCAGTAAAGATAAAAATGGAGTTACTTAATTTTTTAATTTCTTCAGAAGTTTGTTCTGGATTAAGATTAATGAAAATGTGGCCACTATATATTTTTCTGAGTTTAACCCTATCAGTGGGGTTTAAGAGAATTTGAGACTCTATGCTTAGCCACTTAAATTCTTCGAGAAATCTTTTAAGAAATATGAATTCTTCGTTTGGATAACCTGTAGCTAAGAAGATATTATAACTTTCCTTTGAAAAGTGAATGAGTCTTTCGATCTCAGATTCTGCTATTCCGAATATGAGATTTTTAAAACCTTTAAAATCAAATGTAAATACTTTTTTGACAATATTGATTCCTTTTTTTAAGGTTATATTATCTTTATAGATTATATTTTTATTATCTTTTATGTAAAATATTGTATTAATATTGGTTTTTGAAAAAACTTTTAGTTCAACATCAAATGGTTCACCTGAGAAAATATTTTCTTCAATATTTATGTCATATATAAAAATTTTGTTGGTGGTTATCTTTTCTTTATATATAAAATATACATTATAACTATCAATATACTTTTGCATATAATTATTCTGTAAATCTGAGAAAACAACAATTTTAACATTATTTTTAAATTTTTCCTTTAGAATTTCTATACTGCTATAAATAGAAGTAAATTCTGTTTTCAGGGAATTTGTATTTTTACTTAGTGTGTCTGAAAAATAGTAAACTTCATCAAAATATTTTAACCAGTTTCTGGTTATTTCAACGTTATTGTAAAAACTTCTGCTTGCATCAATCATAAGAATTATAGGGATATTTTTCTTGATATTAAAATTGAAAGATAAATTTTCTTTTAATATTATCATAAAGAAGATGAGTAAAATAAAAAATAAGATTGTGCTTTTAAAGATATTTTTCTTTTTAAAATAAAAGAAAAAAACAATAGGAATAATAATTAAGTATAAAATTTTCATATTAGTCTGAGATACACTTTACATAGTATCTTCTGGTGCGTGGCCCATCAAATTCACAGAAATATATTCCTTGCCATGTTCCTAATAAAAGATTACTATTATGAATAATTAACGATAAAGATGGAGAGAAAATAGTTGATTTTATATGGGAGTCTGAATTTCCTTCAGAATGAAAAAATCCAAAATTTATTGGGACATTTTTTTCAAAATATGTTAATATATCTCTTCTTACATCTGGATCTGCATTTTCATTTATTGTTACTGCTGCTGTGGTATGTTCAACAAAAATGACACAAATACCTTCTTTTATACCTGAATCGCTGACACATTTTTCTATTTCCCGCGTAACATCTATCATTTCATTCCTTTTAGTAGTTTTTATGACTTTTTCAAAAAGCATTCTTCCTCCTTACTGATTAACTTATAATATAATAAGGAGTTAAAAAAGTCAAGAAAAATTTTTCAACTATGCATCCTTCAAAAAGGCTTTATATCCTTTATAAGCCTCATAAAGGTCGACTTTGCTGGCTACTTCAAATGGTGAATGCATTCCATCCAGCCCAATTCCAGAGTCAACAACGGCTATTCCAAGGTCAGCGAGATACAATGCCACTGTTCCACCACCACCTTCATCAACCTTGCCAAGTAAAGAGGATTGCCATATTACTTTGTTATCATTAAAGATTTTTCTTAGTTTCCCCATAAGTTCTGCTGATGCATCACTTGCTCCGGATTTTCCTCTTGAACCGGTATATTTTTCAAGTAACATACCACAGCCCATTTTTGGGGAGTTGATCTGATCAAAGGCTTCTTTATACATAGGGTTTATCACTGCACCAACATCGGCAGAAATGCAATAAGATTTTGTCAATAGTGTTCTTAATTCACTTTCTCTATAATCTGGATTTTCAAGTGAGTATATTTCTCCTATAGAATTATACATAAACTTTGATCTTATACCTGTTAAGCCATATGAGCCTATTTCTTCTTTATCAACTAGGATTGAAAGGATTGTTTTGTCTGGAATCCCTTCAAAGTCAATCAAAGATCTGAAGTTGGCAAAACTACATATTCTATCATCCTGCCCATATGCTCCAATCATACTTTTATCTATGCCTACATCTCTTGCTTTAAAAGCCGGAACAACCTCAAGCTCAGCCGAGATAAAATCTTCTTCTTTTATTCCATAAAGTTCATTCATTTTTCTTAAAACTGTTTCTTTTACCTTTTCCTGGATGTCTTTATCGTCAACTGGTATATTACCCACAAGTAGGCGCAAATTTTCTCCCTCTATGACTTCAGAGGCTTTCTTTTCCCCTTGTATTTTCCCAGAAAGATGAGGTAATAGATCATTAATCACAAAAACGGGATCATTTTCATCTTCACCTATGGTGATTTCTATCTTTTCCCCTTTGGAATTTATTATAACCCCATGCAGTGAAAGAGGCATATTAACCCAATGATATTTTTTTATTCCCCCATAATAGTGAGTTTTCAACAATGCCATTTCACTATCTTCAATTAATGGGAGCGGTTTCAAATCAAGTCTTGGAGCATCAATATGGGAGACTATCAAGTTGATACCTTCTGACATTGATTCTTTTCCAATAATTGCAAGGATTACATTTTTATTTGAATTTTTAATAATGATTTTTTCACCGGCCTTATACTTAGCTTTTGATAATTCTTTAAAACCAGCTTCGTTAGCTATTTTTTCTACATAGTTTACACATTCTCTTTCTGTTTTTCCTTTGTTAATGAAGTCTTTATATTCTTCTGCAAATTCAAAAACTTTCTTTTTTTCATTTTCAGAAATGAGTAGCCAAGCACTTTTCTTTTCGTAAGCTAATTTTGATTTTTTTTCTTCTGCCATAAAAACTCCTTAAATTATAGTTTTTATCTTTTCTTTTATGGTGTTATAACATTCTTCAAGATCATCATTTGTAACAATAAAATCATAAAACTTGCTTTTACTAATCTCATTTTCTGCAAAAGCGAGTCTTTTTTCTATTTCTGTTTCATTATCAAGATGCCTGTTTATAAGCCTTTCTTTTAATGACTCAAGAGAAGGGGGCTTTATAAAAATTAAGAAGCTGTTTTGAAAAATCTTCTTTACATTAAGTCCACCCTGTACGTCTATGTCAAGCAAACAATGTTTGTTTTTTAAAATTCTATCAATTTCACTTTTGAGTGTGCCATAATAGTTACCATATACATTAGCCCATTCAACAAATTCGTTGTTTTTTATCTTTTTTTCAAATTCTTCTTTGCTTATAAAATAGTAATCTACTCCATCTTTTTCGTTTTCTCTTGGCTTTCTTGTTGTTGCAGAAATTGAAAATTCAATGTTATCTTTTAATTCATTAAGTAGTCTTTTGTAAATAGTAGTTTTACCAACTCCAGAAGGACCTGAAATTACAATAACTTTGTTCATACAATATTCCTCAAATGTTCTCTTATTTTTTCAATTTCTGCTTTTACATTTATAGTGTTTTCAATTATTTTTAAGTCAACAGATTTGGCACTAATTGTATTGATTTCTCTGAACATTTCTTGAGCTATGAAGTCAAGTTTTCTAGAATCTTCTTCTTTTGAAAGCACTATTTTTTTAAATTGCTCAATGTGGCTTTTAAGCCTTACAATCTCTTCGTTTATTGCTATTTTTGAAGCTAACATTTCCGCGTCAAATAAAACTCTATTATCAATTGCATTTATATCTATTTCTTTAATGTTTTCTGAAAGCATCTCTTTTATTTTTTCTTTTAACGATTCTTTGTATTTTTCTAATGTAGTAGGATATTGATTTTCTATTTCATTAGTAAGTTCTGAAATTTTGTTAAGGGAATTTAATATATCTGCTATGATTTTCTCTGCCTCTACATTCATCATATTTATCAAGTTATCGATGGCTTGAGATATTAATTTTAGGCACTCTTCAAACATTCCATCTGTTTCTGAAATTCTTTCAAGATAAAAAATATGACCAAGTCCTATGAAATCTTTTAAACTTATTTCAGGTAGTATTGTAAGTTCTAGAGATAGAGATTTTAATGCTGCTTCAAATTTTTTCGCAAGTTCTTTATTTACAATAACATTGTAATTTTCTGCTGTTTTTTCAACTATTTTTATGTAAATATCTATCTTACCTTTTTTAAGCTTTTCAAATGCTAATTTTCTTATTTCCGGTTCCCATTGTTCTACAATGTCGCTGCCTTTAAGTTTAAATTCAAAATATTTGGAATTTAAACTCTTTATTTCCACAAAAATATCGTATCTTTCAGTTGATAAAGATTCTGTTGAGAAACCGGTCATACTTCTCATTTTTCTTCCTTTTTCATTTGATTTAAAACTTTTTCTGCCGCTTTTTGTTCTGCTTCTTTTTTTGTTCTTCCTTTTGCAATTGCAAAGTATTTTTTATTGTTTACGGAGACAGATACTTCAAATATTTTGTTATGTTCTGGTCCATTTTCGCTTATAACTTCGTATTGCGGATATTCTTTGTATTTTGCTACTACAAGTTTTTGAAGTTGAGTTTTAAAATCTTTTGGCCCTATTTTTATCCGTTTTTCTATTTCAGAAAATAGAATTCTCTCTACAAAAGAAAACGCTTCATCAAAGCCTTTTTCAATAAATATTGCACCTATAATAGCTTCAAGAACATCAGCTGAAACCTTTTCTTTTGCCCTGAAATCAGCTAAGGTTTCACCTCTTCCTAAATTTATGTAGTCAACAATAGATAGCCCTATAGAGATTGAAGATAGAGTTTTTTCGTCTACTATACTTGCTCTTAAAGCTGATAAAGTCCCTTCTTTATAATTGGGGCATAGTTCATAAAGTATATAAGCTACAGAGCTATTTAAAATAGAATCTCCAAGAAATTCAAGCCTCTCATAAGTTCCTTTATTGCCATTTGCTTTCTCAAATGATGTATGGGTCAGAGCCTTGTCCAGAAGCTCAAAATCATTGATTTTGATTTTGAGCTTTCTGGATAATTCTATTAGTTTCTTTATTCTTTCTTTGCTTAAAGTACCCTGCTTTATTTTACTCAAATTTCTTAAAAATGATAGAAACATTATGTCCACCAAAACCAAAAGAATTACTTATAGCATATATTATATCTGTCTCTTATACACATCT
>JAOACQ010000037.1 GCA_026417755.1 Brevinematales bacterium | reverse complement strand
TGGAGATGTGTATAAGAGACAGTTCGAGGATTATCTCAAGCGACTTCAGACTCTTGAATCTATTGCAACCTCATTTGAAGGTATAGAAAAGGCTTATGCTATACAGGCCGGTAGAGAGGTAAGGGTTTTTGTGAAAAGTGATGTGGTGAATGATGAAAAGGCATACTTGATAGCAAGAGATATAGCAAAGAGAATAGAAAATGAAATGAAATATCCCGGGCAGATTAAGGTTACTTTAATCAGAGAAACAAGAGTTATAGAATACGCCAGATAGAAAAAGGGGGGATTAAAATCCCCTCTTTTCTCAAATAAATGGAGCATTTCAATGTCAGACTTTCCGGATAAAGAGAATTATAACAAAAAACTTTCAGAGCTATTTACTTCCAGATTGAAATCTTTTGGAATTGAAAACAAAATACCTTTGATAATAAGAAAAGAAAAAGATCAATATCTCTATGATATAGATATGAATAAATATACGGATTTTTTCTTAAATAACGGTAGTGTTATTGTAGGTCATAACAATAAGGTATTAACGAAGTATATAAAAAACGCTATCTCTATAGGGACAGAAAGCGTCTTTATAAATAAATTTTATCATAAACTTGTGAGGTTGTTTTCTAAACTTACGGATATAAAAAACATTCAATTTTATCAATCGGTTTTTTTTGCTTTGTATAATATTTTAAATGATGATGTCAAATCTGTAGGAGTAACTTCAGTTTTCTTGTATGATTTACTTAAAAGTAATTTTTTTGATTTAAAAATTGTCTATCCTCTTAAAAATGAAGAGGTTGATTTATTAATTTTTGAACCGATTGATTTTGATAATTCTCTTGAAGTAGTTGATTTTAAAATTTTTAAGGCAAAAAAATATTGTTCATTTGAGGGGAGAACTTTTTTCAGGTTAAAACGAGGTTTTTATCATTCACTTGATGAAGTAGATTATATTTTAGCAGGTAATATAATTGCTAATGGAATGGATGCGGCTATTGTTATCTCGAAAGAGAAAATAAAAGGGAATATAATTCCTACTTTTCTTACAGTTGCTATTCATGAGACAATAAAATATTATCTAAGGAAAAGGATAGAATTTCCTGTAGTTAATGGTAAGTTTATAAAGGCTCAAAAGGGGGGAATTCTTAAACTTAATTCAAAAATAAATCTTGAGGTTGGTTTAAGAAATGGAATTTTTGTGGTTAATGATGTAGCCTTTCTTTCGATTCTTCATACGGTTTATGACTTAAGAAGGCTGGAAAGGGCATTTAGCAAGAATTAAGTTTTTCTTTAACAAAATCAGCTATCTTTTTATCTATATTTTTTGCTTCTCTGGTAAAATCTTCAAGAACCTTATTTTTACTGAAAATTCCATCGGGAATTATGATTGGGGAACGTTTTATCTTACCTGGATGGTCACCATCATCAACAGCCTGATGGGAAAAACCATTATCTTTTGTCCATATAACAATTTTTTCTTTATCTCTTTTGTTATAACTTAATTGAAATTCTACTATTTCGTCTTTGTCAAAGAAAACAAAAAGATCAAAATTTGGACTTGCAAACCATCGCCTTCTTTTTTCTCCGGGTATTTGTGCTACATCTTTTATTTCTTGAAGCATTTTTTCTCCATTAAAGGGCACTTTCTCCCTTTTCATCTGTTCTTATTCTTATAGCTTCTTCTATATTTGATATAAAGATTTTTCCATCTCCATGTTTTCCAGTATAACATACCTTTTTGATAATATTAACAATATCAAGGTAAATATCATCTTTACAGATTATTTCTATCTTGTATTTCGGGACAAGATAAACCTCTTCATCAATCTCTTCATTTTCATTTTTGATAAAGTGGCCCCTTTGTTTACCAAAACCACCAGCTTCGAGGACAGTAATACCCGAAATGTTTATCTTTGCCAGTTCATTTTTGAGTTTGCCAAGAATATTTCTTCTGATAATAGCTTCAATTTTTTTCATAATCTTTACCCTATAAAATAATAAATTTGAACGAATTTTTTGTCAAGCAAATTTCTTACTTTCTTAATGCTTCTGCAGGTGCAAGTTTCTTTGCATATCCAGCAGGATACATTGTTGCAAGTGCCGGAATTAAAACACCAAAAACTATGGTTACTAAAAGGACATAAATATTTGCCTCTGGCCTTATTATGTATTCCATGGGCATAGTTATTTCTTTCATTACGAATTCAAAATCAATTCCAGTAAGGTTAAGAATTATGTTTGTTATATAACCTACAATTCCACCCACCACTGAACCAATGAAACCGATTATTCCACCTTCGATTATGAAATTGAGATATACTTCGGTATCCGTGAGTCCAAGTGCCTTTAATGTTCCGATTTCTTTTATTCTTTCAAAAACATTCATCATCATGGTGTTAACAACAACAAATGAAGCTAAAAGAACTATTATTGCATAAATGATGTAATAAATAATCCTTCCAGCCTCAAAAAGCTGATACATATTTCCAATCTGCTCTTTTATATTTTTCACGGTAACACCTTCTGGCAAAATCTTTATAATCTCGCTCTTTACTTTTTCTGTCTTTTCAGGATGAGTGTAGACAAGTATTTCTGTTGTCCCATCTTTAATCTTTAGGAGCCTTTTTGCCTCATTTAAGTCGAGAATGAAAAAGTCATTATCCAATGTTGCTACTTTATATTTAAAGATTCCTTTTACCTTAAGCTTTATTGCATTAAGTCCTCCCTCACTTGTTTTTGTAGCAAGAAGTAGTTCATCACCTGTCTTTATCTTGAGCTTTTTTGCAAGGTTAACGCCGAGATATAGTCCGTCTTTTTCGAGGTTGCCTTCTATCAGTTTTTCTTCTGGTTTAAGAATGCTTTCTTTCAGGTCAATTGCAAGACCTATTGCAAATTTTGACGTCTCCTTGTACCCAAGGATAAGTCCGAATTTTATCCTTTCTTCTATATGTTTAACCCCTTTGATTTTTCTTATGTTGTTAAAAATGTTTTCTTGATTTTCCACCA
>JAOACQ010000028.1 GCA_026417755.1 Brevinematales bacterium | reverse complement strand
TGTGTATAAGAGACAGGCCCAATATTCTATAAGGGTAAAAAATAGAGATGCGGTTATAAAAAAGCTGAATGAAGCTGGAATCCCAACAGCTGTTCACTACCCTATTCCTATTCATTTACAAAAGGCTTATAGTTATCTTGGTTATCATGAAGGAGATTTCCCCGTGAGTGAAAAAGTATCAGAAGAAATAATGAGTCTTCCTATGCACCCATTTCTTACTGAGGAAAATATTGATTTTGTGGTAGATAGTATTAAGAAATCTCTTTAAGTTTCGATAATATAACGGGAGATAAAATGAAAATTAGATTTTGTTTAATTATTTTTTTCTTTACATTTAATTTAGTTTTCTCACAAACAAAAAAAACAAACACCTATAATTATGATTTTAATGTTCCTGAATCCTTAGTTATCAACGTTTTTCTTATGCTTAAAAATACAGATTATAACGAAATGCTAAAGATAACGGATTTGTATGAAAAGAAAAGGGTTGAAAAGTTATTGACCGAGATTTCAAACAACCCTTCAATTTTACCTTTGTTAAGACAGGAATCTGCAAAAATAAAGAATTTTGAGCTTATAAATACAGAAACAATAACTAATGAAGGCACAAATGAATATATTATAATAACAACAAAATGGTATATGTCAAATGACTCAAAAAACGCAAAAAATTCTGACTTTTACAATAATATTCAAGATCAAATAAATCCAGAAAAAGCAAAGAAAGATACAGTTGTATATGTAGAATATTTATTAAAAAAGATTGATAAAAAATGGAAAATCATATCAAAAAGAAGCAAATAAAATGTATAGTTGCCGGTGGCAAAACCGGTGGGCATCTAATTCCGGGTATCGCTGTTTACAGGGCTTTAAAGGAAAAGAATATTGATGTTCGTTATGTTTTAAACTCAAGCGATATTAAGTTTCCAGTAGTTAAAAACATAGACGAGAATGATAGAATTTTTCTCGAAATTTCGAGTATCTCAAGAAAATTATCTCTTAAGACTATTTTTGATTTATTTAAAATTCTTAAAGCCTTTTTTAAAATCTTTGGTAGAATCCTTAACTTCAACCCTGATGCTATAATCATTACTGGTGGTTATATCTCAAACCCAGTCGCTTTAAGTTCAATAATACTATTTAAACCTCTTTATATTCTTGAACAAAATAGTGTGGCAGGAATAACAAATAGATTTTACTCCCTTTTTGCCAAAAAGGTTTTTACTTCATTTGAAAAAACACTTAAAATTCCAGAAAAAAAGGTTATCTATACAGGTAATCCAATTCTATACAATGAAAAAATCGAAAAAGGAAAAGCAAAAAAGTTTTTTGATCTAGATAATTATGATAAAGTCATAGGCATAATGAGTGGTAGTCAGGGAGCAAAAATTGTCAATAATACTGTTCTAGAAGTTCTTGATTTTCTTAAAAACAAAAATATTGGAGTTATATGGAGTCTTGGAGCAGTTGAATATGAAAGGCTTAAGGATTTTGATTTTAGCAAATTCCCAAATGTGAGAATACATTCATTTATAGAAAGAATGGATTATTTTTACTCGGCAATAGACCTTGTTATATCAAGAGCTGGAGCAACATCTATCTCTGAAATAATGTTTTTTGAGGTTTTATCTATATTTATACCTATTAAAAATTCTCCAGACAATCACCAGGAACTTAATGCTAAGACCTTGGTAGATAAAAAGGTAGCTAAAATGATATTTGAGGATTCACTCACACCAGATATTTTAATCAACAATTTAACTGACTTACTTGATAATATCATAAACTATAAAAGCAATTTTAATAATTTTGAGAAAAAAAACAAATTACCACAACATATGATAGTAGAAGAAATAATAAGGGGGGAAAAATGGCAATATTAGTAGCTGGAGGCGCCGGTTACATTGGTAGTCATACAGTTAAATTGTTATATAAAAAAGGTTACGATGTTATTGTATATGACAATCTTTCTAAAGGATATAGAGAATTCGTAAAATGGGGAAAATTTGTTCAAGGAGATATTGCTGATTCAATAAAACTTAAAGAAGTCTTTAATTCATATAAAATAGATGCTGTAATGCATTTTTGTGCTTTTATAGAAGTAGGTGAATCTGTAGTAGAACCTGAAAAATACTACAAAAACAATCTTGTAAATACGATTAACCTCCTCAATACAATGAAAGAAATGAATGTTAAAAAATTCATCTTTTCTTCAACAGCTGCTATTTTTGGTGAGCCAGAGCATATCCCTATAAAAGAGGATGATAGAAAGAATCCAATAAATCCTTATGGCAAGAGCAAACTTTTTGTAGAACAGATTCTTGAAGATTATGAAAAAGCCTATAATTTTAACTCCATATGCTTCCGATATTTTAATGCAGCTGGGGCAGACCCTGAAGGAGAAATTGGAGAGGCACACAATCCTGAATCCCATCTTATCCCTCTTGTGTTTGATGCAGCAATAGGCAAAAGAGAATATGTAAAAATTTATGGGACGGATTATCCAACAAAAGATGGGACTTGTATAAGAGATTATATTCATGTCAATGATTTGGCAGAAGCTCATATCCTAGGACTTGAATATCTTCTTAACCAAAATAAGTCCGAAAAATTCAATCTTGGTTCGGGTGAAGGTTATTCCGTAAAAGAAATAATAGATACTGTCAAAAAAGTTACTGGGAAAGACTTCAAGGTTATAGAAACAGAAAGAAGAGCGGGGGATCCTCCAGTATTAATAGCTAATAGTTCAAAGGCAAAAGGAATACTTGGCTGGGAGAGAAAATTTTCACTTAACGAAATTATAAGTTCTGCATGGGAGTGGCATAAGAAGAAAGATTCTGTTAATCTTAATTGAATTTTAAAGCGATCAGTCTACTTAATTAATTTTGTTAACACAATATCGAACTTATAACTTGACAACCAACCTTTACCATGTTATATTATTAAAAATTTTTATCAGGAATATTATGAATTTTAACTCTTATGTTTTTCCTTTTTCCAAAAAAGAATATATCAGAGGCAAAAAACCAGATGTTGAATGTATTCTATGTGCTATAGTTAATAATGACAATAGGGTTCAATCTCTTGAAATATTGAGAACGGAAAATTTTATCTTAAGTCTTAACCTTTTCCCCTATAACAATGGTCATGCAATAATATTTCCAATCCGACATATCACTGATATAAGAGAATTATCTGAGAAAGAAGATATTGAGCTCGCAAGGCTTACAAAAAGTTATATTTCCCTCTTAGAAGAATTATATAAACCAAGTGGTTACAATATTGGATACAACTTAGGAGAATATGCAGGAGCCTCTATACCACATCTACATCTTCATATTATACCACGTTATCAGAATGAACTTGGAGTTATTGATTTGATAGGAGGGGCAAAGGTGCTGGTAGAAAATCCGCTTGAGACCCTTGAAAAAATAAAAAAACATATCAAAAATAAACATTCTTGAATTGGAGGTATCTGTTTTTGATGTTATTTTCTTATTTGTCTTTTCCATTAGTAGTATCTTTACTTTTTATGAGTGCTTTTTTTTCTTCTTCTGAATCTGCTTTTTATTCCTTAGATGAACTCAAATTAAAAAAAATAAAACACAAAAAAACAAAAAAGCTAATAAAAAATCTACTCTCTAAGGGTTCTCTTTTACTCATAGCAATCTTAATTGGAAATACTATAGTAAATATCCTTATTTCAGCTACTCTGGAAAAAATTCTTCCTTTACATAATGAGATTTTAACAACATTAATAATAACTGGAATAATTCTACTATTTGGGGAGACTCTCCCAAAGATTATAGCTATTTTCTTTCCCGATAAAATTTCTTCAATCTTTAGTTATCCCTTATATTTTATAATTAAAATATCAAGTCCAATATTAACGATAATAGACAAAACAATATTAAAATTAATGAAATTAATAAAAAGAAAAAACAAAAAATCTGAAGAAGAATATAATAAAGACATAATATTTGCTTTAGAAAGTATTGTTTCAAGAGAAGAAATTTTTGATAGTGAAGAAAAAGATTTAATTGAAAATGTCCTATCTTTTGCCAGAAGAGAAGTCTGGAACATTATGACACCAAGAAATAAGATTATTTCCATAGACAAAAATGATCCACCAGAAGAAATATTAAAAATTCTAAAAACACAAAAATTCTCAAAAATACCTGTCTATGAAGGCACAAATGATAATATAATAGGTTATATTGATCTTAAAGATTTTTTAATTTATTATGAAAATCAAAAAGAAAATTTTAAAATAGATAATATACTAAAACAAATGTATTTTGTACCTGAAACCAAAAAACTTTCTGATATGTTGCTTGATTTTGAGAAAAAGCAGCTTAAAATTGCCACTGTAATTGATGAATATGGTAGTGCTTTAGGAATCGTTACTCTTTCGGATGTACTTGGTGAAATACTGGGAGAAATAATAGATGAAAGTTTTAAGATCGAAAATAAAATTATAAAAATAACTGAGGAAAAATATCTTGTTTACGGGGATATTAGCTTTCAGGATTTTATTGATTTCTTTGAAATTGAAACAGAGGGTGGAGATTTTGAAACTCTTGCCGGTTTCGTAATTGATAAAGCAGAAGACATTCCTGACGAAGGTTTTTCAGTTAAACTCAATAATCTTACAATAACAGTAAAGAAAAAAAATCATACACATATAGAACAATTTATAGTGGAGAAAAATTAATACTATGGAATACATCCTTTTTTGTCTATCTTTTATATTAGCCTCCGGGCTCTTCAGTGGTTTTGAAACAGCATTTATCAGTATAGATAGAATTTGGTTACACTCGAAACTTGAAAGCGGTGAACATAAAGCTAAAATCTTAAACTTCTTGCTTAGAAATTCTGATAATACTGTTGGAGCTTTCCTAGTTGGATCAAATCTTTGTGATGTTGCAACTGTTATATCATTTTTAAATTTTCTTGATTATTTAACAGTCTCACCAGATTACAGATCTCTAATAAATATTATCATACTTACACCAACAATACTTTTTTTCAGCACACTCCTACCAAAGGTCATATTCAGAGAATATGCAAACGAATTATCGTTATTTTTTGCTTACATATACTTAATAGTCTATATTATACTTTATCCATTTCAACTCTTTTTTACAAATCTTGGTAAGATATTAATGAAAATATTAAAAGTGAAGAAGAAATCTATTTTTAGTAAAGACGATTTCAATCATATTCTTAAATCTTATTCAAGCAATATTCTTAAAGATAGTGAAAAAGATTTTATAGAAAAAATAATGACAATCAAAAAAATAAAAGCCAAAGAGATAATGGTACCACTTGTTCGTATGTCCTGTGTGGAAGAAAATGAACCAATCAAAGTAGCTTTAGCCCTTATGGGTGCAACGGGATTAAATAGACTTCCTGTATTCAAGATAAGAGTTGACAATATGACAGGTTACATAGAGATAAAGGATTTAATTAATGCTCCTAAAACCTCACCAGTTGCGAAATATATAAAGAAAGGTATTTATGTTACTGAATTTACTCCTTTCTATGATATACTCATAAAAATGAAAAAAGAAAATACCCATATGGCCTTCGTTGTTGATGAGTATGGTGGAATATCAGGAATTATAACAAATCAGGATCTTATAAAAGAGCTTATTTCGGATTATACAAAAGGCAAAGAAAGCCTTATCCATAAAGAAAAAGACTACTGGATTGCAAATGGAATGTTAAGTATAGATGAACTAAACGAAGAGCTTGATATAGAAATTGAACACTTAGAATTTGAAACCCTCTCTGGACTTATCTTATATCATCTCAAAAGAATTCCTGAGCAGGGAGAAAAAATAGAGATAAAGAACTATGTATTTGAGGTTACTTCTACTTCACACACAAGAATAAAACAAGTCAAAATATACAAAAAGAAATGGAGTTTTGGAAAATGGAAGAAATCAACTTTAACCCAAGAAAGATTAAATCAGTAAAAGAAGAGAAAATTTTAAATATAGAAAAATTTGCAAACGAAGGTTGTTCTATTGCCCACGATGAAAATAAAGTTATATTTGTGAGATATGCCCTTCCCGGTGAAAAAATAAAAGCCAATATTTATAGAGAGACAACAAGCTATTCTGTTGCAGAACCCATTGAAATAATAGAAGCCTCCCCTCGCAGAATAAAACCTCTATGCCCCTACTTTGGACTTTGTGGAGGATGTGATTATCAAATGATGGATTATAAATTACAATTAGAGACAAAGGCAAAACTTGTCCTAGAAACTTTCAGAAAAATTGGTAAAATAGAGCTTTCAGATTTAACAGGGATTATTGAAAGTCCGTCTTTTTTTAATTATAGAAATACTGAAACATTTAAAGTTGATCCTAAAAATAAAAAGATAGGATTTTTTAGAAAAGACACAAAATTTGTAGTTGATATAGAAAACTGCCATCTGGCTATGGAAAAAATTAACATCGCTCTTTCAGATATCAGAAAACAAAAAGATTTTCCCCCACATAATTTTAAAGTTAGAACAACAAATAGTGGAGACACTGTTGTTAATTTCATAAAAACTGAAAAATATGAAGATAGACCCGTATATGAAACTATAAAAGCTGCCGAAAAAGAGATAAAATTTAAAATATCGAAAGATAGCTTCTTTCAGGTTAACAATTATGTTGTTCCATTATGGCTGGAAAAAATAATAAGTTTCATTGATCCCGATGGGCATGAACTCATATATGATCTATATTGTGGTATTGGACTTATAACTATATTCGTAAGTTTCTTTGCAAGAAAGACAATAGGTATAGAAATAGCAAAAAGTTCTGTCCTTGACGCAAACCACAATATTGAAATCAATCATATTAACTCAAATGTTAGTTTTATTAACGCGCCGGTAGAAGAAAAACTAAAAGATTTAGAAAAGGCAGATATTTTCATAATTGATCCCCCAAGAAAGGGTATGGACAACAATTGTATCAATGCCCTAAGAGAAATTACCCCAAAAAAGATAATTTATTCCTCCTGCAAGCCAGCTACAATGGCAAGG
>JAOACQ010000008.1 GCA_026417755.1 Brevinematales bacterium | reverse complement strand
CTTCTGTAGTAAATAATCTTGCCGATACCTGGAATGCAAATGTGATAAGGGCAGCTATGGGTGTTGAGAATGGAGGTTATCTTACATCTCCAGCGACAGAGAAGCAAAAAGTCCAAACAGTTGTGGATGCTGCAACTGCCAAAGGTATCTATGTTATAATTGATTGGCACGCACACGATATTCATACAAGTGAAGCTGTGTCATTCTTTGGTGAGATGGCACAGCTTTACAAAGATTATGATAACGTAATTTTTGAGGTTTACAATGAGCCGGATTATGAAAGCTGGGCACAGGTTAAACAATACGCTTTGCAGGTTATACAGGCTATAAGAAGCAAAGGAGCAAATCAGTTGATTGTTGTAGGGACTCCTACCTGGTCTCAGGATGTTGATGTCGCAGCTAATGACCCGATAACTGGCTATTCTAATATAGCTTATACTCTTCATTTCTATGCCGGCACACACAAACAATTTTTAAGAGACAAAGCTGTTACAGCTATGAATAAAGGGCTTGCTTTATTTGTTACTGAGTGGGGAACTTGTGATGCAAGCGGAAATGGTGGATTAGATCTTACCGAGTCTCAAACATGGATAAACTTTATGGATCAGTATAAACTTTCCTGGTGTAACTGGTCTTTAAATGATAAGGCAGAGACGGCTTCTGCTTTAGTTCCGGGAGCGAGCACGACAGGACCATGGCCAGACTCTCAACTTACTGAATCGGGTAAGTTTGTAAAAGCTAAAATTCTTTTAAATGGAACAACGGGAAGTAGTTCAAGTTCTATATCGAGTTCTTCAAGTTCAATTATAAGTAGTTCAAGTTCTATATCGAGTTCTGTTGCTTCGCAAACTCCCTATAATGGAGTAATTTCTCTCCCTGGTTTAATTGAGGCAGAAAACTTTGACAATGGCGGTCAGAATATTGCTTTTTATGATACGACAGCAGGTAATTCAGGAAATGCTTATAGAAACACAGATGTTGATATTGAATCAACTACTGATACGGGTGGTGGATATAATGTCGGCTGGATTGCAAATGGAGAATGGCTTGAATATACGGTAAATGTAACCCAGGCTGGAACATACAATATAGAGGTAAGAGTTGCCTCAATCAATACTGGTAGAACGTTAAGGATTGAGTTTAATGGAGTAGATAAAACTGGGACTCTTACAGTACCAAATACCGGTGGATGGCAAAACTGGCAGACTATAACAAAGACTGGAGTAAGTTTATCAGCCGGGCAACAGATTATGAGAATATATTGTATGGGTGATGGTTTTAATATTAACTGGGTAAGGGTTGTAGCCGCTTCTACATCTTCATCAAGTACTTCTTCTGTCAGTTCAAGCTCGTCAAGTAGTTCAGTAGTTAGTTCAAGTTCTTCATCCAGTAGTTTGTCTTCAGTAAGCTCGAGTTCTTCATCAAGTAGTGTGGCTTATGTTGATGTAACTGCACCATTCAGCTTTGATGGAGCAGGAACAAAATACTGGAGAATGACAACAATCCCAAATTATATTAACTCCTGGAATCTTGATAGCCTTGTTATAAATGGCGTAGAACTTAAGAATGTATGGGTTGGAGCAGCAAATCTTCCAGCAAAACAAAATGGATATTATTACATAACATACAAAGGTTCTTATGCATGGAGTCACTTTGAAGCCAAATAAATAAAAAAAAGGGGTGCCTCTAAGGCACTCCTTTTGTTTTATCCACTTAGTTTAAATCTTAATGTTAATTCCATACAAACTGGAACAGTTTTTCCCCCAGCTTTTGCTGGTTTAAAACGAACAGACATTATTGCTTTTTTTGAAGCAAGGGATAGTAATTCATTTGGGGATTTAACTATTTCTACATCTTCAACACACCCCTCTTCATTAATATATATTTTTAATACTACAGCACCTTCAATGCCTAATCTTCTTGCCTCTTCTGGATAGGCAGGAGAGATTTTTGAAAGTGGAGATGGAAGTTCTTCAACCATATAGAAAGGCATAAACTTATCTGGGTCAAATCTATCTTCTGATTGTTCCTGAACAACTATATTTGTTTCTTCAACTACTTTTTCTTGAGTTGGTGTAATATCTCCATCTTTTTTTATGATTATCTTATTTTCTTTTTTTTCTTCTGTTTTTTCTTTGAAATCAGTAATATTTAAATAGGATAAATCTATATATTTCTTTTGTCCAAAAGAGATTTTAAAGGAGAAAAAAAGTATTACAATTATGTGTAAAACAATAGAAATAATGATCCAGAATCTCATATTACTCATCTTTCTCCTCCTTACAGGAAAAAGCGACCTTGACTTCTGTATTTTTTCTTAATGTTTGTAATATTTCATCAACCTTTTCAAATGGTAGATTTTTATCGGCTACAATTTGAATTATAGGTTTTTTGAAAAGCGAGATGTGTTTGAAATATAAAAATTGTATTTCAAATAAGTTTTTTTCAGAACCTTTAAAATAAATTTTACCATCCTTGTCTATGAAGATATTAAAAATTTCTTCTTGAGGTATTTTTGTAATATTTTTCACAGATGGTATTTCTATTTCAAGTTTTCTTGATTGATCCAGGGCACTGGTAACAAGAAAAAATACAAGAAGCAGAAATGCAATGTCCCCCATTGCAACAACTGGCATTTTAGCTTTAAGTTTTAAATCAGGCAACTTCATTCAGCTACCCTCAATGATATTTCAAGTTTTTTATTATATAGATAACTTAAGAAATTAACAACTCTTCCATATGGAACACCTTTTTCAACATTGATTATGATTTTATGGTAAGGAAATTTTTCCATCTCTTTTTCAAAGAGATTTTCATTTATAGTTTTATTACCCAAGATGACTTTATCCTTTAAAATTTTAATATTTCCTATTTCTTTAATGTATACCTCTTTTGGTTGAGAATCTTTTTTTGGATAACCAAGGCTGATTCCAGTTTTTACTGCAAAAGAAGCTGTAATGATAAAAAATATAATCAGTAGAAAAGCTATGTCAGACTGGCTTGCTGTTGGTATTTCAACTTCTGTCCTTTTCCCTTTAATTTTCATTTTCAACTATCCTTTCAATGAGATTTTCGCCAGCTTCAACAGTCATTTGGGTGAACCTTTCAACTTTTTGAACAAAAAGACTATAAAAAAAGTTAACAACTATAGCAATAATAAGCCCAACCTCAGTAGTTATCAAAGCCTCATAAATACCTTTTGCCACAAGCGTTATAGAAACCTGATCAGCTTGATAGATTGATTTAAATGCTGCAATCATTCCAGAAACAGTTCCCAGAAAACCAATAAGTGGAGCAAGGTTTATTATTGCTGAAATCATTGTAAAACCTTTTTGAAGCTCATTAATCTGCCCGTTTACTTCCATTTCAAGAACTTTATCGAGCTCTTCAAGTTTTTTTCTTTTTTTTGAGAGCCTGAATATTTCTTTGAGAACATCACCCATACGAGAATTTGATTTTTCAACATTTTCTTTCAATTCCTGGACTTTAATTTCAAAATTTTTGCAGTCATTAAGTAGTCTTTCTTCCCATAATTTTTTCTTAAAGTTATAAAAGAAGAATCTTTCAAGAACATATGCAAGTCCTAGAATAGAAAGAGCATATAGGGGATAAATAAAAATTCCCCCCATTTTGTTAAACTCAACAAAAGAATCGAGAAAAGTAATTTTTGGTTTTTTTTCAATTACTTTTGCATTTGTTTCCCCTTCTCCAAAAGCAAAAGAAGAAATAAGTAAAAATATAACTAAAGCCCTGTTAAACATATACCCTCCATTTGAATTTCAAAATATAATATAACACCACTTTTTTATTTTTCCAAAAAATTATTTTTAAATTGAAAGTAAGTAAAGTTTAAAATATCAGTATTGCTTTAAATGAACTGTCCTTATAGGGTATGGGATTTCAATATTTTCTTCTTTGAAACGTTTTTGAAGTTTCTTTATGAATTCGTGTTTTACAAGGAATTGATCAGCAAAATCTCTAGCTCTCAGGATTACATTGAAGTTTATACTGAAATCGGCAAATGTGTGATATCGTATAAATGGGTCAAAAGAAGAGATGCCAAAGCTGGATAAAACTTCTCTTGCCACCTCAATAGTAACCTTTTCTACTTTTTCAAGATCACTTTCATAACTTACCCCAACCTCAACAACTACTACCAGTTCTTTTTCTGGTAGGTGGAAATTTTTTATAATTGACTGCGATAGTTTTGAGTTTGGAATTATTATCTCGTTATTTTTCATTTCTCTTATAGTTGTATTTCTCCAGTTAATGTCAACCACATATCCTTCTTCTCCTGTTTCCAGCCTTATGTAATCCCCAATTTTTATTTGTCTTGAAACAATTATCTGTAGACCAGAAAAAAGGTTAGATAATGTATCCTGAAGAGCAAGTGCCACAGCAAGCCCACCAACACCAAGTCCTGCAAGTATAGGAGAAATTGAAATGCCGAGAGACTGGAGAATAATAATACCTCCAAGCAATAAGATAAAAAATCTGGTTAATGAAGAAAATAAAGTAGCTTTAGGTAGGACATCCTTTATTTTTTCCTGATAGAGATTTACAAAACCAGTGGCTATCTTTGCAACGACCATTGTTCCACCGAAAATAGCGAGAACTATTAAAATCTTTTTGATTAATTCAAGTAACTTTTCGTTTAAATTGAAGTTGATAATTGCAAGATAAGTGCCAAGAATGATGAAGAGAAAGACTATCCAGCCTTTAAAGGCATTAATTATAATATCGTCCCCCTGCCAGTTTGTTTTAGAAGCTATTTTACCAAGAATTTTCAGAATAACTTTTTCAAAAATAAAACCAATCACCAACCCACCAAAAAATAAACTGGCAGGTAAAATATATCTCTCAATAGCCATATAATCTCCTTGGAAAATTTTATGATAACTAATTACTTTTGTCAAATTTGATTTAAAATTTATTAAAATGAAACTTTTTTAAAAAATTGATAATTGTTAGTTATTGTGTTAATATTAATAACAGGAGGATTAAAATGAAAAAAGAAATTTTATTTTTAAGAACTTTTATTTTTATTGCTGTGTTTATAATCTTATCTTCTTGTGAAACAAAGTTAGAAGAAAAAGTTACATTTCTCAACACAAAATGGAAATATTTAGCTCATTACACAAATAATGTTCTTTATTCAAATGGAGTAAATACGAATTCTAATGGTGATATTCTTTTCTGGGTTTACGTTTATCTACCTGAGGTATGTAAGATGACAAGATATTCAAATAACCAGGTAATCCAGTCTGGAACTTGGCCATGGAAATCAACAGAAATTGAAGCTACCGAAGATATAACAGTAACAAACTCTTCAATTATTTATCGACATTACTCAAAATACAAACCGATTATTATTGACAATAAATACTTAAAACTTTCTCTAATAGAATACAAGAAATATTCAAACGGCAACATAGTCAGTAATGCTACTTATAACGAAAATTATGATTACTACTATCACGAAAAATTTGAATAAAAAAGAGGTGCTTTAAGCACCTCTTTTATTTTATCTCTTTAAGTTGAGTATTTCTCTTAACATATCATCACTTGTTGTAACAACTCTTGAGTTTGCCTGAAAGCCTCTCTCTGTTACAATCATATCTGTGAATGTTTCAGAAAGGTCAACGTTTGACATTTCAAGTGTTCCAGCATTAACCTTACCTCTACCCTGAGTTCCTGCTGCTCCAATATTTGGAAGCCCAGAGTTATTTGATTCAGAGAAGAGAGTTTCTCCCTCTTTAATTAAACCCATAGGGTTAACAAAAGCTGCAATAGCAACCTGTCCAAGTGTCCTTATTTCTCCGTTTGAATAGTTTCCAGTTATTGTTCCTGAATCATCGATTTTAAATGATTCAAGATAACCCATTTCATAACCATCCTGAAAATAAGCTCTAGTAGATGTCGGTGCGCTGAATTGGGTTACAGAGTCTTTAACTTCTCCAGATGTACCGAGATTTAGGTTAAAACTTCTTGTTTCTCCGTCCGGAAGGGTATAAACTACATTAGCCGTGAGAATACCTTCTGCCATAGTTTGAGGGTTTGCTCCGGCCGCTTCTGCTATAGAACCTATTGTTCCATTTGTGTTAAAATTGAGAATAAGTTCGTTGTTTGTATCAACCTTTGCCCCACCTACGTTAAGCCTTATTGTATCTGTAGCAACCCCATCTATGGTAGCTGTCATTCTCCACCTATTAAGATCTTCTCTTCTGAAATTAAGTACAAGGCCATGCTTATTACCATATCTATCAAATATATCAATTCTTGTGGAATGAGTGTTTTTAAGTATTTCTTCTTGAGTCGGATTTGGGCCTAAAATTGGAGTATCAAAGTTGAGGTTACTTTTTACCCTTACCACAGAGGTTTCTCTTGCCTCAAGTTTCTCCATAAGTGGTATTTTTAAATCTTCAACAGGAGCCGAAGTATTAATTATTCTTTCACCGTTTTCGAGTGTTATTGCATTCCATCCCTGAACCTTTAGTCCGTTGGCATTTACTAAAGTTCCTTCTTTATCAATAAGAAAATTACCGTTTCTTGTGTAAAATGTTCTTTCTCCGAGTTTCATTACAAAGAAACCTTCACCGGCGATAGCAAGGTCTGTGTTTTTACCTGTAACTTGTAAACTTCCCTGGTTCATAAGGGTATCAATTGAGGCAATAGTCATACCAAGACCAACCTGTTTTGGGTTTAATCCACCTCTTTCATCTGTTGGTTTTGCTGCTCCAGTCAAGGTTTGAGAAAGAATGTCCTGAAAGGTTACTCTGCCTTTCTTAAAACCGGTAGTATTAACGTTTGAAACGTTATTACCTATAACATCCATTCTTGTTTGATGATTCTGCAAACCGGAAACAGCCGAATATAATGAACGCATCATATGCCAACTCCTTTTTTAAAATCTTTTGAAATTAAGTTCTTCTATATTATTAAGTTTTGAGTCATTATCTTTATTGGGTAAATTTTGAATTTCTACATTTCTTTCTCTCACTTCAACAATCTTGTTTGGTGAAATCTCTTTGCCATCAACCATAAGAAATGTTTCACCCGCTTTTACTTTTATACTGTCAACAATACCACTGAACTGATTTCCTGTGTCGTCATTCCAGAATACTATTTTGTTTACAAGGCCAAGAGATCTTGTGAATGTAAATTCTCGAACAAGATTTTTCATACTTTCTCCAAATTGATTCATTTGCTTGAGTGAAGTAAATTGAGCCATCTGAGTAATAAATTCTCTATCCTCCATCGGTTTTGTTGGATCCTGTGTTTTAAGCTGTGTAATAAGTAACTTCATAAAATCAGCTTCTTCAAGTGTTCCTTTACTTACTACTTTTTGTCTTTCTTTTAATTCTTTATTAAAAGCATCTACTTTATAGTTTGCTTCGTTAAGCTCTGATGGGGACATTAATATATTCATACTTCCTCCTATTTTCTATACAAGATAATTAATTGTGCTATCTAAAAGAAAATTTGTTTTTACAAAATCATCCTCGAAATTTTCACTCTTTGTTATATCACCAAAGAAAAAACTTTTTTCCATTTTTTCTTCTTGAGAATGTCCTTCTCCATTTGTTTCAAAATCTGATAAACTTATATCTATTCTACCAACATCAACACCAGCCTGATTTAATGATTGAGCAAGTTGTTCTTTGTTGTGATCAAATAACATAAAAGCCTCTTTTGTTGATACGACAATCTTTCCAGTTAATTGACCATCTTCAAGAACAAATTTCATATTCATCTTTCCAAGTTCTGGTGGAAATAGTTGCATCTTTAGTTCACTTTTTCCATCTTTTATAACAACAAGAGCTCTCCCTGTTATTTGATTTATCAGAGCTTCAATATTTGCCTTGTTCAAGCTACTTGTAAAAGGAGAATAATTTTTTACTATAATATTTTCTTGCTTATCGACCTTCTTATCTATCGTAATTATCATTTCTTTAATGGTTTCTGTTTCTTTTTTTACTTTCTCAATAATTATGTTTTTAGTTTCTTCGTTTTTGGGTTCAACATTTTTAACTATTTGTTTGTTTTCTGGATTAATTTTTTCTATCTGTTTTGTTTCTGTGAAGTTAATATTGTTGTCGTTTTTAATTGATTCTTTTTGGTGAAGTGGCTCCTTATTTTCAGTTGAAATGTTTTCTTTAGTAAAAATTTTTTCTAAGTTTATTTCAGTTTTGTTGTTTTTTATAAGTTCCATCAAGTTTTTGAAATCCCCTTTCATTAGGAAATTTTCAATCATCTGTAAAATTGAATCAATTGCAAACAAGATATTGGTGTTAAGTTCTTTTTTCTCATTATTATTGTTGTTCATAGATTGTTTAAGTTGATTAAGTAATTCTTTTATATTATTGATAAAATTTATTATTTCTTCTTTTGGTAATTCAGTATTCTCAATAGCAGATAATTTTTTTTCTATATTTTCTATTTTGTTTTCTAGTTTTTCCATTATTTTTTCAGTTTTTGATTCTTCTTTAAATTTGTTAAGTGTATCTTTGAAAGATATATCATTTTTCTCTGAATTATTTTTTTGAATCTTTTCTTTCGGTTTTTCGGGATTAACCAGACTGACATTAAGTATTAATTCTGCCATCTTTCCTCCAATTTTTTAATCTCAATTTATCTTTTCGGTATAAAAATAAAAAGGTTAAACATTTTTAAACTGTTAATTTTTAAAGTATTCGTAATTAGTCAAAATTTGACAAAAAGTTAAATTCAATTATAATTTTATCCTTTAAGGAGGTAAAAAATGAGAAAATTAAGTATATTAATGCTAATACTTTTTGTTTTATCCTGTGGAAAACAGGAAGTTATAAAAATAGGTTTTATGGGACCTATGACTGGTGGTGCTGCAAACTATGGTAAACTTATGTCCCAGGCTGTTAAAATGGCTGTTGAGGAGAAAAATGCAGAGGGTGGTATAGCTGGAAAGAAGATTGTTCTGATAATTGAAGATGATGAAGGCAAACCTGAGAAGGCTACTCCAGCTATAGAGAAACTTGCAGGGGTTGACAAAGTTTTTGGTATTGTAGGACCGGTTTTTTCTGGTTGTGCACTTGCTATTGCCCCGAAATGCCAGTCTGAAAAAGTTGTTATGATAACACCTTCTTCAACACACAAAGCCTTAACCTCAGTCGGAAACTATATTTTCAGAAATGTTCTTTCTGATGAACTTCAGGCTAAGGTGTTTGCAAGATATGCTTATGAAAAATTAGGTTTAAAGAAGATAGCCATACTACATCTTAAGAATGACTATAGTCAGGGGCTTGCTGAGGATTTTAAATCTGAATTTGAAAAACTTGGTGGTAAGATTGTCGCTATGGAGTCCGGGCTGCAGGATGACAAAGATTTTAAAACCCAACTCACCAAGATAAAGAACGCAAAGCCAGAAGCTCTCTATATGCCAAATTATGTTGCTGAAATGGCACAGATACTTGAACAATCAAAGCAACTCGGGCTTAATGTAAAATTCTTAGCCGGGGATGGTTTTTCAAATCCTGAAATTTTTGATTTAGTTGGTGATCTTGCAAATGGTGTAATATTCGCAAACTCTGCCGAGGAGGGGGACTCACCCGTTAAAAAAACTTTTGTCGAAAATTATGAGAAAAAATGGGGTGTTAAACCAGACTCATTCAGTATGAATGCTTACGATTCTGCTAAGATACTCATTTCAGCTATAGAAAAGGTTTATAATGAGTCTTCTGATGAAGTGAAGAAGAATCTCAAACTTGATAGGGACAAGATCAGAGAATATGTTGCTTCTACTGAAAATTATAATGGAGCAAGCGGAATAGTTACCTTTATGAAAGAAAAGGGAGATGCTATTAAGAATGTAGGTATATTTGTGGCTGAAAATAAACAATATAAGCAAAAGAAGGTTTTTACTATTAAAGATGATAAGCTAGTAGAGATAAAATAATTTTGATTTGGGCTGGAGCTGCCAAAAAGTTTATTTTTTGACAGCCTCAGCCTACCTGAAATTTAGAAAATCTTTTTATTGTTTTTGCGTAATATTTGAAAAAATAAAGAGACTGAGAAATCAGAGGAAGTGCTACCTTAATGAGGGGAAAAAATGAGTTTATTTAACATCTCTTTTGTTGAGTTATTACAACATCTTGTTAATGGAGTTACTATCGGTTTTATCTATGCTTTAATAGCACTTGGTTATACAATGGTTTATGGTATTTTAAAACTCATAAATTTTGCCCATGGTGAGTTTTTAATGCTTGGGACTTACGTGAGTCTTATAATCTGGAATTATTTTATATCATCTTATGGAAATAATTTTTTGCTATTTCTTATTGCTTTGATCGTTGGGGTTTTGTTTTCTGCTCTTGTTGGAGTTGTAACTGAGAAACTTGCATATAAACCTTTAAGGAAGGCAAATAGGCTTGCACCCCTATTATCGGCTATAGGTGTTTCAATAATATTATCAAATCTTGCAGCAATGATTTTTGGGACAAAGGCAAAAAAGTTTGAATATCCTTATATCAATGAACCTATTTCGATTTTTCATATTTCTATCACACCTCATCAGATTGTTGTCATAGTGGTTTCTATTTTCTTAATGGTCGTTTTAAGACTTTTTGTTGGTAAGACAAAATGGGGAAAGGCTATGAGAGCGGCTAGTGAAGATCTAGATACTGCATCTTTGATGGGGATAAATATTAATTCTGTAATAAGTCTTACTTTTGCGATTGGTGCCGGGCTTGCAACTATTGCGGGAGTATTTATGGGGATGGAGTTTAAGGTTTACCCTACTATGGGAACAATGGCTGGATTAAAGGCTTTTATTGCTGCTGTTTTTGGGGGAATTGGAAATATTTCTGGGGCTATGCTGGGTGGTGTAATACTTGGTATTCTTGAAACTTTTGGGGTTGCTATACTTGGGATTTCTCAAGGACTTAAAGATACAATTTCTTTCTCAATACTTATTTTAATATTAATTTTTAAACCTTCTGGACTTCTTGGTAAAAAAGTTAAGGAGAAGGTATAATGTCAAATTTTGTTTTTTTGATTGTCATTTATATTGGTATATATAGTATTTTGGCATTGAGCCAGAATTTGATTACTGGTTTTACTGGCTTACTATCAATATGTCAGGCCGGCTTTTTTGCTATAGGTGTTTATACTACGGCTATATATCTTGTTAACACAAACGGAAGTTTTTTTATAGCACTTTTGTTATCGGCATTATTAAGTTTTATAGCCGGGTTACTTATAGGTTTGCCATCCCTGAAATTAAGAGGAGATTATCTTGCTATTGCTACACTTGGATTTGGAGAAATAGTGAAAAATTTAATAATCAACTGGGATAAAGTGACAAGAGGTCCATTAGGAATAAATAATATTCCACCTTTAAAAATAGGTTCTTTTGTTTTTACAAATTCTGATAAATTGTTTTATTCTGTTTTTATATGGGTTTTTGTTATTATATTTTATCTATTTCTTCAAAGGCTTATAAGGAGTAGATTTGGCAGGGCTCTTGAGGCAATAAGAGAGGATGAGATTGCTG
>JAOACQ010000067.1 GCA_026417755.1 Brevinematales bacterium | reverse complement strand
TAAGTTAAAGTTTTACCAGCTTTGAAGAGATCTTCAATATCAACAATGCTTTCAATCTTAACTTTTCTTTCATCAAAAACATCTTTTCTATACCATACACAACCAGGAGCAATATCAACTGGCATAGCAAAAAGATTCTTTTGACCTAATGAAGCCTGAGCCCATTTGTAAGGTGTAAAATCTTTCTTGAACTGTCCAGCATTGTAAGGTTGATCAAGAAGATTTTCAAATCCACCGCCAGCACCAAGCTGAGCAATGTAACCGATTTCAACAACAGAAATATCTGGTAAACCTTTACCAGCAGCAAGAGCTGTAACAAGCATGTTGTGGTGATCACCATAACCTAAAGCTCTTACTTCAACTTTGATGTTAGGAAATTTCTTGTAAAACTCAGGAAGAGCTGCATTGTAAGCAGCATCAAGACTTGGAAAAACAGCAAGAACAAGGTTAACCTTTTCGCCGTTATAAGGTTTAACGGCAGAAAAACCAAAGCTCACTGCAAGAGCAATGGTTACTAACACTAACACTACTCTCTTCATAACTCCTCTCCTTTTTATTTATTTAACGGACTTACTAACTAAAAACCCTCAAAAGATATATTCCACTCCACCTCAAAAGAGTAGAAAAACCTCAAAATCCACCTCTTGGTTAATTTTAATACAAAGAGTATTTTTTGTCAATAGATTTTTTTAAAAAATAAAAAAATGTTTTAACCCAAAAATTAAATTTGACTTAACATTAAAATATTAATATATTTTAATATATTTATATTTGGAGATTAAAATGATATTAGTAAGAAGTGAATTTTGCCCACAAAATCATCCTTGCCCCGTTATTAACATATGTCCTATTGAAGCTATAAAGCAAAATAGCCCATATGAGGCACCTTATATTGACAAAGAAAAATGTATTGATTGTGGGAAGTGTGCAAGAGCTTGCCAAGTATTTCAAAAAGAATAATTATTTTTCTTTTTTTATAATTTGAATTCTACATTTATCCATACAGTTTAAAATATCTTTCATCATAGTATGGTATTTAGACTGCATTAATTTTGAACCAAAAAGTCTATCGAGAAAAATTTTGAATTTTGAAAATGTCCCATAAATTCTTATCTCATTATATTCATTTTTCGATGGAAAGTATAAACCTCTCACATCCTCCACTATACTTTTCGCCTTTTCCAGTTCTATGCCCTCAGAGTTAATCTTGTTATAATCAATAATACTTTGAATTCTATCATATAACCAGTAAACTCCCTTTATAACCATTTCATCATTGTTATTGAAATCTATAAAATCTTTTGGAGAAAATTTCCCTGTCAAGGTGTGTCTTAAAGGGTCAATATTTCTCTTATTTTGAGGAATATCAAACTGATCAAAACCCTGTTTAAGACTTAATAATTTTCCGTTAACATCAAATTCCGGCTCAAGATCTTCTCTTAAAGTATTATTAAAATTTTTAAGTAATTTTAATAGCTCTATAAAATTCTCGGAATCTACGTATATTCTTTCCTTCTTAATTATATCTTCTTTATTCTTTTTTGCTATATTTGTCTCATAAAATTCCACATTTATTTCTTTATTTTCAATTACTTCAGGTAGAAAAAAATCAAGAATTCTCTCAAAAATACTCTTTTTATATCTATTTTGATCTATAAATATCACCCTATCTTCTGAAATTTCTACTTTATAATTTATAGATAAAATCAAAGGTTGCAAAATATCTATCACAAAACACTTTAAAGCAGTACTCACTATATTTTTAAGTTCCTCCACAATATTCAAAATAGATTTTCCATCGGAAGCCACAAGGGTTGCAAATCCATTCTCTATCAATTCTTTTGAAAATTTTGAAAGGAAAATATTGAGCCCACTTATAAACTCAAGTATATGCCCACTTCTTAAAAATGGTGATTTTTCCTTTTTTGATAATTCATATAGTTCTGTTATAAAATTACAGGTATTTATTAAATTATCAATATCTTCTTTATATTTTGACAGAAAAATAATTTTTTCAGGTATTTTACCATCAGGCATAAGAGAAGTTGAAATATAATATTCAAGAACATTAGTTAAAATCTGAAGATTAATTTGAATCGGAACTATTGGTTTCCCAAAAGAATTTGTAAAATAATTGCCATTTTTTACATCTGTAATTTTTAAAAAATATCCTATAAAAAGATTTTTCTCAAGACCACTGCCTCCTACCGCCATAGAAAAATTAACCGGGTTGAAACTCTCTTTGTTAAATAGATCAGGATACTTTTCTTGATGCTTTTTATAATCCTTTTCAAAAAATAATCTTCTCAGTCTCAAGAATTTTTTATCTTTATATTTTGAGTAAAAATAAAATTCTTTCTTTATCTTTTTTATCCATTGCCACGCTTCTTCAGATAATATAAGAGAATTATCTAATGTAAAATAATTATATTTTACTTTAAGAAGTTTCTCAGCAAGTTGTATAAAGATAGGTAATTTTACTTCTTCCATAAAATTATTTTATATAATCCTTTATCATTTTGTATAATCTATCCTCTTCTTTAGCAAGAGAATCTGCTATAGCCCCGACTCTATCATATAATGCCTTTCTCTCATATTTTTCATTGTAATTTGTAATAATAGAAGATATTTCTTTAAATTCACTTGAAAGAATCTTCCAGTTTTCGGCACATATATTAATTTGTTTTATAATCTTTTCTAATTCTTTATCCTTCAATTTTGAATTCATAAAAACAAGATAATCTTTAAATATTTCCCTATTAGCGGCTCCCTTAGTTTCAAGTTTTTCTATATAATGATAAAAACTATAGAAAACACCAGATAAAAACATTTCTATTTGAACAAACTTTTCAATATTTACAATTTCCTTACTTAAATTATTTATTGCTTCGATTCCATAAAAATTTTTTAATTCACTCATATTTTTTTTAACTGGTTTTTCATAACTTTTTACCACTTGTTCTAATGAATTTAAAAGAATCTTTCTATAAGAAGGAACGTCCACCCTTTCTTTTTCAATCCAATAAAACTCACCATATGGAGTGAAAGCCTGTGTAGTAGAATTCCTGGCTTTGTCAAGATCGTTGAGGCTTATTTCTATAATATTAGAGCTTTCGTTATCAGTGATATAAGCAAGATTTTTATCAAAATCAATCCCAAAAAGTGTAACATAATGTCGTCCATAACTAGATAATTTGCTCCCATACTTTCCACCATATCGATAAGGAAGAAATCTTACATCTACCCTCAAAATAACCGGTATTCCTTCTTTAAGTTTATTTTTAATTATATCTATAGACTTTTTGTAACTCGTATACTGTTTTCCTGACCATTTTATACCTGTATTCTCAAAGAAATTCTCCGCCATTTTGTCACTTTTTATACCAATGAAGGGAAAAGCTGACTGAAAAAAATAAAAATCCATCCCGCTGCCAGCTCCAAAAACAAAAGCCTCATCTACCTCATATCCCAAAAATCTCATCGCATTCATTATAGCAGTAGCCTCACTATCATAACCAGTTTTTATATCTTTAGGGTTTAAAATTATTTTTTCAGAAATAACACCGCCTTTACTACAGGCAAAAAACAACATAAAAACCAACAACGTCTTCTTCATCTTTAACCTCAAGCTCATTAGTAACATAACATTTTTGGTCAAAAAAGTCAATTATTGTTTTCAAGATAATTCACAAGTGCATAAAACCCTAGCTCATAAACGTAATACCCAAAACCTGAAATAACACCAATAGCTATATCAGATAGATAAGAATTTTTTCGGAAATCCTCTCTCTTATATACATTAGAGAGATGAACCTCAACAAAAGGAATTGAAACTGATAGTATTGCATCTCTTATTGCTATAGATGTATGTGTATAAGCTCCAGCGTTAATAATAAGCCCTTTTGAAGAAGCTCCTTCCCGATGAAGAAAATCAATAATTTCTCCTTCATGATTTGATTGGAAATCTTTTAATATAAAACCATTTTCCTTTGAAATCTTACTTAAATTCTCAACTATTTCATTAAGTGTCAAACGTCCATATTTATCCGGCTCCCTTGTCCCAAGCATATTAAGATTTGGCCCATTTACAAGTAAAATTTTATTACCCATTAAAAAACCTCCTTTAATACCATCGCATATTTTGAATTTTTAGTTACACTTACCTTTATTGGATTATCAAGAGAAAAAACTTTATCACTTTTAATGTAGGAATTTTTATAGACATATATTTTTTCCACGTAGAATTTATATTTTTCTGCAATTATTTCTACTTCCCTTCTTCCTATATCACTTATCAATAAATAAACCTTGCCATTTTCAGGAATATAATAAGAAATTTTATCATAATTTTCCAGTTTTTTGTTTATCCCTATTATTGCTACATCTTTATAGTAAAAATAATCAATTCCATCATCTTTACTCTTAAAAATCTTTTCTCCATTAAAAACAATATCAAAAATTGGCACAATAATATTTGAAGAAAAAATATTCTCATTTTTCTTATAAATTTCATAAAACTCATTAATTCCCATTTGGTTGGTTTTTGACAGAATAACAATAAAAGAAGATTCCCGCAAATCCCCTATCTCAAAATCTGTAGTTGTAATTAAAAATTCAAATTCATATTCAGTACCATATGGGAGAGTTTTTATAAAACCTTCTTTCTTTGATGTTTCTTCTTTATAAGCAAATTTATAAAATGTACTTTCTTCGAGATCTTTAAATATCATTTTATGGAATATTTTTGAAGACTTTTCTTCCCTTACCCAATCAATCTCTCCAGCCATAGTAAAAAAAACTTTCGTGCTTGTTGGGATTGAAGTAAAGTAATTAATAGAAATAGTACTGAAAAAAGAATTTTCGGGCAGAAAAATTGGCCCCATAGATATTGCCCTACTAGATTCGATGGGTTTATCCTCACTTTTTACAATATTTTTTGCCTCTTTTGAACAGGAAAAAATAGTTATTAATATTATTAGAAAAATTTTTTTCATTAACTCCTCCATTAAGTTTTATCGGAATTTATAAAAACTCTTTTATATCACTTGACAAAATAAAATTTTATATTAAAGTATAATATTCCGATAAAAAATTGAATTTTACTAAATTTATAAGGAGGAGTTTGTGAATAAGAAAAAATTCAGGTGGAGATATTTTATTGATAAGCCTTTTCAGACTCGTTTTATTTTGAGATTTTCTATACTTATACTTCTTGGCTTTGTCCTGTCATTTGCTGTAATGGCAGTTGCAAAGGCTTTTCGCTATAAAGAACCTCTCTATTTTAAAGCAAAACTTTTAACAGAAGAAGAATGGAAGAAAGTAGATTATAATAATCCTTCTACCTATCTTGATATGAAGCCTTTGAATGTATTTGAAATTTATGCTGTACCCCTTATAAGTATCAGCATATTATATATAATCTTAATTGCAATATTTGGCTTATTTATATCACATAAGTTGGCAGGTCCTGTCTACAGGATAAAGAAAACACTTAAAGACGCCGCGGATGGTAAAATTGATATTAAAGATCTTAAGTTTAAACTCAGAAGAAAAGATGAATTGCAAGATTTGGTTGAGGCACTTAATTATTTTATTGATAGGGCCACTAAAAAATAGTCTTTTTTTGTAAATATAGAAAAAAGACTTAAAATATTTATTTATTATTCTAAAGAATAAGGGTATTTTAATTTTTTATAACAAAGGTTTTTTATTCTCTAACTGAAAACGATATAAGGTTAAGATTTCAAAAAATAAATCTTAAAAGAAAACACCAAAGATAAAAAGTTATAATTATTTCTATCACATTCATCTTAATAATCATTTTCTCAGATTATATTATAAAAATTTTAGGAATGATATTTACATTTATCTACTAAATTATACAAAAATTCTTAAAAAAATTAAAGCTATGTTGTAATTAAAAAAATATATTTATCTCATAACAGATTAAAAACTATGATTTCTGTCTATAAATTAACTATTCTATATAACAGAAAAAAATTTTTGACATTTTTTTTATAAGGAAATATTATTATTTCTGAAATTTTTCAGTTCGATTTGTGAGAGATAGACAAATTTTTATAATCCATAATAAACTACAATAACTGGAGTGAAGGGTGTTTCACTATCAGAGGGGATAATTATTTAAGATTTATACAAAATTTTGGGGTTGAAAGGGTTCGTGGTCAATGGGATTACTCAGGAGCATGGGGTAACAATACTATGCGTGGCACTGTTTATGTAGTAAGATAAAAGGAGTTTTGAAATGTGTGAAAAAATACAGTTAAGTTTAATTTTCCTTGTTTTGACAACGTTCATTAATGGAAGTTTTGCTTTGAAATTTGAACTTAATGTTAAGCATGAATGGATATTTAACCAAAGTATAGTAATTGGTCAAGATGGAAATCCTTTGAAATATTCATTTTTTAACCTATTCGATAACAATACCAATACTACATTAGCCATTAATACAAATGTGAGAACAGAATCTGGTATTCCATACTTTTTCATTTTACTGAAAAAGAATTATCCTGTAGACAAGATAGTTATATACAACGGTTTTCAAAAAAATAAAGATTTGTTTTATAAAAACGCTAGAGCAAAAGAAGTTAGATTAGGAGTAATAAGATATGGAAATGAAAAAAGTAAGAAATATGAAAAAGTGTTTAGCACGAATTTTATTATAGGTGATAATTTTGAAAAGCAATGCATTGAGTTCCCATTTGTAATAGATGGCTTTGATTGGGTTTTCAATGTTATCTCCACCTATCCCGGCAGTGTATATGATGACATATGTATAAGTGAGATAGAATTCTGGTATAAAGGCAAGAAGTATGAGGTTGCTAATCTTGAAAAGGCAAAGAAGGAGTATATAGAACTGAGGAGGAGAGAGATTATCTGGCAATGTAGTGGGGTAGATGTTGCTCATAGTTTAGGGATAAAGGATAATATTGACAATGTAACAAATAGACTTAAGGAACTTGGAATAGAAGTTGATAAGCTGAATATTGACGGATATAGTATGAAAGATAATGAAGGGAATGAGCATATGGTGACAGAACTCACGATAGAGTTTAGTTATAGTAGTGAGACTAATGGTGGAATATGGGCGAATAGAAGAG